>JBAUDS010000001.1:0-2486 GCA_049678185.1 Thermoanaerobaculia bacterium
CCCGAGCGGCTCAGGCTGATGGCAATGCGGCATGGGGTGATCATCCTGGTCGCACCGGCCCACGGGGACACGATCGCGTTCAACTCAAAGGGAGAGCGTTTGTCGCCGGACGCGCCGGAGCTGGAGAAGGCGCAGTTGCAGTCGGTGCGAACCTCCGCCGATGGAACACGGGTCACGTTCTACTGGACGCTGTGGTCGTTCTGGGGAGGTCAGCTGCCATTGCTCCTCGGTTTGCTGGCCCTGATTGTCGGTGTCGTGGGGTCAGCATTCCTGTTCCTGCAACGACAACTGAGGCCACTCGCATGGCTCCAGAGCGGTGTCGAAGCAGTGGCTCAGGGAAACCTCCAGACTCGCGTGCCGGTGGTGCGTGATGATGAGATCGGGAGAGTCGCGGAGGCCTTTAACGTGATGACGGGTCGGGTGGGGGAGATGATCGATGATCGAGAGCGATTGTTGGCCGATGTCAGCCACGAGCTCCGCTCGCCGATCGCCCGGATGAAGGTCGCGCTCGAGTTTGTCCCGGAGGGTGACAAGCGTGATGCCCTTGCGCGTGACTTGCGCGAGATGCAGGGCTTGATCGACGTGTTGCTCGAACGGGAAGCGATGCGTTCCAGGGCGGCGCGGCGTGAGCTGAAGTCCGTCGATCTGGGAGTGATTGCCGCGGACGTGGTTGCTAGCTTCGCAGCGCAGGGTCCTGGCGTCGAGTTCGAACCGATAGGAGACGCCACCGTCGAGGGTGATCCCGCGCTCCTCAAGCTCCTGCTCCAGAACCTGGTGGACAACGCGATCAAGTTCTCGAGCCCAGACAGTGCTCCCGTCAGCGTCAAGTTGGAGGCTCATGGGGACAAGGTCACCCTGCGTGTGGCCGACGACGGTATCGGTATTCCGGCCGGCAGCGAAGAGCGCATATTCGAGCCGTTCGTCAAGATGGACCGGGCTCGGGGGCATCGAGTTGGATACGGTTTGGGGCTCAATCTTTGCCAGCGAATAGCTCAGGTGCACGGGGGCATGATCAAGCTCGAGTCCCGCGAGCCCAGAGGAGCGGAGGCAGTGGTTGAGTTGCTCCGACGATCATCTGGCTTGATCTCGACTGCCAGAGTCTCCTCCCCATAATAGAAGAGGGCACGTCGTACTACCGGAAGGCCGGATAATAGAGACGAGATTTGCCTCTCCGATCTTTCACAAGAGGGTGGCGCCTCTTCGCCTCACCTCCGGTCGGTGATGAGAATGCAACACTGCTCCACCCAGCGAGACGAAGGCGAACCGCTGATAGGCTCCGCTCGACCGAGTAAAGACAGAAACGCAGCATCGACCGTACGGGAGGCCCTATGGTCCAGCTCAGAACGACGCCACCAGAACTTGTCTCGCTTCTTCTCGTAGGAGCCCTCGTTGCCTGCGGAGGGTCGGGGGAATCTCCCTCTGGCGACATCAGAGCCGCGCCGGAACCCCCGACCCGAGAAGCGGCCGCCGGCGGGGCGGAGAAGACCCCGGATGCGGCAGCTGCGGCCCCGACGGCCGGCCACCACCGACTCGGCGAACCGCTGGCAGATCCGTCGCGCTATTACGGCCTGTACGCTTCGGCCGACCGACCCGATCGACAGTGGTTCGTTGCCGAAGCCAAGCGGCCGGCCTATGCGGAGCAGGCTCCCGAGGTCCCCCCGGGGCATCTTGCGCTCGGCGCCATGTTCGGCGACGTCGCACCCTGGCACCTGAAGACCCTCTCCGAAACGGAGTTCGAGCAGGCCTGGGTTTCCGATCACCAACCCGAACCCGTCTCCATCGAGTTCGAGCTCGACGACGACGGGCGGGCCGTCGCGCTCCGGTTCACGAATGAGCAATACGCCTCGCTCGGGCGCCTCGAACGTCAGGCGGATCTCCCCGAGGGCTGGGAGTAGGACCTCGGAGCTCGTCCACCGTTCTCAGGTGGCCGAAACGAGGAGCCTCCATGGCGAGGTATCAGCACATTGGCCTTGTTGTCACCGTGCTGAGCGGTGGAGACAGCCTGCCTTCCGAGTTACAGTGGCTGGATCTCCAGCGCCACCACTCCCCAGTCGACCGAGCTGCTCACCGAGCCGTTGACCGTCTGCGCTCCCGGGGTTTCCGCTGCCATCCCTTGTGTCGCCACCCCAGCTGTCGAGCCGCCGCTGCCACCGTGGATCTCGTCGATCTCGGTAAAGCCCGCCCCGGCTGAATGGCTCTTGCGGCGAATCCCCACCGCGCTGTAAACAAAGGCGTTGGCGGCAGAGGTCGTCAGATTCACCGCATAGGCGGCGGTATCCGAGCCTCCGGAGCACGCGCCGCTGACTCCGTTGGTGTTGGCGGTTGCGACTGCTCCGATCGGCTGCGACGGGTCGGCGCCCGAGAACCGACTCAACCGGATAGGCAATCGACCGGATAGGCAATCGCTTTTCGAAGTTCCCCCTGCGCACCACGTTTTCGGGTGCCTGGAGGCGCCCAAGCTGAGCGATTAGCCAGATTGGGGCGAA
>JBAUDS010000002.1:0-6515 GCA_049678185.1 Thermoanaerobaculia bacterium
CTCTATTTGACGCAATCTGATTGGCGCGACGAGTGGCCTGCCTCGCTCGTCACCAAGAGGCGACCGGGGCCCTTTTTCTTCTTTGCGTCTTGGGAGCAATTGTCAAGAGTTGTGGATCAGAAGGGGCGTCTCTTGCCCCGGAAGTTGCCAGGCCGCTGCCGACAGGTATAATCGCCCCCCTTTCCCATAGGAAGTCTGCTGAGCAGATTTTCCATAGCTAAGGAGGAGTCTCGCTATGGGTACCCCGAAGTGCACGTTCCTTGCCACTATGCTGGCCCTGATTGTCCTTTTCGGCTGTGCGGCCCCGCAGCCTGGCGGCGAAGTCGCTGACACCGTCTACACCAACGGCAAGATCTACACCGTCGACGAAGCCCAGCCCTGGGCCGAGGCCCTGGCCGTGAAGGACGGCAGGCTCCTGGTCGTCGGCTCCGGCGCCGACGTCGAGGCCGTGACCGGCGACGGTACTCAGGTCGTCGATCTGGGCGGCAGGTTCGTGATGCCCGGCATCAACGACCTGCATAATCACGGGATCGACATCTCGACCACAGCCATGGATCCCGACGCGTTGGCGATTGCCGAGGAGGCGAAAGCGAGTCCGGAAGCCATCGTCGCTGCCGTCAAGGAATTCGCGGATGCCCATCCCGATCTGCCGTTGATCTACGCGGAGGACTTTCCAGACGGCATGTTCCCCGGCAACAACGGACCCAAGGAACTGCTGGACGAAGCCGACCGCGATCGCCCGATCATCGTGCTGAGCTCTGGCGGTCACGCATTCTGGGGGAACTCCAAGGCGTTCGAGGCCGCCGGGATCTCCGCCGATACGCCGGACCCCGAGTACGGCGTCATCGGTCGAAAGCCCGGATCGATGGAGCCCATCGGTGGCGTGCACGAGAGCGCCATGCAGCTCTTCTGGGCCCTGAAGAACAGGCCGAGCAAGGACTCGATCGCGGCCGGGATCAGGCATCACGTGGCGCGAATCAATGGACTCGGCATAACCGCCGTGCGCATCGGCGGCATCACGCAGGACCACTTGGACATGACGCTGGCGGCGGATCAGGCTGGGGAGCTCGATGCGTACCACAGCTTGGCCTTTCACTGGCGTACCTCCTACGTTGCGCAGAGAGACCCGGACCTGGACCTGATTCGCCAACAGATCCTCGATTCAAAGAACATCGCCACCGAGAACGTATCCGCCGGCGTGGTGAAGTACTACGCCGACGGAGCGCCGGCGAGCAAGACCTCCTTCTTGCTCGAGGACTACGAGAATGACCCCGGGAATCGCAGCCAGCTACAGATGGACCCGGACCTGTTCCTTGAGGAGTTCGCGTTCTGGACCGAGAACGGCATCACGACGATGACCCATGTCACCGGCGATGCAGCCGCTCGGGCTGTCTTGGAGGCGGTCGAGGCCGCGCAGGAAACGCACGGCAAGAATGGCGTGCGCCACCACATGAGCCACACGGTGATGGTGGATCCTTCCGATCTGGGTCGCGTGAAGCCGTTGGACATGGTGGTCGACGTGTCGCCGACCGTCGCAGCGCCGATGGCGTTTCACGATGCCTACAAGCATCACTACGGTGACCGCCACGAGCAGTTCTTCCCGGCCCGTGGGCTGATCGATGCCGGGGCGAATTTCATGGTGGCCTCGGATTTCCCGGTCGGCCCGGATAATCCCTGGTCCAACATCGAGGTCTGGACCACTCGAATGAATCCCTGGGGAGAGGCGCCGGGCACGTTGGGGGCCCACTCCGCGATCAGCCTGGAAGAGGCGCTCGAGGCAGCGACCCTGACCGGCGCGTACGGGCTCTACATGGAAGAGGAGTTCGGCTCCTTGGAAGCCGGCAAGCGGGCGATCTTCATCGTGCTGAACCACAACCTGTTCGAGATCCCACCGGCCGACCTCAGCGAAACCGAGGTCCTGCAGACCTACTTCAACGGTCGCCTGGTCCACGACGCGAACCGCAACTGAGCCACGTCGGCGAATTCGGTGACAGGCTTCTCAATACAAGACTTTGAATCGGTGTGCGCCAACGCGCTCGAGTTTGTTGTCTTCAGACTTGATCCCGAGCCGCGAGCTCTCGGATGAGGGCTCGTAGCTGCTCCGCGAGCGGTTCATTCCAGCCGCTTTTTGCGTCCTCCGTAACCTCCTGCTCGAGCTCGGTGAGCTCGTTGAGCACTTGGAAGCGGGACTCTACTGAGGCGACTATCGCCTCGGGCTCGATGCGATGGGAGGCCCGAACGAGACGCTGAACGTTCTCCCAGTCGTAGTCGCCGCCTCGTAGCTTGGAGAAGAAGGCCTGGGGATCGAACGGGTCGCGCACCTGCCAGAGCTTCAGCACCACCAATCGCCGAAGCAGCTCGCCGTTGAAGGGAGTAGATGCGAAGCGGTGGAGATCGTAAAGATCACGGACTTTGGTGCGCTGGAAAGCGGCCCGCACCTTCTCGGCAATCATCTCGATTGCCTCCATCGACGGCACTTCAAAAAGGTCGAACTCCAGATGGCTGAAGTAGGCCTGGTGCTGCATCGCCTTGGAAACCACCGGCAGCGTCGGGCGCTCACGAAGGCTCACCTGAAGTCGAAAACGACCGGCTGGGTTCCACGAATGTTTGTACAAGACATCTCCGCCGAACGACGTCTCTTCATCCGTTTTGTAGTACTCGTCAAGAGTGAAGGTGATTCCGTAGTGATCGCGGTTGAAGACTTCGATGAGATTGGTGAGCACCTCATCGTCGGGCTCATCGCTGGCCAGCGTGAAGTCGAGATCTTCGGAAAAACGACCTGCAGAGCCGAATATCAACTTGCGCAGACAGGTACCGCCCTTGAAAGCCAGATGCCCGGCCACGCCGTCATCCAGCAGAGCGTGAAGAGCGTATGTCAGCACCACGTCGCGTTCGGCGACAAGCTTGTCACGCAGGCCGCTGTTGCGTGCGTAGAGGTCGACGAACTTGCCCGCGATCACCGATCACTTTCCTCTCTACGCAAGATCACTCGCCGCCGAGGCCGCGCTTCTTTCGGTAGGAGCAAGTCACGGGAGACGTTCTCCACTACGTTCCACGGTCGAACAAGCTTGCCGGTGGTGCCCCACTTGCGCCGGGAGCCGAGCAGGATTTTGCTCTTGGGTCGTACGAGCTCGAGGAGGGAAGAGCGTACGCTATCCGGCACCTCTGCTTGGTTGAGATCGAGGAAGCAACCCAGCCGCTGTACTAGCGCCGACGAACTCCATCTGCAGACAAGCTCGAGGACCGAGTCCCACGAAACTCGCGATGAAGCTCGCGCCACGATTCCAGAGACCTCGACGATGCCGCCGGCATACCGGGGACGGTCGATGGCGTCGAGGAGCGCCCGCTCTATCGTCGCCATTTGAACCGGCTGGTCCAGAACCGGGACCTCCTTGAAGCCGAAGAAGCGCTCTGGTGGAACATGCACGAGGAGATACCGCATGCCGCGGATGGTCTGCGATCGACGGCGCTCTTGGCAGGCCAGGTAGACCTCGGCGAACACCTGCTCGGTGAGCCCGTGGTGGGTACAGGCGGTGCCAAAGGAATAGAAGTACGGGGAGACGAGCACCACCCCGGCGGCGAGGGGGTGCGTGTCAGCCACGCCCTCCCGGCCCCGGTCAGCCGGCACGAGTTGGAAGACGCCTGGACGCAGGCGCTCGAACCACCCTTTTGTCACCAGCCGGTGAGCCAAGTGTCGGGCGTAACTCTCCGAGGCGCCCAGTACTTCCCTGAGCTCGGGGAGGGTTACAATCCTCTGGCCTCGCCACTCCAGGTCGAGGACGACCTTGGCTTCGTTCTCGGAAAGGGTGCGCTTCATGGTTGCCACCTTAGCAAGGTGTTTGTATTTTACTAACGAACGGCATATTCTGCAACCTAACGCGGGCTGCTCACACAGTCCGTGATGAAGTGAGCTAGCAGGACTACCACCAACGAGGTACGAACAGATGATGCACGATCCTCCTCATCCCGGCGAGGTTCTTCGAACGGATTATCTCGAGCCCCTCGAGTTGACAGTGACCGAGGCGGCCAAGGCGCTTGGTGTTACTCGAAAGACGCTGTCAGCCCTGTTGAATCAGCGTGCCGTGGTCAGTCCTGCCATGGCTTATCGGTTGGCCAAAGGCTGCGATACGAGCCCGGAATTCTGGGTCAACCTCCAGTCGCAGTACGAGCTCTGGCAGGCTCGAAAGACCCCTGTCGGCAAGGTGCGAAGCCTTGTTTAGGCTAATGGGGGCTGCAGGATGAGCGATACGACCGACACCCTGATCGATCTAGCGAACGATCTGCTGTGACTCGACCTGCTGACCTACTGATATCAGATCAGTAGTTCGAGGCCTAGGCCGCTCTATCGCTGGCAGATATTGGGCTCAGATTGACGCCCGCTTGATCGGCGCGCCGAGTAGCCTGCCACGCTCGTCACCAAGACGCGACCGGGGCTCTTTATCTTCTTCGCGTCTTGGGAGCAATTGTCAAGAGTTGTGGATCAGAGTTGGCGTCTCTTGCCCCGGAAGGTGTCCTGATGTCGTCTTCCTCCCGGTGACGGAGGCCGTTGGACTAGGCTTTCGGGCTGCTCGAGATCTCAGTGGTGCACGTTCTGTGGTGGAAAGTACAGCATGCAGTTCACCAGCGTGTAGGATGCGAGTTCTGCGAAGGAGTTCCATAGGCAAGATGCAAAGCGACTGGAGGGACCGAACATGGCCCATTGGAGAGCGAGCCGAGGTACCTGGCAGCTTGGACTCACGCTCAGTCTGATCCTGCCCTGCGCGGCGTGCGCCATTGCAGAAGATGGCGTCGCCCGAACGGATACCGCCGTTGCCGCTGAAGGAACGGAGGGCTACCGCTTCCCGAGGGAACCGGGAACCACGCCGGGTGGTTACCCGCTGCCTCTTGCCGGAATACCCATAACGAAGACACCGGTAGTCGCCAAGACGGCGGGAGCCTCTCTGAAGGAGTACCCGGAGCACTACGTTCCGGGGGAAGAGAGTCTTGCCGAGAACGAGATGAGAATCACAGCCTGTGGGTCTTATGGTCCCGCGCCGCTGCGCATCGGCCAAGCAGCGTCCTGTCTGCTGGTCGAACTGGGAAACGGTGACCTGTTCATCTTTGACGTGGGTAGTGGAACGGTCGCGAACCTTTTCGCCCTGGGCGTGCATCCCGCTGAGCTCGACAAGGTCTTCATCACGCACCTTCACCTCGATCACGCCGGCGGAATCTTCGCCCTCTTCGACGCGATGGGCTGGGCTCGCAATGTACCGCTTCATTTGTGGGGCTCCTCGGGCTACACGGAGGATCTGGGTATCACGGCGTTTGCGGAGAACGTCAGGAAGGCGGCCGAGTGGCACGTCCAGAGCAAGCAGCACGTGCTACCGACAGGCGGAACAAGAATCATTCCGCACCCGTTCGACTACAGGGCGTTCAGCCCGGAACGACCGCGCCAACTCGTCTACGACGAGAACGGCGTCAAGATCTGGGCCTTCCCGGTGATCCACGTGATCTTCGGCTCGGTAGGTTACCGGCTGGAGTGGAACGGTCTGTCTCTCGCTTACACCGCCGACAGTGCGCCGAGCACCTTCGAGGCCGAGCAGTCCAAGGGCGCGGACGTGTTCATTCACGAGATCATGCCGTCTGCTGAAGAGTTCGCGGAGAAGAACTTCGTTCCGATTGAACACTCCAGGCTCATCATGATGGAGCACACGACACCGGCAGAATTGGGCGCAGTGTTCGACATCGCCAAGCCACACCTGGGAGTGGGGATGCACTTCGCCCTGGACGATGAGCTGATCGACCCGCTTTTCGAGCGTTGGCGCACTACCTATGATGGCCCTGTGCTGCTGCTTCAGGACCTGACGACCATCAACGTCACGCCAGAGCAGATCGTCGTCCGCCAGACCCTGGCTGATCTACTCGCCTGGCCTCCACCGCCGTCGGATGAAGAGGTTGACTCTGAGGTTGGCGCACCGAGCGAGGCCCAAAGGCCGGCCTGGCTGACCGAGACGAGGCTTCACCTGGTCGAGCCGTAAGGCCCCAATCGTGGGCCGAACGGGTTAGATCCGTGGGACCTTCTCTGGCGAAGGATGCCACCGAGAGTGTTTGGCTCGGCCACCTGTAGACCGCTAACGAGGCGAACTGACGGGAAGCGGTTCTCACCGCCCGTGGGACCGACGATTTACACTAGGATCAACCCTCTGCCTTACCCTCTCGAAACCGGGCCTTTGTGACCCCATGGCAACCCCATGGCAGGGGAGCCGTTTTCGACCCCTACGGCGGTTCCTGCAAATCACTGATTTCATTGAACTTATGGAGCCGACGAGCGGACTCGAACCGCTGACCTGCTGATTACGAATCAGCTGCTCTACCAGCTGAGCTACGTCGGCTTCTGGTGGGCCCCGGCCGCGGCCGGAGTAGGGGATATTAGGCCATTCTTCAGGCTTTTTGCAAGATCCGCAGGTTTGACTCTGCGTGAATGCGGGTATCGGCTGTCACGACTTAATTGACTAGTCTGACCAGGTCTGTTAGCC
>JBAUDS010000003.1:0-7340 GCA_049678185.1 Thermoanaerobaculia bacterium
GTTGTTGACCACCACATGCAGCGAGCCGCCGACAGAGAAACCCTCCAGACTGGCCAGATTGAATGTCTCGGCGGTGATGCCCTGGCCGGCCATGGCTGCATCACCATGGAGAATCAAAGGCAGAACCTTATGGCCTCGGGTATCACCCACGCGAATCTGCTTGGCTTTGGCGCGGCCCACGGCGACAGGTGCGACCGCTTCCAGGTGGCTCGGGTTCGAGACCAGGTGGAGATCGACCTTGTGGCCGCTGCCAGACTCGAAAGTGCCCGTGGCACCCAGGTGGTATCTCACATCGCCCGCCCCCATGACGCTGCGGGGATCCACATCCTCGAAGCCCGCGAATAGATCTCTCGGATGAACACCCAAGGAGTTGACCATGACGTTGAGCCTGCCCCGGTGGCTCATTGCCAGCACCACGGCCTCCGCCTTCCGCGCGGCTGCCTGTTCGAAGGTCTCTTCCAGGAACGGAATCAGCGCCTCGTGACCCTCGACGGAGAATCTCTTGGTGCCGATGTACCGCTTTTGCAGGACCTCTTCCAGAAGCGATGCCCGCATGAGACCGCGCAGCACGTGCCAGGTGTCGCTGGTCTCGTGCTCCGACTCCACCTGGCTCTGGATCCAGGCCCGGCGGTCGGGGTCGGGGATGTGCATGAACTCCACGGCCAGTGTGCCGCAGTACCACTGCCGGATCCGCTCGACATCGGGATGATCCCAAGCGAGCTCGTTGTGAGGGGCGGGCTCGAGACGGCCTAACCAGTCGAGATCGGCTTGCAGGTAGCCCCACCGGCGAAAGCTGTCAAGGATCTCTGGATCGACTTCGTGCATCGGCAAGGACATTCTATCCATGCCCCTATAGAAAACCGGGCCACTGCTAGTATCGCGACCACCAACCCATGCCCTGACTAACTACCAGAGAGGCACAACTGATGGCCAATCGCCTGATCGACGAGAAGAGTCCCTACCTGCTCCAACACGCCCACAACCCGGTCGACTGGTATCCCTGGGGCGAAGAGGCCTTCGAAAAGGCGCGGCAGGAGGACAAACCGATCTTCCTTTCCATCGGCTACTCCACGTGCCACTGGTGTCACGTCATGGAGCGCGAGTCTTTCGAGAACGAGAAGATTGCGGCGCTGATGAACGAGCTGTACGTCAACATCAAGGTCGACCGCGAAGAGCGCCCGGATGTCGACCGGGTGTACATGACCACTGTCCAGGCCCTTACCGGGCATGGAGGGTGGCCTCTCTCTGTGTGGTTGACTCCCAACTTGAAGCCGTTTTTCGGCGGCACCTACTTTCCGCCGGAACCACTCCACGGTCGACCTGGCTTTCCAGAGACGCTGCAGAGCATCAGCGACACCTGGAAGCAGCGGCGGCAGGAGGTCGAAGCTTCGAGCGAGAAGATCTTCCAGACCCTCACCCAACAAGGCACTGCCAGCATCGGCGCGGATGGCATCGCAGCAGGTGAACGAGCGGAATCGCTCAACGCTGCACTGGACCGGGGCTACGCCCAATTCAGCAGGAGCTTTGATGGCGACCAAGGCGGCTTTAGCAGCGCACCGAAGTTTCCCCGGCCGTCGACCTTCAACTTCCTATTGCGCTATTGGGCTAGGAGCGGCAAGGGCCCCGCCCTGAGGATGACCCTGGATACTCTGGAGAAGATGTGGGCGGGCGGCATGTACGACCATCTGGGTGGCGGCTTTCACAGGTACTCCGTCGATGCCTTTTGGCGGGTCCCGCACTTCGAGAAGATGCTCTACGACCAGGCGCAGCTCGTCCTCTCGTACTTGGAGGCCTTTCAGATCACCGGGGACCGCTTCTTTGCAGAGGTGGCGACGAACATCCTGGATTACGTGTTGCGAGACATGACCGATTCCGCGGGAGGCTTCTACTCCGCAGAGGACGCAGATAGTGCCATGGATCCGGCACGCCCCGATGAGAAGGAAGAGGGCGCCTTCTACATATGGACTCGAGATGAGATCACGGAGATACTGGATGGCGACACGGCTCCCGTCCTTCTCGACACCTTCGGGGTTACCGAAGCTGGCAACAGCATTAGTGACCCCACGGGCGAGCTGGGGAACCGCAACGTGTTGTACCAGGCGCTGACGTCGGCACAGGCGGCGCAGCGCTTCGATCGATCCGAAACCGAGATCACCGAAGTCCTGGAGCGTGGAAAAGCGGCTCTTCTCGAAGCCCGTGCACAGCGACCTCGACCCCATCTCGACGACAAGATCATCACGGCGTGGAACGGCCTCATGATCTCGGCCTTCGCCCGCGCCAGCCGAGTAGTCGATGACGACCGCTACATCACGGCCGCGACACGAGCGGCCGAGTTCCTCGAGGAGGAGCTTTACGATCGGGACTCCGACACCCTACTGCGACGCTACAGAGATGGCGAAGCCCGCCACCCTGCACATCTGGAGGACTATGCCTACCTTACTCAAGGTTTGCTCGATCTCTATGAGGCGGATTTCGACGAGCGCTGGCTCGAGTGGGCGACGCGGCTGACCCAGAGCCAGAACGAGAAGTTCTGGGACCGGGAGGGTGTCGGCTACTACGACACCTCGGGCGAGGACGACTCGATCATTCTGCGCACCCGCGAAGTGCACGACGGCGCCGAGCCGTCGGGCAATTCCGTCGCTGCCAACAATCTGCTGCGCCTGGGATGGATTCTGGATCGACCCGAATGGCGGGAGCTGGCCGAGCGCACGATCGGCGCGGTCAGCGGTCTGCTCGAAACCAGTCCCGTTGCCATGCCCCAGATGCTGGCTACGGTCGGCTTTGCTTCTGAACCTCCTCAGCAGATCGTGTTGGTCGGATCCGCCGACGCGGAGGAGACGCAAGAGATGGTGAGCGCGGTTTACCGTCGGTTTCTTCCGCGTAAGATCCTGCTCTTGGTGGAGGGCGGTGACGCGCAGCGACTCGGCAAGGCCAGCGACTTCTATGGCTCGCTAGAGAGACTCGAGGGCAAGACCACGGCCTATATCTGCGAGAACTACGCCTGCCGACTTCCCACCAACGACGTAGCCCAGTTGGAGCATTTTCTGGACGGCAAGGAATAGTGCAACAACGTCACAAACTGGACTCGTTTCAGAGCGTCAGGTCCGAAAGACACAGGAGCTCGCTCATGTCAACTCCGGAACCCGTCCTGTTCTGTATCTTCGGTGGCACCGGTGATCTGTCCCGGAGAAAGCTGCTGCCGGCGCTCTGCCGACTGGCCCAAGAGGGCCACCTCCACCCGCGGACCCAGGTCCTGGGCACCGGTCGAGGCGAGCTCTCCGGTGAAGACTTCCGCCGGGTGGTGCGGATGGCGCTGGCCCAGACCGACCTCTCGGCGGAGGCGATTGCGGCCTTCTGTGACGACCGGCTGCACTACCAGGCCCTGGGTCAGGGCGGGGCGGAGGAGTTCCAGGCCCTGGGCGAGCGCCTGGAGAGCCTGGAGCTTGCCCACGATCTACCGTCGAATAGGGTGTTCTACCTGGCGTTGCCGCCGGGGGCGTTGCCGCCGGTGATCGAGGGCCTCGGCGCCGCCGAGCTCAACCAGAGCCGCGGCTGGACCCGCTTGGTGGTGGAGAAACCGTTCGGCAGGGACCTGGCTTCGGCACGGGAGCTCAACCATCTCATTCACCGTTACTTCTCGGAACAGCAGGTCTATCGCATCGATCACTACCTGGGGAAGGAGACGGTCCAGAACCTGCTGGTGTTCCGTCTGTCCAACGCGCTCATCGAGTCGGCCTGGAACCGTGATCGGGTCGACAGCATCCAGATCACCGTTGGCGAGACCCTCGGGGTGGGGTCGCGTGCCGGGTACTACGACCGCTCGGGAGCGGTGCGGGACATGGTCCAGAATCACCTCACCCAGCTGCTGTCCCTGGTAGCTATGGAAGTCCCCTCGAGCTTCGAGGCGAACGCGATCCGTTTCGAGAAGATCAAGGTGCTTCGCACTCTGGCGCCGATCCAGTGCGAGCAGGTCGTCCGCGGGCAGTACACCGCCGGCGAGATCGACGGCCAGCCGGTCGTGGGCTACCTGGATGAGGAGGGGGTACCGGCCGGGTCGCAAGCCGAGACCTTCGTGGCGATAAGGATGTTCGTTGACTCCTGGCGCTGGCAGGGGGTGCCGTTCTATCTCCGCACGGGCAAGCGCATGCCCCGCAAGATGACCCAGATTGCCGTGAGATTCCGCGAAGCGCCGGTGAGCTTCTTCGAGAAGCTGGGCTGCTCGCACGATACCGCCGACGTGCTGGTGATCACCCTGCAGCCGGACGAGGGATTTACGCTTCACCTCGACATCAAGGCGCCGGGGACGCCGTTCCACCTCGAGCGGATTCCACTGCACTTCCACTACCAGGATCGCTTCGCCGCGGTTCCCGATGCGTACCAGACCCTGCTCGAAGACGTGATCTCGGGTGATCAGACGCTGTTCGTCCACGGCGACGAGGTCGAGGAGTCATGGCGCGTCTATACGCCGCTGCTTGAGAATCCTCCCCGGGCGCGGCCCTACGCCGCCGGCACCTGGGGTCCGCCGGAGGCGGATCTGCTGGCGATCGTTGAAACCGACCTCTGGCAGGGAGAGGAATAGGCCTGGTGTCGAGACCGCGAATCCGTCGGTTCCCCGACCTCGAATCGCTGGCCTCGGGTGCGGCCGAAGATCTGGCCGACTGCGTCGAGCGGGCCATCCGCGAGGCGGGGCGCTGCCGTATTGCCATGGCGGGAGGATCGACGCCGCGACCGGTCTACCGTCTCGTCGCCGGGCCGGACCTGGCGTCGCGCATCGAGTGGGACAGGGTGCACGTCTTCTGGGGAGACGAACGGTGCGTTCCACCCACGGATCCGGCGAGCAACTACCGCATGGTCCACGACGAGCTGCTGGCTCGGGTGCCGATCCCGGAGCGCAACGTCCATCGCATCGAGGGCGAGCGATCACCAGACGACGCGGCACGAGCCTATGCGGAGACGCTGGGTGACGACCCCATGGACCTCGTCCTGCTCGGTATGGGCGGCGACGGACACACGGCGTCCCTGTTTCCCGATACACCGGGTCTGGGCCGGCACGAAGCGCGGGTCGTCGCCACGGTCGCTCCCGTGGCACCGGTCCACAGGGTCACGCTCACACTGCGCGCCATCAACGAAGCGGTTGCCGTTCGGTTCTGGGTCTCCGGGGCCGCCAAGGCGGAGCCTGTCGCCGAGGTGTTCCGGCAGATCGAGAGCGGCGCTGCCTGGTTGCCGGCGGCCCGGGTGCGTCCTCACAGCGGACGGCTATGCTGGCTCGTCGACGCCGCCGCCGCGGAGAGGCTGCGATATTCTCCCGCTCCGGGAGGGCCGGACAACCGATGGGGACGTGAGTGAAGAAGGAAACGGAAATGGGAAGTGAGGCAGGAGCGCAGCTCGGCATGATCGGGCTGGGGGTGATGGGTCGCAACCTGGCCCTGAACGTGCTCGATCACGGCTACACCGTGGCTGGCTACAACCGGAGTCCAGAGTCGTTGGCGCTCGCCGTCGAAGAGTCCGGCGGTCGTCTGGTGGGTGCCAGGTCGCTTGCGGAGTTGGTCGACGGGCTCGAGAGGCCACGCAAGATCATGATGATGGTCAAGGCGGGCGACCCGGTGGACGCGGTGATGGGTCAGCTCGAGCCGTTGCTGGAGCCGGGGGACATCGTCATCGACGGCGGAAACTCCTGGTACCTGGACACACGGCGGCGGGAGAAGCAGTACGCCGAAGCGGGCCTGCGCTTCTTTGGCGTCGGGGTCTCGGGCGGCGAGGAGGGGGCCCGTTACGGACCATCGATCATGCCGGGCGGAGACCGAGAGGCCTACCAGTCGATTCGGCCCATCTTTGAGTCGATTGCCGCCCGGACCGATTCGGGGCCGTGCGTCACCTATGTCGGGCCGGACGGCGCCGGGCACTTCGTCAAGATGGTACATAACGGTATCGAGTACGCGGACATGCAGTTCATCGCTGAGGTGTACGACCTGCTGCGGCGCATCGGCTGCCTCGAGCCGGAGGCGCTGGCAGAGGTCTTCGGGCGGTGGAACCGGGGGCGGCTCGAGTCCTTCCTGATCGAGATCACGGCGGAGATTCTCACTGTGCGGGACGAGAAGACCGGCGGTTTCCTCATCGATCAGGTGCTGGACAAGGCCGGGCAGAAGGGGACCGGCCGCTGGACCGTCCAGGTGGCGTTGGAGCTCGGCGTGCCGGTGCCGAGCATCGCCGCGGCGATCGACGCCCGGGTGCTGTCGAGCCTGAAGGAGAAACGTCGGGTCGCCAGTGGGATCTTGCGGGGGCCGGATGCGTCCCCGGTCAACAGCGACGCCGACGAGCTGGTGGAGAAGTCCCACGACGCTCTTTATGCCGCCAAGATCGTCGCCTACGCCCAGGGCATGGATCTGATCGGCGCCGCCTCGGAAGAGTACGGCTGGTCGATCGACCTCAGCGAGATAGCTCGGATCTGGAAGGCAGGCTGCATCATTCGTGCTCGGCTCCTGGATTCGATCATGCGGGCCTACGCACGCCAGAAGGACCTGCCGAACCTCTTGCTCGACGAGGAGTTCAGCGGCACGATGCGCTCGCTCCAACCGGGGTGGCGCGAGGTCGTGGGCCTGGCCCAGCGCCACGGGGTTCCGGTTGCCGGGCTCGCGTCCAGCCTGGCGTACTTCGACAGCTATCGCACCGAGAATCTGCCGCAGAACCTCACCCAGGCCCAGCGGGACGCTTTCGGCGCCCACACCTATCAGCGGAAGGACGACCCCGAAGAGGAGTTCGTCCACACCGACTGGCTGGAGCGATCGCGTCCTGGCCGAAAATAGGATCGTGACCAGTCTGTTCAGCCCGAAAGAGGTGAAACATGTCCACTAGGCTGGTGGAACCCGACCCGGATTTCGGGGAGGAGTTACGGCAATCGCGGATTTCCACCTCCGGGTGGAAAACCGATTTCAGCCGCCACGACCTGCCTTTCAGCGAGATACTGTCGGGAGGCGTGCCACGCGATGGCATCCCTCCCCTTGATAAACCAGAATTCGCCACCGTTGATGAGGCAGGCCGGTGGCTCGAGGATCAGGAGCCGGTTATCTCTTTCGAGATCAACGGCGAGGCCAAGGCTTATCCTCTCCAGATTTTGACCTGGCACGAGATCGTCAACGATGTGGTTGGTGGGGTTCCAGTGGCGGTCACCTTCTGCCCTCTGTGCAACTCGGCCATAGTCTTTGACCGGCGTCTGGGCGGCGTGCTCTACGACTTTGGGGTGTCCGGGAATCTGCGCAGCAGTGACTTGATCATGTGGGATCGGCAAACCCACAGCTGGTGGCAACAGCTCACTGGAGAAGCCATTGTGGGAGAACTGACGG
>JBAUDS010000004.1:0-3756 GCA_049678185.1 Thermoanaerobaculia bacterium
GGGCGGATGCCGTGAATGGCCAACTGGCTCCCCAACGCCGCCAGACTGCCAAGGGCGATAGCGAGCACGACCAGCGTTGCCAGCTCGCGTCGACTGTCGTCGGGGTCGAGACCTCGATCGAGTAAGAGCCCGGCGAAGAAAGCGACAACGATGTAGACGTTGAAGAAGAGGTCGACGTCTCTCGCCGGCCCGAGCTTTGGGATCATTCGCAACATGTAGAAGAGGTGCCAGCCGATCAGAGCAAGCCCCAACCAGGATCGCTTGTAGCGGGCGAGCTCGACCGTTTGTCTCCCGTGTCTCAGCAGCAGAAGCACCGATCCCGCGAGAAAGAGCAGCGCCATCATGGTTCCCGCACCGAAGTGCCACATGAAGCCGAGATGCTTTAGATGCTGGGTCGAGAGCGTGTACGACCAGGTAAACAGCACCGAATCGGGGCCGGCGGCGTGGCCGCTGTAGGGCTTGAAGAGAATGTTGTGCTCGCCGAGGTTGAGCGACGAATAGAGGGCGTTGATAAAAGCCCCCACACCTTGTGGCCAGAAAATAACGATGCCGATGACCGCCACGACAGCGGCGGTGGCGACAGCTCGCAGGGCCTTCGAGGGTCTGGCGATGCCGTAGAACAGAAGGATCAGCAAGGAGACTGGGGCGTAGGCGACATAGAGGAGAGGAAACAGGGCTGCCGCAAGGGCTCCGACCCTATACGGGTCCCGGTCTGCCAGCGGCCGGTCGAAGATCCAGGCCAGGGCGGCCACCAGTGCCACGGCAATAAGCGGGTAGTACTCGAGATAGCCGACGCTGAACAGCAGCCAGATGGGGAGGAGTGTGGGCAGAGCAATGGAGAGTCGATCCGGCCAGCGGCGATGGAGCGTTACGGTGCCGACTACCATGACCAGAATGCCGACCAAGCGGATCAGATAGACAGCCGTCACCTTGGCCGCCGGCGCTATTTGCGAAACAGCCGGAATCTTGAAGATCGCCTCGTGTAACCAGGAGAGGGCCGCGGTGCCGGCCAGCCAACGGGCCATCGTGGTGTCCTGGACGATGTACCGCGCGATGTACTTGGCATCGCCGTAGCGATGGATCGGGACGAAGCGAGCAAAGAGGTTGACCAGAGCGAGCACACCGAGGCAGAGCCAGAAGATCTGCCAAAAGTGGCTATAGCTGAGACCTTTGGCTCTGGTCACGAGGAGGCCAGCGACTACCCCCAGGCCGATCCAGAGACCCAGATCGCCCCACGTCGGGCTTCGGCGCAGGAATTGGGCCGAGATGAAAAGGGATAGGACCGCGGCGGCGGCGTAGCTGCCCACCACGAGTGGCAAAGCTCGAGCCTGGAGGTGGCGGCTAGGCCCCATTTGGCAACTCTAGCGTAGTGGGTCCCCGCGCTAACGAAGCTCTTGAACCACCGCGGTGCGGGCGGCTTGGATGGCTGGCAGCCCGCCGCCAACGAGTCCGATGATCGCCGCCAGCAAGAGGGCGGAAATCGCCTGGGAGGAGCCAAGGCTGACCATGCCGCTGGCGGAGTAGGGGAGCTCGATCGGCGACAGCGCAATGACCATTCCCAGCAGGACTCCCAACACTCCGGCGGCCAGCGAGATGAGGAGTGACTCGACGAGAAAGGCGCCCAGAATCGACGCCTTGCGATAGCCGAGGGCGCGGAGCACGGCGATCTCCCGCCGCCGAGCGGCGACCGCCGCATACATGGTGTTCATGCCGCCAAAAACCGCTCCGATGGCCACTATCATGGCGATCATCTTGCCCAGCGAGGCCATAAAGCTGGCCATGCCGGCGGTTCGCCGGTAGAACCGGGGAGCATCCTGGGCGCTCAACGGGAAGCGGCGGTTTTCGCTAATCGTCTCGATGATGTCGGGAACGACGCCCGCGTTCTCGGCACGGAGTGTGTAGCTGGAGTAGGTCTTGCGGTTGGCGGCGGCGGCGAGCTCCTCGAGGTCGACCCACACCTCCTGGTCGTAGACCCGGCCCCCCGCATCGAGCAGACCGGCGATTCTGAAGCGATCCCCTTCGATCTCGAGAATGTCCCCAAGCTCTACGCCCAGCTTGGCGGCCAGGCTGTGGCCGATGGCTGCCCGGTGCCCGGGGCCCGGCCAGTCACCGGCGGTGAGATCGACCTGTCGGTAGACGGCGGGGGCCATGGCGGTCACCCCCCGAACTCCGGCTTTCTGCTCGCTGCCGTCGACCAGGATGATGCTGGGGAGAGCCAGCTCGGGAGCCACCAGCGGCTGGCCGTCTTCGCTGGCGACGCCATCGAGAGTCTGGACATAGGTCAGGGAGGACCGGTCGATGTTGGAGTAGTCGACAAGCATGGCACCGGCCTGGACGATCACCAGCTCCTCCGGTGCCCCGGTCGAGCGGAAGCTGCGGACCATGGTCTCGGCCACCGAGCTCATGAGGAAGTAGACCGCCACCACCAGGGCGATCCCGGCGATGGTCAGCCCCGTACGCAGACGGCGGCGTCTAAGGTTTCTCAGGACATAGGTCAGCGGCAGCATGTGATCCCCTTCTTCGCTAGTCGATGATGCGCAGCGCCTCCACCGGACGGAGTCTGGCGGCGGCCACCGCGGGTGCCGCTCCCCCGGCCAATCCCACAAAGACGGCGATGGCCAGACTCAGAGCCACATCCCAGCCGGTCAGCTCTAGACCGGCGAGCTCGCCGGCGGTGCTGCCGATCGCCCATCCCGCCAGGGCGATGCCCAGAACCGCACCGATCAGCGCCAGCCCGGTCGACTCCAGCAGCACCAGGGTCGAGATCAGATTGGGCTTGAACCCCAGCGCCTTGAGCGCTCCGATCTCCTGGGTGCGGTCCCGCACGCTCATGGCGATGGCGTTGGCGGCGCCGAGGACCGTGATCAGAACGGCGATCCACTTCATGATCTCGAGATAGTCGACAAAACCCATGAAGTCCTCGACCACCGCCTCGGCAAAGGCCGCCGAGGTCGCGGTCTTGGTCGCCACCGGCGAGGCCGCCATGTATTCGTCGATCTCGGCAGCGACCTCGGTGGGTGGTTTGCCTGCGGCCGGCTCCACCAGGACATAGCTCACCTGGTATTCGGCTTCACGCGCGATCTGGAGATTCTCGCGCTGGACCAGCAGATGACTCTCGAGGTCGATGCCCTGCTCGGGGATGGCGCCCACGATTCGCACTCGCAGCCCGAGCATCGAGATCTCGATCTCGTCTCCGACGCTCCATCCCATTCGTCGCATCAGGCGGTGGCCGGCCAGGGCGGCCTTGCGGTCACCGACAAAGGTGGCCCAGGCTTCGGGGTCGATCTGTAGATTCCGTACCTCGCGAAAGCGGGCGGGATCGACACCGCGCACAAAGATGTGAACTCCCTCTTCGCCGAGAACGGCCAATCCCGACAGCACCCCCGTTGCACCGGCGACGCCCGGCAGCTCGGCCACACGGTTCTCGTAGGCCTGCGGCAGCCGGCTTGCCAGCACGTTGGCCCGACTCTTTTCGCGCACCTTGAGCAGGCTGGTGGCGCCCACCTCGCGGATAGGGAAAGTCATGCCGGCAATGGCGGCGCCGAGCGCGGTTATGACAAAGATGGCCACGGCCACACCGAAGATCGTCAGGATGGATCGGCGCTTGTTGCGCCAGAGATTCTTCCAGACGAAAGGAAGCATCCGCAGGATCATTACCGCGTCTCCACTCGAGCCCGGGCCCGCGGGTCGGCCGTGGTCAGGCGCCCCCGATCGAAGTAGAGAATGCGGTCGGCGCGCTCCGCCTTGCTGGCGTCG
>JBAUDS010000005.1:0-2145 GCA_049678185.1 Thermoanaerobaculia bacterium
AGCAGGCCCTCGGCTCGGAAATGAGCTCCGGTGAGCTAGCGAAGCTCGATCTGTAGCTTCTTGCCGAGCACTCTGGCGGCACGTTTCAGGGTGAGAAGGGTCACCGAAGGAACTTTGGGGTCGAGCAGGCGATCCAAAGCGGCTCGGCTCGTGCGCATGGCACGCGCCATGGCGGCCTTGGTGAGACGACGCTCCTTCATCGCCTCGGCAATCTGGAAGGCTAAGACACGCTTGGTAGCGACGG
Source organism: Thermoanaerobaculia bacterium (assembly GCA_049678185.1). Taxonomy (GTDB): domain Bacteria; phylum Acidobacteriota; class Thermoanaerobaculia; order Multivoradales; family JAHEKO01; genus M0029. The sequence goes on from JBAUDS010000005.1 coordinate 245, forward strand.
CCTCCGCGTGATCGAGGAACCCCTCGTCGGCCAGAAAATCATCGAACCCACTCCCCAGGTGTTTCTTCTTCATCGTCTTCGATAAGTGTACCATTATTGATACCTTTCTGCGACTTCGCGAGTAGGCGCCAAGAGATTTGAATTCGATTTAACACCCACACCTATCTAGACGGAATTTGGGAGCTGCATCTGTCAGGTTCTGACAGTCCTTTGTGTGACCCTGATTCAGCCGCGGCCGGTCGGGAGTCGCGGACAAACACACCTTGAACCCCGGGCCCGCGGTAGAGGGCCCAGCCCACAATCGAGAATGAGATCGGGTACAGGGATGATTGCGCGCACCAAGGTCCAGAACGCGATCCCAACCTTCCACCAGGGGTGGGTGGCTCTCTCCAAGCAGTTCCCGACAGGGCAGACCGCGATGCCCACCTTCTACCCCTTCTGGGTAAGGCTCTCCCCACGGCTCGAATGGTCGCCCGAGTATGCCTACGCTCTCAAGGCTTTGGCGGTGGCCGCCGCCGTCGCCTTTGCCAGGCAAGCCCTCGCGCCGCTCTCGACATTTGCCCTCTATTTCGTGCTGCCGATCTTCTTTCTGCCCGTCCTCCTGGCCTGGTCGGCCTCCACCGGCGAGAGCGTCCTCGGTCTGGTGCGGCGCAATATCACTCTCATTCCCGCCCCCCAGACGGAGAACCTGTCGGCAAGAGAGGAGATACCGCGTGGCACTTCCACCCTCATTCTGCTCAATATCGTCGCTTTCATTGCTACCTTGATCATGCTGGGCTCATCGATGTACGGCACGCTGGGTGACCTCGTTTACCCCCCGCTTGGGTCGCGCTCGCTGGTGCATCCCATGAGCCTTCTGACCAGCATGTTCCTCCATGCCGACCTCTCCCACCTCGGGGGGAACATGGTCTTTCTCTTGGGGGTGGGCACGGTCCTGGAGAAGCGGGTCGGTACGTTGAAATTTCTGAGCCTCTACTTCCTCACCGGGGCCCTGGGCTCGATCGTGTCGACGATGATCTACCAGGCGACCCAGGGAGAGGTGCACTCGCTCGGTGCCTCGGGCGCCATCTCCGGCATCATGGGAGTGGTTGCCGTGCGCTGCTACGCCACCCGCATGGTGTGGCCGATCCCCATCTTCGGCCTGCTCCCCATCAGCATCAAGATCCGCATGAGCTCCCTGGTGCTGATGGGAATGTTCTTTTTCAGGGATCTCGGCGCCGGGGTAGAGCAGCTGGACGGAGCGAGGGTCGACAACGTCGGCCATTGGGCCCATCTGGCCGGGATGGTCTCGGGCATAGTCGTGGCCCTGCTGCTGCGCATGGGGCAGGAGGCCCTCGAAGAAAAGCGCATCACCACCGGCATCCTCAGCCTCGAGGAAGGGATCGGTCTGGCCGAGGGAGAGGATTCGCTGCGCGCGGCAGTCGCTGCCAACCCGCAAAACCTCGAGGCCAAGCTGGCGCTGGCCCGGATGAAGTCGCGACGCCGCGGCGAGAGGTCGGCGGAGGCCGCGAGGCTCTACCAAGACGTCATGGCCCGTGCGATCACCGCCGACCCCGAGCTCGCTGCCACCGCCTTTCTCGAGTATCTGAGCAAATACCGGCTCCTGCTCGACCTCTCGCTCCAGCTCCGGCTGTCCCTCTTGCTCTATCGCCTACGTGACCTGTGCGGTGCCGCCCGTGGTCTCCAGCTTCTCGCCGACTCCACCGCGACCCCGCCCGACATCCGCGAGATGGCCGTCTTCCGCTGCGCCCGCATCTTCGACGAGATGGGTCGGGAAGACATCGCCCGCTACTACTACCGCTGTTTCGCCGCGCTCTTCCCGCGCTCCCCCCTCCTCCCCAAGGTCTTCGCCCGCCTAGGCATCCACCTCACTCCAAGGACCCCTTACTGAAGACTTGTTT
>JBAUDS010000006.1:0-1699 GCA_049678185.1 Thermoanaerobaculia bacterium
TCTCTCACCAGATGCAGGACGGTGACTTCGAGCTCGGGAAGGGTGGAGAGCAGGTAGAGGCTCGAGGGGTCTTTGGTTGCGTCGACGATCACCCGCGGCTGACATGTGGTCTCGATGGCGGAGTAGAGAGATCGAACAACAGGTCGGTATTCCTCCAGACGCCGAGCATAGCCTGGGGGCTTGAGGGGGGATCGCATCCACGGGATGTAGCGCACCCGATCGGTCTCGCGTTTGAGCTGCGCCAGTTTGTCGAGTCGCTCCTGGTCGACCGCGCCGAGGGCGGTCTCGATCACCCCCGGCCAGAACCGGCAATCCGCGTAACTCGAGCCACAACCGCAAAGCTCGTCGGCCGCCAGCAGGGGCGCCCTGGTCAGCCAGAGATGGTGCAGCTCTCCCACGGCCTGGAAGCCGTCGATCTGGGCCAGCATGCGCGAGAGCAGGGTGCTGCCGCTGCGTCCGATGCCCGCGATAAAGAGAATCTTTGGTCTGGGGTGCGACATGATGAACTGTCATCGAGTTGCGGCCGGGAGTCTACCCTCAACGTGACCGATAGGCCTCGAGCAGGGCTTCGCGATCGTCGGCTGGCAGGTACTTCACCGCCTCGCGGAGGGTGACGCCCGAGATCCGGTCGGTTCGCGGCGCGACAAAGTCCCGTACCCGCTCGGGGCTCTTCTTGGATACCTCGCGCAGAACCCAACCGATCGCCTTGCGGATGAAGAACTCTCTCTCCTCCAGCATGGTCTCGGCGTACCGGGTGAAGCGTTGCCAGTCCCCCTCGCCACGCCGCAGTGGTAGCAGAAGGGCCAGCATCGCCGCCCGGCGGACCCAGAAGTCGGCGTCCTCGGCCCAGCGATCGAGCTCGGTGGCCAGCTCCGGGTGGCGCTCGACCAGGGGTCCTGCGGCGTGCACCGACAGATGATCGACCAGAGCCCAGGTTTCGGATTCACGCAGCCAGCGCTCGATCAGGTGGAGGTCATCCGGTGCCAGCAGCTCTAGCTGCTCGACCAGCAGAGCGGCGGCGAAGTTGCGGAGGTCGAAAACCGGCCGGCTCCAGAGCTCGCGGGCAACCGCGAGGAGATCTTGGCGGCTGATCCCGGGACAGGACCTCAGCCAACCCTTGAGCACCAGCCGCAAATCCGGGGTTCTGACGCCAAGAAACTCCAGGTCGCTCTTGAGGTACTTCTTCGCGCCCGCCGCCCTCTCGGGCGTTCCCACGCGAGCCAGCTCCTCGCGGATGCCATCGGCGGCGATGGTTGGATCGATCGCCGGTGCACTTTTAGCCATCGTGTCTTTCTCGGCCTATTCGGCCAGGACCATCAGGGAGACGCCACCCGTCGTCCTGGCGGCAAGACCCTTGTGGAGCAGGTAAACGAGTCGTCGGGGTATGCGGGCGAGGCGTTGGCCGAGGGATTTGGGCGGCAGGACCAGCTCGCTCGGGGTGTAGAACCAGTCGATCACCCGATACCCGGTGTCCTCGAGACTGGCCAGAGCGGACTGTCTGGTGAAGTGATGAAGGTGGCCGAATCGCTGGCGGACACTCAGGAAGCCGTTGGGACGCAGGAGTCTCTCGACGGTCATCTCCAGCGGCAGATGGAACAACTTGAGTTGGCCCCTGGGACGGAGGCGCCGCAGGAAACCCAGATAGTCCTCGACATGCTCCACAACGTCGAGGCAGCAAACCAGCTCGTAGGTAATGGGC
>JBAUDS010000007.1:0-8638 GCA_049678185.1 Thermoanaerobaculia bacterium
GCCCGTAACGCAACTGCGCGGGTTACTCGGACGGGCTCCTAGCCTGCATTGTTCATGAGCGATCGCGAGGCGGGGACCATCCAGCGCTTCTGGTATCTCGAGGGCTTTGCCGACGAGGAACGTCGACTTCGCCGCGTCCCGATCCTCGAGCTCCCATTCAGCATCGGACGTCAGGCGGGACTGGACCTGACCCTGGGCTCGAGTCTGGCCTCCGGCCAGCACGCCGAGATCTATGAGCAAGGCGACAGGCTGATGATTCGTGACCAGGGGAGCACCAACGGAACGTTTCTGAACCGTGATCGTCTCACCGGTGAAGCTCCACTGAAAGAGGGGGATATCCTCCACTTCGCCACCCTCGAGTTTCGATTGGGGCTCCTCGAACCGGGCCAGACGGAGGCCCTGTTTGGCTCGACTTTGGCGATGAAGTCGGAGCTGCCCGCGCTGCTGGTCGATCGCACCCGGAGATTTCGTGAGCTGCTGGACAAGGGTGCCGTCGCCTCCGTCTACCAGCCCATCGTCAGACTCGTTGGAAGGGAGACGGTCGCCTTCGAAATCTTGGGCAGAGGTGCCCTCGAGGGACTACCGACCAACATCGGTGAGCTCTTCGAGCTGGCGGCCGTCACCGGCACCGAGGCCGAGCTCAGTCGACTCTTTCGCTCACAAGGAATCGCCGACTGCGCACGCCTGGCCAGCCCCTTGCGCTTCTTCTTCAACACTCACCCGTCCGAGCTGCGCGAGCCGGGTCTTCTCGAAGCGGTCGAGAAGCTTCGCACCGAGTTTCCCCAGGTCGCCATGACCCTGGAGATTCACGAGGCGGTGGTCACCGATCCCGGGACCATGCGCGCGATCAAGAGCCGGCTCGCCGAGCTCGACATCCGGCTCGCCTACGACGACTTTGGCGCCGGTCAGGCGAGACTGGTCGAGCTCGCCGAAGCGCCGCCCGACTACCTCAAATTCGATCGCGCCCTGATCCAGGCGATCGATCAGGCCGCCGACTCGCGGCAGCGGCTCCTGGAGGGGTTGGCCAAGATGGCCATCGAGCTCGGCATTGCGCTCATCGCCGAGGGCGTCGAGAACGCCGCCGAGACCGCAGTCTGCGAGTCATTGGGATTCGAGTACGGCCAGGGCTATCATCTTGGGCGACCGGTGGCGGGCGACGCCATCACCACCTGATAAAGTACGACGCCCTATGAAGCCTTTCGACCCTTTCCAGGCATCCGACCTGTTTGTCGATCGTCACCTCGGCTCTGGCGAGGAGGAGATCCGAGAGATGCTCGAAACTCTCGGCTGTGACTCGATCGACGATCTCATCGACGCTGTCGTTCCCGCATCGATTCGTCTCGGCCGTCCGCTCGACATGGGTAAGCCGCGAGGAGAGCACGATGTGTTGGGGTGGCTCCGTGAAATAGCCCTCAAGAATTTCGTTTGCCGTTCCTACATCGGCATGGGCTACTACAACACCCACACGCCGCCGGTGATTCAACGGAACATCCTGGAGAATCCCGGTTGGTACACCCAGTACACGCCCTACCAGGCCGAGATCGCCCAGGGGCGTCTGGAAGCGCTGATGAACTTCCAGACAATGGTGGCCGATCTGACGGCCTTGCCGCTGGCCAATGCCTCGCTGCTCGACGAGGCCACCGCAGCCGCCGAGGCCATGAGCATGGCCCTGGCCATCACCAAGAAGAAAAAGAAGGGGCTCTTCGTCGCTCGGGCCTGTCACCCCCAGACCATCAGCGTGGTCGAGGCCCGCGCCCTCCCTCTGGGTCTGGAGGTGCGAGTCGGTGATACCACCGAGATCGATTTCGATGCCGACGAGCTCTTCGCGGTTCTCGTCCAGTACCCGACAACGGATGGCAGAGTCCTCGACTACAGCGCACTAGCCGACCGAGCACATGCGGCCGGCGCCCTGCTGATCGTCGCCACCGATCTGCTGGCGCTGGCCTTGCTACGACCACCGGGTGAGTTCGGTGCGGACATCGCCGTCGGCTCGAGTCAACGTTTTGGAGTACCCCTCGGCTTTGGCGGCCCCCATGCCGCGTTTCTATCCACCCGGCAGGAATACGAGCGCCATCTGCCGGGGCGGGTCGTGGGGCTCTCCAAGGATGCCCAGGGCGACCCCGGTTTCCGTCTGGCTCGTCAGACCCGTGAGCAGCACATCCGGCGGGACAAGGCCACCAGCAACATCTGCACCGCCCAGGTCCTGCTGGCGATCATGGCCTCCATGTATGCCGTCTATCACGGTCCCGAGGGACTGCGTCGGATCGCCTCGCGAGTCCACGGGCTGACTCGTATTCTGGCTGCCGGTCTGCGTCGACTCGGCTTCGATGTCGGCAGAGATCCATTCTTCGACACCCTGAAGGTCCGGGTGGAAAAGAACGCCGATCTGGAGATCATGACCGCGGCGCGGAGCCGCTGCCTCAATCTGCGTCACTGCGAGGATGGTGCGCTGGGAATCTCGCTGGACGAGACCGTTACTCGCAAGGACCTCAAGGACCTGTTGCTCGTTTTCTCACGCGCCCACCAGCTGCCCTTCACGGCGGATGATCTGGCTGCCGAGGCGGATCTCGATACCGGTTATCCCGAACCGTTTGCCCGCACCAGCGAATATCTCACCCAGGAGATCTTTCAGCGCTTCCACTCCGAGCACGAGATGCTCCGCTACATGCAGAAGCTCCAGGAACGGGACTTGTCGTTGGCCACTTCGATGATTCCGCTGGGCTCCTGCACCATGAAGCTCAATGCCGCGGTCGAGATGATGCCCATCAGCTGGCCCGAGTTCGCCAACATGCACCCGTTTGCCCCACCCGAGCAGGCCCAGGGCTACGGCGAGTTGTTCGCGCAGCTCGAGAGTTGGCTGGCGGAGATAACCGGCCTGCCCGCCGTCTCGCTGCAGCCCAATGCCGGCTCCCAGGGTGAGTTCACCGGTCTGTCCATCATCCGCGCCTACCATGCCGACCGGGGTGAAGGGCATCGCGACGTCTGTCTGATCCCGACCTCGGCCCACGGCACCAACCCGGCCAGCGCCGTCATGGCCGGCTACAAGGTGGTGCCCTTCGCCACCGACGAGCGGGGCGATTTCGATCTGCACGATCTACGTGCCAAGGCCGAAAAGCACCGGGAGCGGCTGGCGGCGGTGATGATCACCTACCCCTCCACCCACGGAGTCTTCGAGGAGGGCGTCCGCGAGGTGTGCGACATCGTGCACGCGAACGGCGGTCAGGTCTATCTCGATGGTGCCAACATGAACGCCCAGGTAGGTCTCTGCCGTCTGTCGGACATCGGTGCCGACACCTGCCATCTCAATCTGCACAAGACCTTTGCCATCCCCCACGGCGGTGGTGGACCAGGGGTCGGTCCGGTTTGCGCGGCCCCGCATCTGGCGCCATTCCTTCCCGGCCATCCGGTGGTCCCCACCGGTGGGAAAAAGGCGATCGGCCCGGTGTCGGCGGCGCCCTACGGCAGCCCAGGGGTCCTGCCCATCTCCTGGACCTATATCGCTCTCATGGGCGCCGAGGGACTCACTCGTGCCAGCCAGGTGGCGATTCTCAACGCCAACTACATGGCCAAGCGACTCGCAAGTCACTATCCGGTGCTGTTTACCGGTGGCAATGGTTTTGTGGCGCACGAATTCATCCTCGATTTCCGCGCCTTCAAAGACTCGGCCGGTATCTCGGTGGATGACGTAGCGAAACGGCTGATGGATTATGGTTTCCACGCCCCCACCATGTCCTGGCCGGTGGCGGGCACGATGATGATCGAGCCGACGGAGAGCGAGTCGAAAGCCGAGCTCGACCGACTGTGCGACGCTCTCATCGCCATCCGCGAGGAGATCCGTGACGTCGAAAGCGGCAAGGCGGACGGCGAGAGCAACGTGCTCAACAACGCACCCCACACGGCCAAGGTGGTCACCGCCGATCAGTGGGACCGCCCCTACAGCCGCGAGCTGGCCGCCTACCCGGCGCCCTGGGTGCGGGAGCGCAAGTTCTGGCCACCGGTGGGCCGGATCGACAACGTCTGGGGCGACCGCCACCTGATCTGCACTTGCGACCCGGTGGAGAGCTATCTGCTCGAGCCGATGCTCGCAGAAGCCGAAAAGTAAGAGCAGTCTTTCGAGTCCAGGCTCGAGCCAGAATCAACTGCGGCACTGCTGGCAGCCGACCGGTTCTTCCGGTCGGCCGGTGAGATTTATCCGCTCGAGTCTGGCCACCCGCTCGGGTGCGCACACCTGACAGGTCGCCAACCTGTCGACATCCCACAGGTCGGCCAGCACGACACCGCGGCCCAGCTCGAGCGACCGCTCAAGGGCCTCTTCCAACTGGGCCAGGGCTGGCGGCACGAAGTCACCCTCCCGCTGCAGACGGTCCAACTCGCCGTTGCCGGCCCGTACCGGTATCAGGGTCACCACTTCGGCACCCCGATCAAGGGCATACTCCGCTGAGCGCACCGCCCACTCGACGGTCTCGGCAGCGGGCACAAAGGGAGCCCCCACGAGCACAAAAGACCGCACACCGACACCAGCGCGGCGCAGCAGATCGGCGGCGCGATCGAAGTCCTCCAGTTCCATCTGCTTGTTGAGCCGCGGCAGGGCTTGCGGGTGGATCGTCTCCAGCCCCATGGCCACCTCGAGATGCCCATCGAGGAGGGTGGCAAACTCGAGAGCCCGTGGTCCGACAAAGAGAGGATGGGACTCGACCGTCACGCGCGCAAAGGGGCTCAGGTGCTTGGCAATGGCCGGTCCATCCGCGCTCGGCACCGCCCGGGGATCGAAAAAGTTGCTGGCGTTGTAGAGCTTGGCTCCCGCCGCGGGGGGCACGGAGCCGATCCGTCGCAGAGCCTCGTCGAGCTGCGCCGGGATGGCTCCAGCGGGGGTCGGCCCGTCCAGGGTCTGACGCCACAGATCACAGAAGACACAGGTGAAGGGGCATTCGCGGCCGGCGAGGAAGACCGTAATCGAAGGCTGGACGCCCCGGTCCAGTGTCCGCTCCTCTTCGACCAGGACCTCGAGAGGCCTCCAGGCATCCACCGGCTGCTTGGCCGGTCGGAGGTCGCGGATGCGGCGGTCGGCGGAGGTGGGTTTCACCCCTGCCCGGCGCCGAGAGCTGCCAGCAGATGACTCCGGTAGGCCTCCTGCGCCGCGGAGAAACGGCTCTGGAAAGCCGCAGCCGAGGTGGCACCCTGTTGGAAGCGGCGCTTGGGGAAGACCGGCAGCTCGATATCGGTGTGGGCACGGATTCCCCGCCGCATGATCTCGCCCTTGAGCTCATAGAGCTGCTCGATCGACCCCCGGCTCAGCTCGGCAAAGGGGATGGCGGCCGCCAGCGCCACCACCGATGGCCCGGTGTAGGGGCTGAAGCCCGAAAAACCGAGCTTGCGAAGTGGGGCGTGGGTGCGCACACAGCCGCGGCTCTGGCCACCGCTGTAGGTCAGCGAGTGTTTGACGCAGTCGACTCCCCACCCCTCCTGATAGAGAAGCGGGTTGTTCACCACGCTGCGGATGGTCAGCTCGGCATTCTCTTCTATCGGATAGTCCTTGAGATTCTCGTCGCCCCCATCCCCGTCGACTATCAGACGCCACTCGGGGTACCGCCGGCGGATCTCAGCCAGCAGAGCGAGATTGACCGTCGCACACTCCACGTCGAGCGGTTTGTAGTCCTCGATCACCTCCACCGCGGCAAAGGGGTCGAGGCAACTGGAATCGACCTCCACCACCTCCCCCAGCATCTCCAGCTCGGCCAGGCGGAGAAACTCCCGGGCCTGTGCGGCATCGGATCCCTCGCCATCGACCGCCAGGGTAAAGGCTTTGAGACGGGCGGGGCTCTGCCCGGCGCGCAGCAGATGATGGTACAGACCGAGCAGCACCGCCCCGCTGTCGACGCCGCCGGAAAAGAGCACCCCGATCGGCTCGTTCTTGGGGACTGCCAGCAGCCAGGTCTCGATCTCGTTCAAGATCGCGCCGACATAACGCCGCCCGATGACATCCAGGTCGGCGGGTAGCGGCTCGTCGGCTATCTCCAGAAAACGGGTGTGGACAGGGTTGGGATCGGGACACCCGATCAACCGCAAGCTGGTGACATGGTGGGCCGGCACCATGCGGGTGTAGGTAGGGTGGAATTGGTCTCCATATCCCTCCTCATCGAGAAAATCACGGATCTCATCGATGCGCTCGGCCACCACCAGCAAGGGCCCCTGCTCCTCCTTGGCCAAAAAGAAACGCAGCGGTCGATCGAGGCTGCGCGCCATGCGCACGAGCTCACCCTCTCTCGCCACCAGAGCGAAGGAACCCTGAACCCCGAACAGCTCGCGAGCGTCCCCGCTCAACAGCTTGCGGCGCGCCGCCTCCAGATCCATGTTGAGAACTTGTTGAGCCTCCGGGTCCGTCAGGTCGACAACTCGATTGATCGGGCGTTCCATGGCAGCCTCCAAGCGGGGTTTCGACAAGCCGTGATTATAGCTGCCGCCAGCCCCCGACCCCAGGCGGTATCCCCTACCGTCTCACCAAAGTGATTGACATTTCCGGGTTCTGATATATTGATTGTCTACGAGGAAATTTGTCGGGGGGATGGGGTCCAACCTTTCGAGGCCCTGCCACTAACTTCTCAAAGGGAGGTGTCAAACCATGCGTAACAGGTTCTTTCTGCTCACGTTGATGGTGGCGGTGATGGCCATCGTCGTCCTGCCGCTGGGTGGCTGCAAGAAGGCCGACCAGGCATCCGAGGAGGCTGCCGATGCGGTCAGGGATGCGGCGGAGGCTACGGGCGAAGCCGTGGCCGAAGGCATCGAAGCCGCTGGGGACATGGCCGCAGATGCCGGCGAGACGATAGAGGAAGGCGTCGAAGCGGCCGGTGAGATGGTGGGAGAAGGTGTCGAGGCGGCCGGCGAAGCGATGGAAGAGGGTGCCGAGGCGGCAAAGGAAATGGCCCAAGAGGGTGTCGAAGCGACCGGCGAAGCGATGGAGGATGCCGGCGAGGCCCTGCAGGAGATGGCCAAGGACGACGACAAGAAGGACGATCCTCCGGGCCGCTAGACGGCACTATCGTTGCCAACACTCATTCAACACGGCCGCTCGAGGAGATTCGGGCGGCCTTTTTTCTTGCTGCGGCGAAGAGACCTCCACACCAATCCTCCAGCCCACTTCCGATAGGCTAGCCCGCTATGAGTCGAAAACAACGCGTCTTCATCGTTCATAGTGGTGGCACGATCGGGATGAAGCCCTCGGGCGAGGGCTGGATCCCCGAGCCCGGTTTCTTGCGGGAGCTGATGTCGGCAAATCCGGTCTTCCAGGCACCGGGGATGCCCGACTACGAGATCGGCGAGCTGGATCCCCTGCTCGACTCGGCCACCATGGCTCCGGACGATTGGGCACGGATCGCCCGCGCCATCGGCGACCGCTACGACGACTTCGATGGCTTTGTCATCCTCCACGGCACCGACACCATGGCCTATACCGCCTCGGCCCTGGCCTTTATGCTGGAGGGATTGGACAAGACGGTGGCGGTGACCGGCTCCCAGGTTCCCCTCTGCAAGCCGCGCAACGACGCCCAGGACAATCTGGTCAGCTCTCTGCTGCTGGCCGCCGACCACCACATCCCGGAAGTCGGGCTCTTCTTTGGCAGTCGTCTCTTCCGGGGCTGTCGGGCCACCAAGGTCAACAGCAGCGGCTTCCACGCCTTCGACTCACCCAACCTGCCACCGCTGGCGACAGCGGGGGTCCAGATCCAGCTCAACCGCGACCTCATCCGCTGGCCGAGCCCGGAGCAACCGCCACGTCTGGAGGTCCACGAGAGCATGGACCCGAAGGTGGGGGTACTGTGGCTCTTCCCCGGCATCACCGGTGAGATCGTCCGCCACTTTCTCCAGCCCCCCCTCAAAGGGGTCGTTCTCCAGGCCTACGGCGCCGGCAATGGCCCGGTCAACGACAAAGAGTTCGTGGAGGCGCTGCGGGAGGCCGACGCCCGGGGGGTGGTGATCGTCGACTGCACCCAATGCCTCATCGGCTCGGTCAACATCGGCGACTACGCCACCGGCACCGGCATGGCACGCGCCGGAGCCATCAGCGGCTACGACCTGACGCCGGAAGCCGCCCTCACCAAGCTGCTCTATCTCTTTGGTCAGGGCTACTCGACCGACGAGGTCAAGCAGCTGGCGCAGCACGACCTACGCGGCGAGCTGACGGAACCTACGACTTAGAGAAGCGGCCGGTCTCCGCGCCGGCCGGGGCGGGGAAAACCTCGGCTGGCACGTCCGGGCACGTTCGGGCGAGGGGTTCCCCCGGGAGGTCCCGGCTGGGTGCCGGCGCGGGCCACTAGGAGCTTGCGTGGTTTGACCCGCGCCTGCGCTCCGCTGCGCGCGGGTTCGTTGGCTGCCTCTTGGGGTTCTCTGTGATGCGCTTGCGGAGAGCCACCCAGCCGGGACCTCCCGGGGGAACCTCAAGCCGTTTGTGAGGCTGTCTGGGATTTCCAACCCTTGGCCACGGCACACTCGGTTGAAGCCGGGGCGGGGGCGCCTCGAGCTGCTTGTGAGGCCGTCCGGGTTGCCCCTGGCTGGCGGGGCTCTGAGACCGCGCACTCTGCAAGCCGCAGAAGACAGCAGACGACCCGGCGCGGGCTCAGCGCAGGCCCGGTCCCCACCCCCAAAG
>JBAUDS010000008.1:0-25218 GCA_049678185.1 Thermoanaerobaculia bacterium
GGGTTACAGATGTCTGCCTCCGCTCAGGGTATGGCGGGGAATACGAATAGAGGTTGAATCTCTTGGCCGCGAGCAAAGCGACGAATGTAGATGCGCATGCGCGCGCCGGAGTCCAGACCTCGTACGATGGTCTCGAACTGCTCCACGTCGCCGACCTCGGTGCCGTTTACCTCGGTGATGACATTGATGATCTCGCCGGCCCGAACCCCCTCGTCGTAGAGCGGACTCCTTGGCGACACCTCCGAGATCCAGACCCCCTGCACATCCTCGGGGAGTCCGTGCATCGATCTCAGACCCGGCGTCATATCTTGATAGCGCAATCCGAGCCACTCGATTCCACTCTCCTCGGGTCCTTCGTCCTCGTCACTCGAATCACCCTCCGTTGGCCTCTCCGTAAGCTCGACCTTCTTGGTGACTCTCTTGCCGTCGCGCAGGATTTCCATGCGCACGGTTGCATCGGGTCCCTGCGCCGAAACGTACTCGATGAGCTCTCGCGTATTGCCCACCGGTGTGTCATCGACCTTGAGAATGATGTCGCCGTGCTCGACTCCCGCCTTTTCGGCCGGCATCCCGGGACGAACCTCGGTCACGATGACCCCATCGGTCGACTCGAGCCCAAAGGCCTCGGCGGCCCGCTGCGTCATGTCGTTGACCCCGATGCCGAGAAATCCACGGCGCACCCTGCCGGTGTCTTTCAGCTGGGGAAGCACCTGCTGCAGGATGTTGACCGGGACGGCAAAACCGATGTTCTCAGAGCCCCAATTGATCGCGGTATTGATGCCCACGACTTGCCCGGTGAGATCCACCAGCGGCCCGCCTGAGTTGCCGAAGTTGATGGCGGCATCGGTTTGGATGAAGTCCTCGAAGGAGGCGGTCTCCTGACTGATGTTGATTCGGCGCCCCTTGGCGCTGACGACCCCGACGGTGACGGAGTTGGCCAGACCCTGCGGATTGCCGATCGCCATGACCCAATCTCCGACCCGCAGCCCCGTACTGTTGCCCAGCTGCAGATAGTCGAGCTGTCGATCGGCTTCGATTTTCAGCAAGGCGATGTCGGTCGCCGCATCGGTGCCGATGACCTCGGCATCGTAGGTGTCGTCTCCAAGGCGCACGCGAACCTGATCGGCGCCACGGATGACGTGATTGTTGGTCACCACCAGGCCGTCCGCGCTGATGACGAACCCGCTGCCACCCGAGTCGGAGCGGAACTCTTCATCTTCGGGCTGGGAGTCCTGATCCCGCCGGCGGGGCCCGAAAAAGAACTCGAACGGGTCGGTTTGGCGCCGCTCGGGGGTGCGCTCGAAGGTCGATGCATCAATCGACGCCACTGCTGGGGAGACCCTTTCCACCAGGTCGGCAAAACTGGGGATCCCACCGACGTATTCAGGGCCTTCGATCTGCGGCGCCGGCTCGGGTGAGGTGTTTCCGGGGGCCGTCAGATCGAGGGCGCCGGCGAGGATCATTCCAAAGACAATCGCTCCCAGAACAAGAGCGAGGGTAACGGCTTGTCGGCTGCGGTCGTGACTCATTTTCTACCAGTACTCCTTTCAGGGGCTCTCCTGCTGCTGCCAAAAGGGGGAGTATAAGCAATTGTCCTGCCAGAGAGCGGAGACCATTTCTGGGACCCCGGCTCCAGCTGCGCGTGGCAGAAGTCCGGCGGGCAGCTTGCCCGGCAGCAGCGCTACCGGCCATTATGGCAGAGATCGCGAGCTCCAAGCAGCCGGTGGCAGAAGTCTTCCGCTTCCTCGGGAACCGACCGGCCCACTTCGGCTTCAGCGCCGATCGGCTTGATGCGCCGTCATAGTTGCTCTATAATCCGGTCGCTGGCTTTGTCGGGCCGACGAAGTGGGTGGGCGGTTTACCCACTTTTTTTGTTGCCTTGATTATGCTTCGAGATCGATGGGACACAAGGAGATTGAAGCCGAGCTCGAGACCGAGCTTGCAGAGGTTGCTGCCAGCTCAGGTTGCGAGATTCTGGAATGCGAATTCGTAGGAGGAGTGCTCCGACTGACGCTGGACCGGCCTGGAGGGGTCACCCTCGAAGATTGTCAGACTGTCTCGAAGCAGGTGTCAGCGCTTCTCGACGTAGCTGATTTTGGACCGGGCAAGTACGTGCTCGAGGTCAGCTCCCCGGGGCTAGACCGCAAGCTGTACAGTGCCCGGGACTACGAGCGCTTCGCCGGTCGGCAGGTGCGGATCACCTGGCGAGATCCGGAGAGCGCTCGCAAACAGACGGTGGTGGGAGACCTGACCGGGCTGCTACCGGACGATGGGACGCAGGTCGCCCTGGTAGACTCGGCGACCGGCGAGGAAATTAGGATATTATTGAAATACATAGAGTTAGCTCGCCTGGTACCCGAGCTGTAGGAAGCTGAAGAAATGGCGCAAACGCAAACGACAGAACCCAATCTGACCGATGTTCTCAAGCAGGTCGCGCGTGAGAAGGACATCGACATGGAACGCTGGATCTCGGCCCTCGAGGACGCGATGGCCTCGGCAGCCAAGAAACAGCACCGAATCAAGGCGCCGGTAAGGTCGAAACTCGACCCCGAAACCGGCACGTTCGAGGCCTTTATCGTCAAGACAGTGGCCGAAGAGGTCGAAGATCCGCTCTCCGAATGGACCGTGGAGGAGGCTCAGGATTATCAGCCCGAGGCCAAGGTCGGCGACGAGATCCATATCCCCATCTCCACCGAGGGCCTCGGTCGGATCGCCGCGCAATCGGCCAAGCAGGTCTTGTATCAGCGTACCCGCGAGGCGGAACGGGAAAAGATCTATAACGAGTTTTTCGAGCGCATCGGCGAGGTGCTGAACGGCACGGTCAAGCGCTTCGAGCGCGGGGACATCGTCGTCGACCTGGGTCGTACCGAGGCCGCGGTCCCCCGGGGCGAGCAGTCCCGCCACGAGCGCTACAGCCAGGGTGAGCGTATTCGAGCGGTCATCGTCGACGTTCACAAGCAGCCAAAGGGCCCACAGATCATCCTCTCGCGCACGGATCCGCGGCTTCTGGTCAAATTGTTCGAGATGGAGGTGCCCGAGATCTACGACGGCACCGTGCAGATCAAAGCGGCTGTCCGCGCCCCCGGCGAGAGGGCCAAGGTCGCGGTAACTAGTCGCGAGCGCGATGTCGACCCCGTAGGTGCCTGTGTCGGCATGAAGGGCTCCCGAGTGCAATCGATCATCCGAGAGCTACGGGGCGAAAAGATCGACATCATCGAGTTCAGTGACGATCTCGTCACTTTTGCCCAAAGCGCCCTGGCGCCGGCGCGGATCACCCGGGTCTCCGTCACCCATCACGGCGAGGTGCCCCATCTCGATGTCATCGTAGAAGACGAGCAGCTGTCTTTGGCGATCGGCAAGCGCGGCCAGAACGTTCGATTGGCCGCCGAGCTGCTGGGCGCCAAGGTCGACATCAAGAGCGAGACCGACGTCAAGGACGAGGTCGCCGGCGCCCTCGCCAAGATGCTGCAAACTGCCATGGACGAGGATGCGGCATCCCGGCCACCTGCCACCTTTGACATCTTGGATGCACCGGGAGTCGGTGCCAAGACCGCCGGCAAGCTGGTCGAAGCCGGACTGGGCACTTCCGAAGCCCTCCTCCAGGCAACGCCTGAGACTCTGGAGGCAGTGGAAGGGGTCGGACCGAAGACGGCTCGCGCCATTCTCGCTTGGGCCGGTGAGCTGGCAGCAGCGGATCAGGGTCGGGCCGCCCTTGCCGACGAGTCCGGAGAGAGCGCGGTCGACACCGAAGACGAGGTCGCAGGTGGCGGCATGGAAGAGGGAGACGGCTTCATGGCGGCTCTCAGCCGAGCACTCGAAGAAGCCGAAACCCAAGATGCACTGACCAAAGAGGTACAGGCCGAAGCGACCGAGGACGCTGCCAGAGAGGCGGTGCGCGTGGCGGCTGAGGAAAAGGCCGCCGAAGAGGCGGCCGAGGCCGCAGACGATACCGCCGAGCCCGCGCCGGCTGACACGACCGAGGACGAGCCTGTCCAAGGGTGATCTGGGATCGCGAACGGTAGGAGCGCACTAACGTCAATGGGAAAGATTCGAGTCGAAGACCTCGCCCGGAAGATGGGCATTCCTGAGCAGGATCTCCTGTTCAAGCTCAAGTCGATTGGAGTCCGTCTCGACGAAAAGGACCCTCGCATAGACACCAGTGTCATCCAGGCCATCCTGACGGGTCAGAGTCTGCCGCAGCCGCGCGAGGTCATCCTCCGCGACGAGGAGTCCAAGGCCAGTGCTCCAACACCGGCGAGTCGCCGCCGGCCCCCTCAGCGACGGATGCCACCGGGTCCGCCGCGCCCCACGCGCCGGCGAACGATCATCCAGAAGGTCGAGCCTCGCATCAAGACCATCCCGACCACCGAGCCTCCTCCGGTACCCGGATCACCGCAGCCAGCGGCCGGCGACGCCACAGCTACAGTGGCGCCGGTTGCTCCCTCTCCGGCCGAGGGTTCCCCGGAGACCGGGACGGTCGAGGCCGGGGCCCCCGCGCGCGTCATTGAGGGGGAGAAGGACCAAAAGAAAGAACGACGACCCAAGAAGACCCGACCGAAACCCCAGGAAGAAGAGGATCTTCGAGCCCATCTCGGCAAGGTCAAGACGGCCGAGGAAGTAGAGGCCGAAGAGGAGGCGGCCAAGACCGCGGCCTCGAGTCGCAGCCGACGGCGCGCCGATCGCAAGGAGGAGGCGGCAAAAGAGGAGGCCGCGGGCCGAGTCTTGCAGTTCAAGCTCGCCGCACCGGACGCGTCCATCACCATTTCTGAAGGAATGACGGTCAGAGACTTTGCCGACAAGTTGGGTGTCAAGGCCAAGGACCTGATCCAACTCCTGTTCCAGCGCGGTGTCATGGCCACCATCAACCACGTTCTGGATCCAGAGTTGGCCAAGGAGGTCGCAGGAGAGCTCGGCGTCGACGCCGCGATCGTCACCTTCGAGGAGGAGATCCAGCTTCTCCGGCAGGTCCTCGAGGATGTGGATACCAGTTCTTTGGTGCCCCGAGCACCAGTGGTCACCATCATGGGCCACGTGGACCACGGCAAGACCACGCTTCTCGACGGCATCCGCTCTTCGAAGATCACGGAGAGTGAGTTCGGAGGCATTACCCAACACATCGGCGCCTACGAAGTCGAGACCAAGGGCCGCAAGATCGTCTTCCTCGACACTCCGGGCCACGAGGCCTTTACGATGATGCGTGCGCGTGGTGCGCAGGTCACGGATATCGTGGTGCTCGTGGTAGCCGCCGACGACGGGGTGATGCCGCAGACCGTCGAAGCCATCGACCACGCCAGGGCCGCCAACGTACCCATCATTGTCGCGGTCAACAAAATCGACAAGCCGGACGCCAATACCGATCGGGTCAAGAAAGAGCTCGGCGACCACGACCTCCAAGTGGAAGATTGGGGTGGAAACGTGGTTGCCCTGCCGATCTCGGCCCTCAAGATGGAAGGCATCCCGGAACTGATGGAGATGATCCTCCTCAGCGCCGATCTCCTGGAGCTCAAGGCCAGCCCCGATCTACCGGCGCAGGCCGTGGTACTCGAGGCACAAAAGGAGCCAGGCCGTGGGATCGTTGCCACCGTCCTGATCCAGAACGGCACTCTCCGCCAAGGCGACATCTTCGAGTCGGGCACAACCTGGGGCCGTGTGCGGTCGATGAACGATGATGCCGGCGAGAGAATCCAAGAAGTCGGACCGGCAACACCGGTTGAAGTAACCGGGTTCAGCGACGTGCCCCAGGCAGGCGACCTCTTTCAGGTCGTCGACGAAGAAGCAAAGGCTCGGTCCATCGCCGAGTTTCGGCAGTTGGAGGTACGCAAACGGGGGCTGGCACCGGCCATGGGAAAGGCCACGCTGGAGCAACTCTTCGAACGCATTCAGCAAGGAGAGCTCAAAGAGCTCGCGGTTGTGTTGAAGGCCGACGTCCAGGGCTCGGTGGAGGTCCTGACCGAGACGCTGCGCAAGCTCTCAACGGAGCAAGTCAAGATCGACATCATCCACTCAGGAGTCGGCGCGATCACCACCAATGACGTGATTCTGGCTTCGGCATCGAACGCCGTGGTGGTCGGATTCAACGTGCGACCCGAGCGCAAGGCGACCGATCTCGCCGACAAGGAAGAGGTCGACATCCGACTGCACACCGTCATCTACGAGCTCACCGACGAGTTGAGACGTGCGATGACGGGTCTTCTCGAGCCCACGTTCAAGGAGGTCACCAGAGGTCGCGCCGAAGTGCGGGACACCTTCAGCCTGCCGAAGCTCGGAGTCGTCGCCGGTTGTCACGTTGTGGAAGGCGTCATCCCACGCAACGCAGGGGCCAGACTGCTACGAGACAACGTAGTGATATACGAAGGAAAAGTCGCCTCACTGAGGCGTTTCAAGGAAGACGTCTCGGAGGTTCGTGCAGGCTTCGATTGTGGAATCCGACTGGACAAGTATCAGGATGTCAAACCGGGCGACAATATCGAAGCATTCATTCAGGAAGAAGTAGCCCCTAGCCTTTAGTCGGTTCCTGGATTCCAACCGGCACGTCAAGTGGTGTCGGCAGGGTCCAGGCGAGTCCGACACGGCCATTCTTGTCGCCCTGGAGCCTCATCTGTTGCTCAGCGGCGGATTGCTATCGCCAAAACCATGATCGTTGCTGTATCAGTGTTCGAGCTTCATATCCCGGCCGGTCGCAGCCTCAAGGACAAGCGCCGGGTTGTAAAAGCACTCAAAGACCGAATCTACCACCGATACCGAGTGTCTATTGCCGAGACCGATCACCATGACCTTCATCAACGGGCGGAGATTGCCATTGCAGCGGTGCACGGCTCACGCGGCGAGATGGAGCGCTTGATGAATGCCATACATGCGATGATCGAGGAAGTCCCGGAAGCCATGCTCATCTCTTGGGATCCTCAATACCTCGAAAGCACCTGATGACGCGCCGAACCGATCGGGTCGAAGACCTCCTGCGCACCGAGATTTCACGTCTCATCATGCGCGAAGTGAGCGATCCACGCGTCCACTTGGCTACGGTGTCCGAGGTCAACGTCAGCCCCGACCTGAAGCATGCGTCGGTAAAGGTGTCGGTGCTCGGAGAGGACGAAGAACGGCTCCATACTCTCGAAGCTCTACAGCATGCCAGTGGCTTCATCCGATCGCGGTTGGCTAAGAACTTGAAAAGGATGCGATCGATTCCCCAGCTCACCTTCGAGCTCGACCGTCGAGCCGAGCACAGTCAGCGCATCAGTGACTTGTTGGAGACAATCCATGACCAAGACAAAAGCGCCTGAAGACCTGCTCAAGAAACTTCGCACTGGTCACCGCTTCCTGGTGACCAGCCATATCAGCCCGGATGGCGATGCCGTGGGTTCGGCATTGGGTCTGGCCCGTGTTCTCAAACGGATTGGCAAGGGAGGCGTTGTCTGGAATCGGGATGCGACTCCCAAGATTTACAGCAAACTTGCGGGCAGCGAACGCATCCACATCGGAGAAGAGCCTCCCAATGGCTTCCCGCAGGCCTTCGATGCGGCCATTGTGCTCGAATGCCCTACTCTCGAT
Organism: Thermoanaerobaculia bacterium; assembly: GCA_049678185.1. Taxonomy (GTDB): domain Bacteria; phylum Acidobacteriota; class Thermoanaerobaculia; order Multivoradales; family JAHEKO01; genus M0029. The sequence goes on from JBAUDS010000008.1 coordinate 7,549, forward strand.
CGATGTGGTCTCGAAGACTCGCTGAAGGAGCTGCCGATCATTAATATCGACCACCACCTCGGCAACGAGCACTACGGTGAGGTGAATTGGGTCGAAACCGGCGCGCCATCGCTCGGTTCCATGATCTATCGATTGGCCGAGGGTCTGATGGTCGACTTGGACTCGGATACGGCTACGTGTCTCTATTTGACTCTGGTGACGGATACCGGAGGGTTCCGCTTTGCCAACTCGACGCCGCAGGCTTTCGAGGCGGCCGCCGCTCTCGTCACCGAGGGGGCCAGACCCGAACTGGTCGCCCAATGGATCTACGAGAGCCGACCCGAGTCCGCGGTGAGACTTCTGGGCGAGATGTTGCAGAGTCTCGAGATTCATGCCGACGGCCGGTTGGCTACGGCCATGCTGACCAATGAGATGCTGGAGAAGGCCGGAGCATCCAGCGCCGACACAGAGGGGCTGATAGACCACCCGAGATCGATCGCCGGTGTGGATGCGGTGGCTCTCCTACGCCAGGTCGAGGATGAGAAATTCAAGGTCTCCCTGCGCAGTCGTGGAGACATCGATGTCGAGAAAATCGCCCGCAAGCGAGGCGGGGGTGGGCACAAGAATGCCGCCGGGTTTCTCATTGAAGGTAAGCCGAAAGCAGCCCTGAAGGAGGTCGTCTCAGCTCTGGAGGCCGTCCTCGAGTAGTCGTCATGCACCACGGAATTCTCCTCGTCGACAAGCATCCGAGCTGCACCTCTCACGATGTGGTGCAACAGGCTCGGCGCGCTATTGGGCAGCGCAAAGTGGGTCATTGCGGCACTCTCGATCCCACCGCAACCGGATTGTTGGTTCTGACCCTGGGCAAGGCAACACGCCTCACTCGCTTCTTTATTCGAGCACCCAAAGTCTACGAGGGGCGAATCGCCTTTGGCGCGGCCACGGACACCTACGACAGCTCCGGGCAGGTGGTGTCGAGCTCGTCGGCCGCCGGTCTCGAGTCCGCCACGGTCGAGCTGGCCATGCAGGACGTCGAGGGAACCTTCGAGCAAGCAGCGCCGCCGTACAGTGCCAAGAAGGTGAACGGCGTCAAGTACTACGAGTTGGCCCGCCGGGGTGAGGAAGTGCCTGAAGCCCTGAAGGAGATCACGGTCTTCGAGTTCCGGGCAACCGGCCCTATTGAAGAGGACCGCATTCCCTTTCGTCTGAGTTGCTCATCCGGCACCTATGTCCGGACTCTTGCCCACGACCTGGGTGCCAAGCTGGGCTGCGGCGCACATCTCGCCGATTTGAGGCGTCTCCAGGTAGGGCCGTTCAAAATCGAGGATTCGATCACCATCGACGACCTGCGCAGCCGGGCCGATGAAGAAAAAGACCTCGAAGTGGGATGGGTGGCCTTCGACGACATCCCGCTCCCCTTCGACGAGGTCGCAGCCGACGCCCGGCAGGAGCGGAGAATCACCCACGGCCAGACCGTCCTCGTCCGCCAGATGGAAAGCAACGAGGGCGATTGGATCAAGTTGGTAAACCAGCGACGGCAACTCATTGCCGTTGGAACCGTTATCGAGCGAATTGGCAGCGGCCGCGTTGGCGTGATTCAACCACGCATCGTTTTTGGCTAGCTGGCGTGTTATCATTCGCTGTTCGAGATGTTCAAGGAGGAAGTTGAGTTGCCTCAGACAACAGAAGACAAAGCCCGGATCATCGCTGATTCCAGGCTGCACGAAACAGATACTGGCTCGCCCGAGGTGCAGGTGGCTCTGCTGACCAACAGGATCGTGGAGCTCACAGAGCACTTCAAGAGGCACGCCAAGGACCATCACGGCCGGCGCGGGCTTTTAAAGCTCGTTGGTCAGCGGCGACGGTTGTTGGACTACCTCAAGAGCCAGGATTTCGAGCGGTATCGCACAACCATCGAACGCCTCGGACTCCGGAAATAACCGACGTCTCTGAAGGCAAACTGCAGTCCCTGAGCAGCCTGGAGGACAAGCGTCTCCCGGCCGTTGAGCGTTGCTGTTTTTACGCTAGGAAAGAACAATGAAAGTCAGACAAGAAATCGAAATCGGTGCCGCGACTCTGAGCCTCGAGTCGGGCAAGATCGCTCGCCAGGCGGATGGGTCGTGTGTGGTCCGCTATGGCGACACAGTAGTGTTATCGACGGCGTGCATGGCGCCATCCCCGAGTCCTCGGGATTTTCTGCCGCTGACCGTGGATTACCGCGAATACACCTATGCCGGTGGTCGGATTCCCGGCGGCTTCTTCAAGCGCGAAGGCCGGCCGACTGAGAAGGAAATCCTCACTTGCCGGATGACGGATCGGCCGCTGCGGCCTCTCTTCCCCGAGGGCTACCGCCACGAGACCCAGGTCATCTCCCTCGTCCTTTCGGCCGATGGTGAGAACGACCCGGACATTCTCGCCATCAACGGCGCCTCGACCGCGCTGACCCTTTCTCGGATTCCTTTCTACACCCCGGTCGGTGCGGTTCGAGTCGGCGCCATCGACGGTGAGATCGTCTTCAACCCGACCAACAGTCAACGCGATGTCTCCGACCTCGACCTCGTGGTCGTGGGAACACAAGACGCCGTGGTCATGGTGGAGGCCGCCGCCAATCAGCTCTCCGAGGATTTTGTCCTCGAGTGCATCTTCCAGGCCCACCAGGAGCTGCAGAAGAGCATCCAGGCCCAGCTCGAGATGCAGCGGCAGCTTGGAGTCGTCAAGCCCGAGTGGAATGTCGAGGAGCCCTTCAGCCAGGAGCTGTTGCAGGAGGTCAAGACTGCCCTGGCCGAGCCGCTTACCAAGGCTCTTCACACAGCCGGAAAATTCGAACGCAAGGCGGCCGTAGCCGAGGTCGTGGATCCCTACCTCGAGCAGATATCCGACGAAGAAGACGACAAGCGGTTGCAGGTCAAACGAATCATCAAGCGACTCGAGGAGGATTTCCTGCGCCAGGCGGTTTTGGAGGCCGGCAAGCGATTCGACGGCCGCTCGCTGGACGAGATCCGAAATATCGAGATCGAGGCGGGGCCGCTACCACGAACTCATGGCTCTGCCCTCTTCACCCGGGGTGAGACCCAGGCGCTGGTCTCGGCCACCTTGGGAACCAGCAGGGACGCCCAGATCATCGAGGAGTACGAGGGCGAAAGCCGGCAGAAGTTCATCCTCCACTACAGTTTTCCCCCCTTCTCGGTCGGCGAGGTCAAGTTCCTGCGCGGACCGAGCCGCCGGGAGATCGGCCACGGCGTCCTGGCAAGGCGGGCCCTGACCCCGGTTCTCCCGCACGAGGACGACTTCCCCTACACCGTGCGGGTCGTATCCGACATTCTGGAGTCGAACGGTTCCTCTTCGATGGCCACTATTTGTGGCGGCTCGCTGGCCCTGTTCGACGCCGGAGTGCCGATGCTGGCGCCCGTGGCCGGTGTCGCCATGGGGCTCATCAAAAGTGATGACAACTTCGCCGTGCTCTCCGATATCGCCGGTCAGGAAGATCACTACGGTGACATGGACTTCAAGGTCGCCGGCACCCGCGACGGCATCACGGCCCTGCAGATGGACATCAAAATTGCCGGGGTGACCCGCGAGATCATGGGAACCGCTCTGGAGCAAGCCCGTACAGGTCGACTGCACATTCTCGATCTGATGGAAAAAGCGATCAGTGAGCCAAGAGAAGAGCTGTCGCAGTACGCTCCCAGGCTCTACACCATGATGATCCCCACCGACAAGATCCGCGACGTCATCGGACCAGGTGGAAAGACCATCCGCTCCATCGTCGAGGAGACCGGCTGCGAGGTCGACATCGACAATGACGGCAAGGTGATCATCGCCTCGCCCGACGGCATGGCCGCCAAGCGGGCGCAGGAGATCATCGAGAAGCTGACCGAGACCGCGGAGATCGGCAAGCTCTACGACGGCATCGTCCGTCGCGTGGAGGGTTATGGCGCCTTCGTCGAGATCTTGCCGGGGGCAGATGGCCTGATCCACATCAGCGAGCTCGCGCCCTATCGAGTCAAAGAGGTGACCGATATTGTCAAGGAGGGCGATGAAGTTCGGGTCAAGGTGATCAACATCGACGAGCAGGGCAAGGTTCGTCTCTCACGCAAGGCCGTGATCATGGAGGCTCCGGACTTCGACCCGGCAAAATACGAGGGTATGGGCTACACTGGAGGCGACAGTCAAGAAGACCGGCCCCGTCGTCCACGGGGCCAGGACAGAGGAGGTAGTCGGGGGCCGCGTTCGGGACGGGGGGGTTCCGGACGGGGAGGTGGCGGGAGCACACGCCCGGGTCGGTAGCCCCAAGGTGGAATCGAAGGACACATCCCCAGAGCACGACTACGTCCTGATCGTGGACGACGAGGCGCCCGTCCGCGATCTTCTCGCCTCACAGGTCAACTATCTCGGGTACGAGTGCCGTACCGCGAGTAGTGCCGAAGAAGCCCTGGAAACAGTCCGCTTGTACCCAGCGGCCGCGCTCGTACTATCCGACGTGCACATGCCTGGTGCGACCGGCGTCGAGCTCCTGCACGGTCTCAAACAGCTGGACGAGAACACCCAGGTAGTGATGATCTCCGGGCTGAGCGACCTGGAGACCGTTCGCAGCTGTCTGCGGGAGGGGGCCTACGACTACCTCATCAAGCCCTTCGAGCTCGACACCCTGAGCAACGTGGTTCTCCGCGGACTCGAGCGCCATCGCTTGCTGCGTGAGAACGAGGAATACCGACTCCACCTCGAAATGATGGTGGAGGAACAGACTAGCGAGATTCGCCAGACCCGAGACATCGCTCTCATGACCCTGGCCAAGCTCGCCGAGTCCCGGGATCAGGAGACGGGGCTCCATCTGGAGAGGATGGCAGCCTACAGCCATCGCATCGCCGAGGAGTTGCAGTCGGGTCCGTACTCCAGCGAAGCCACCGTCGAGTTCACCCAGCATCTTCTCAAGTCGAGCCCGCTACACGACATCGGCAAGGTCGGTATCCCCGATGCCATTTTGCTGAAGCCCGGTCCTCTCTCCCCCGACGAGTTCGAGGTCATGCAGACCCACACTTCGATCGGCGGCGACACGCTGCGCACCGTCATCGAGCACTACCACGCCCAGAGCTTTCTCAACATGGGGATCGAGATCGCCTACAGCCATCACGAACGCTGGAACGGCTCGGGGTATCCGGTGGGGCTCACCGGCAGCGACATTCCGCTCGCGGCCAGGATCGTCGCCCTGGCCGACGCCTACGACGCCATCACCAGCGACCGCGCCTACAAGAGCGCCTGCACCCACGACGAGGCCATCCGGCGGATCTCAATCGACCGGTCACTCCACTTCGACCCCGAGCTGGTAGACGCCTTCCTCCGCTGCCATGAGGACTTTGCCCGCATCAAGGAACTGTACGCGAGTCGCCTGACTCGGGCCGCGCCTGAGGCCGGCCCCACCGAGCACTAGATCAGCTAGGCGACGACCATCCTCGAGGAGGGTGACCATGGCCACCACATCTCTGACCGATCTCGTAACCTATCTCGATGGCTATCTCGAGGCGGGAGCCGGCAAGGACTATTGTCCCAACGGCCTCCAGGTCGAAGGGCGCCCCGATGTCCGCAAGCTAGCCGCCGGCGTATCGGCCTGTGAGGAGCTCTTTGTCCGTGCCCGGAAGCAGGGTGCCGATGGAGTCATCGTCCACCACGGCCTCTTTTGGCAAGGCCAGTCCGGAGCGCTCACCGGGGTCCAGTATCGCCGGGTCGCCGAGCTCATTCGCGGCGAGATAAGCCTTCTGGCCTACCACCTCCCCCTCGACCGCCACCCCGTCGTCGGCAACAACGCCGTCGCTGCCCGCGCCTTCGGACTTGGTAACATCGAGCCTTTTGGCGACTACGAAGGCCAGCCGATCGGCTTTTGCGGCACCTTTGCCGAGGCCGTCTCCACGGCCGACTTTCTCGAGCGCTGCCAGAAGATATTCGGGCAAGAGCCGCTGGCCTTCACCCACGGCCCCGACCCCGTCTCCACCGTCGCCATCGTCAGCGGCGCCGCGGCAGCCCTGCTCTACGAGGCCATCGACCGCAAAATCGATCTATTCCTCACCGGCGAGCCGCGAGAGTGGGTAATGAACGTGGCACGCGAGACCGGCACCCACTTCATCGCCGCCGGCCACTACGCCACCGAGCGTCTGGGAATCCAGGCCCTCGGCGAGCATCTCCAAGACCACTTCGGCATCCAAGTAGAGTTCATCGACATCCCCAACCCGGTGTAAATCTTCCCTCACCTCCTGCGTGGCCGCCACCCAACGAAGCGGCCGGTCTCCTTGCCGGCCGAAAATGTCGCGTGGTACCCTGGTGCAGGGGGATTTCAGGTGCCAGCCGGGTCCACCGCCCGGTCGTGGTTCTTGATCTTTGGAGGAGGAACCACCATGAATCGAGTAGTAGTTGGTGTTTTGGCGCTAGTGTTGCTGTGCGCATTGCCGGCGGCGGCCGGCGACCTCTATGGGGTCACCGCATTTGACATTGGGCGCGAGTATGGAGGTTTCAACGAGCACCCGCCTGGATCGCTGGTGCTGGTTGATCTAGCCGAGTTGGGCACACCAGATGACGTGCCTGGCTACAGCTTCAGTCCAGGTGGAACCACCTTTGTCAGCGATCTCTTCGATGGCAGCGGGGATCCCGGCGACGCCTGGGTTCAGGGTCTCGACTTCGACTCGCAGGGCCACCTCTTTGCGGCAGCAGTCGAATGTGGTGTCTCATTCTGTGACTCCGGATCGAGTCGACTGCTGCAGGTAGACCCTGCCACCGGCGAGCCCACGGAGATTGGTTTCATCACTTGGAATGGACAGCATCTGAATATCCTCGACCTGGCAATTCAGCCGGAAACTGACATCTTGTTCGGAATCTCGGAGTTTGACTGGGACGACCCGTTTATATGTTTCGCCTGTCTCTTCACTATCGACACCTCGACAGGGGAGGCAACGCTCGTCGAGCAGCTCGATCTCGGGGACAACGGTCTACCAGGGGGTTTGGCATTCGCTCCAGACGGCACTCTCTACCTCACCACCACGATCCCCGTCGGATTCGATATTCGCGGACCCACCGACCTATTCGTCCTCGATCCGGCCACAGGAGGAATCGTAAGCAGGGAAGACATCTTGCGTGAGAAGCAGTTCATCGTATCTAACATTTTGATAGGGACCACACACCTGAGCGGACTCGTTGTCGCACCCGATGGCACTCTCCTCGGAACAGGCGGTGACTTTACGGGAGATACCCTCGTTTTCGCCCGCGTGTGGGGCACGGTCAAGAACCCGGATGGTGACGAGATACCTGGGGAGACCTGGGTCTGGCAAGTAATGGGAGACAGCGGCGAGGCGATCGGAGATCTTGCCTTCCAGCCCGATCTCCCAACTCCATGCGATGCCGACGACGATGCCGATATCGATAGAGCCGACCTCAGGATCATCCGAGAATCTGTTGGCATGGAGGTCACTCCTCCCGATCCCAGAGACGTGGACGGCGACGGTACGGTAACGCTTGAGGATCTCGAGTTCTGCTCTGATTTGGTCTGCAGCACCAGGCCGCATCGGTGCCCGCCAGGGGGCCCCAAAACACTTCCATGGGGGCCTTCAACTCACCAGCGGAGCCGATAGGTCCAGCGTTGACGCTGGGACCCTCGTGTTTACTGAACCGGGGTGCCGTTGGGTACGGGGCTTTCGGGGTGTAGGAGGACCGCGCGGCCGTCGTCGGAGGCGGCCAGGATCATCCCCTGCGACTCGATCCCCATCAGCTTGGCGGGCTGGAGATTGGCCACGATGACCACCTGTTTCCCCACCAGCTGATCGGCGGCATACTCCTTGGCGATCCCCGCCACCACCACCCGGGTCTCGTCGCCCAGGTCGACGGTGAGCTGGATCAACTTGTCGGACTTCTCCACCCTCTCGGCGGCGGTCACCGTGGCGATTCTGAGCTTGGTCTGGAAGAACTCCTCGATGGTGATCATCTCTTTCTTCTCCCCCTGGTCTGGCGAGTCCTCCGCCGCACCGGCAGAAGGCACCGGGGCGGAGTCGGCAAAGTACACTTCCTTGTCGATCCGTGGAAACAACGGCTCGGGTGGCGGCAGCTCACTGCCGGTGGGTGTCCCTCCCCAAGCCAAGGTCGAGAAATCGTCCGGCGTCGCCTGCGTCCCCACCGCGGCCAGGATCCGGGGAGCCGTCTGCGGCATAAAGGGCAGCAGGCCCGTCGCCACAATCCTCGTGGCTTCTAGACCGTTCCACAAGATGCGTGAGACCCTGGCGCTGGTGCCTTCGGTCTTGACCAGCTTCCAGGGCTCTTTCTCGGCCAGGTACTGATTGGTCTCGGCAAGCAGCCGCCAGAGACTCTCCATCGCCCGGCTGAAGGCGAGCTCCGCCATCGCCGCGTGGTAGTCCCGCACGGCCTCCTCAGCCAGGGCGATCAAACGGTTGTTGTCGCACGACTCGGGCGGCGTTTGTCCGTCGAAGGTCCGGCGGCTCAGCGTCACCACCCGGCTCGCTGTATTGCCCAGGTCGTTGGCCAGATCGCTGTTGAACCGATCGACAAATCCCTCGTCGGAGAATTGGGCGTCCTGGCCAAAGACCATCTCGCGCAGCAGAAAGTAACGCAGGCTGTCGGGGCCGAATTGCTCGATCAGGTCATCGGGACGGACCATGTTGCCAGCCGACTTGGAGATCTTGCGCTCGTCCCGCAGCCACCAGCCATGGGCGACAATCGACGTCGGCAAAGGCAGACCGGCCGACATCAGAAAAGCGGGCCAGTAGACCGCGTGGAAACGGAGGATGTCCTTGCCCACGAGGTGGATTCTCGTCCCGTCTTCAGCGGCCCAGAAAGTCTCGTAGAGATCTTCACTCCCGGGCTGGCCAAAACCCAACGCCGTGATGTAGTTGCTCAACGCCTCCAGCCAGACATAGATAGTCTGCCCCGGGTGCCCCGGGAAGGGGATACCCCAGGCGAGATTGGCCCGGCTGACCGACAGATCCCTGAGTCCCCTCTCGACAAAGCTCTTGACCTCGTTGCCGCGGCTCAGAGGCAGCACGCTCCCGGGGTTCTGCTCGTACCATTCGAGCAGGGGCTGCTGATAGCGAGAGAGTCTGAAGAAGATGTTGTCTTCGGACTTCCACTCCACCGGCGCCTCGTGCACCTCGCACAACTTACCGGGAAGGAGCTCCTTCTCGGTATAGAAGGACTCGCAGGAGGTGCAATACCAACCCTCGTGCAGAGCGGTGTAGAAGTCACCGGCCTCCTGGATTCTGCGAACAACCTCTTCGACCCCAAGGCGGTGTCGCGCTTCAGTTGTGCGGATGAAGTCGTCGTGCGAGATCCCGAGCTCCTCCCAGAGCCGGTGGTAGCGCGAGACCACGCGGTCGGCCAATTCGATCGGCTCGACCCCTTCCTCCTCGGCCGCCCGCTCGATCTTCTGGCCGTGCTCGTCGGTGCCGGTCAGGAAATGGACATTCTGGCCCGAAAGGCGTTGATAGCGGGCCACGACATCGGCCACGACAGTAGTGTAGATATGCCCGATGTGGGGCAGATCGTTGACGTAGTAGATCGGTGTGGTGACGTAGAACTTGGACATGACGGCCCGGCTTCAGAGCGCGTGATTCTACCAGACCATTGGCAGGAGAACGCCGGTTTCGGTTAGGGAGTCAGCTCGGGGACAAGACCGAGCTCCCAGACCAGGCCGCTCGGTCATTTTTGTCCTCGCCTCTCTCCCCTTCTTCCCGTATCAGCTGCAGAAAGATCCCCACGATTTGAGGATCGAACTTCTTTCCCGCCTCCTGCGCAATGCTATCGACGACCTCCTGCCGGCCGCCCGGTGGCCGGTAAGGTCTGGCCGATCTCATGGCGTCGTAGTAATCGGCCACCATCAGGATGCGAGCGCCCAGATGGATCTCCTCGCCGACCAGCCCTTGTGGGTAACCCTTGCCGTCATACTGCTCGTGGTGTTGGAGGACGATGGGAACGGCCTCGGCCAGGGCAGGAACGGGCTCCAGGATCCGCGCCCCCATCTCGACATGGCCGCGCACCACATCCATCTCGGCATCCGTCAACCGGGCCGGCTTGTCGAGCATCTTGGAACCGATTCCGATCTTGCCGATGTCGTGGAGAAGACTCCCCTGGTGAAGAACGCCGAGCTGCTCTTCGGAGAGCTCCATGGCGCGGCCGATTCTCAAGGCCATGGCCGTCACCCTCTCCGAATGACCCATCGTCCAGTGCGACTTGGCGTCGATGGCACGGGCCAAGGCGGTCAGGGTTCCCCAGCTCAGACGATCGAGCTCTTCGATAAGCCGCGCGTTGGAAAGGGCCACGGCCACTTGATCGGCCAGTTGCCGTGCCTGCTCCAGGGTGTCCTTGGTCAATTGCGGCGTCTCTTTGAACCCCGCCGCCAGAATTGCCGCCAGCTCCCCTTTTAGCAAAATGGGCAGGACCAGAGCCGATCGGTGACCTCGATCATGCAGCCCCCTGACATAGGCCGGGCAGTCGGCCCCCAGATCCAGGAAGAGGTAATCGCGGTCTGACTGCAGGTCAGAGAGATCTTCGGAGGTCAGGTCGGTCGCCGTCGGCTCGCCCTCGGTCCTGACACCGACACCCCAATCAAAGGTCCGACCTGCGATCCCCGAATCGACATCCAGCAGGGTGATGCTGACGTGCGAGCTGGGGACAATCTTGTCTACATTGGCCAGGGTCGTCCCCACTATGGTCTCGGTGTCGAGGGCCGAGAGTACCGCCTGGACGATTTCGTTCATCGTCGCCAGAGCATTGAACTGCTGGCCGAGATCGCCCGCCATGGCGTTGAAGGAGTCGGCCAGCTGCTCGAACTCGTCACCGCTGTCAATCTCGACCCGGGTCTCGAACTCCCGCCCGGCAATGCGGTGGGTGCCTTCCTGAAGCTTCTCCAGCGGCACCAGGCTACGCCGAATCTGACTGGTGGCTAGGAGCAAAACGACCCACAGCGTTATGAGAAGAATCAAGGGGAACGTCCGCTTGAAGTCTGCCAATGGCCCCAGCATCTTCTCTTTCGACTCGCTCAGAACTACCGAGAGACCGGGGTAAAGAAAGCTGTGTCTGAGAACGAAAAGGCGATGTCGCGCCAGGTAAGAAGTGCCATTCTGCTCCCAACTGAAGTAACCGCGGGACTCACTGCTCAACTGTTGCAGCGCCTCAGGAGGGAACGTCGCCGCCCTTGGGAGTGAAGAGAAGATCATTCTCCCGTGCGACGGATCGAAGATGCAAAGCTGCATCATCGCTGGAAGACTATTCTCCCCATCCGGACCCCACCAAAGATAAAGCGGATTGAGCCCAGCCCACAGAACTCCCTGGTCCAGATTATCGGTCTGAAGCGCGCGGGCGAGAAGGATCTCCGACGCGGTGGGGTCAGCGTTGTCCAGTACAAGAATAGAGCGGCCCTTTCTCAAGTGCTCGCGCTGGTCTTCTCCCAGCTCTGGGAGCACGTGGAGAGTGCTTCCATCGATGAGCGTGGCTTCTCCAAGCCCGGTAACTAGCATGAAGCCGGTAAACCTCGATGCGTCTATCTCGTCTTCCAAGTTCGAGCCCATGTATCGAGAGGCATCGGTACCTTCCACCAGGTTTCTGGCCTCTAGCTCGAGCTCTGAGCTCAGGAGTGTGAGCCTCTCGATGATGGCCATTCCCTGGGCTTTGCTGAGCTCATGGAGCCGTTCTTCACTTTGGGTCTTAAGATCGCGCGTCACTGAGTAGTACGAAACAACCGCGAGAGCCAGAATTGGCACCAGAGCACAACCGACAAACAGGAAGAAAATCCTGCGCCCAACCCGGCTACGGAGAAAGGCAGACTCGACTTGCACGTTGGGAAGAGTATCAATACTCCGAGGCGGGTCCCAGGAAGAAACCGTCTTCGGCCCGTACGATGTCGTCGAACGTATCTGGATTATTCAGATTCTTGTGAGTCAGGCCATCGGGACCGATGGAATAGAGATCGTAGTCGGAGTTGAGAGGTTTTTGGTGGACATCTCTCTTGTGCTCGCTCGTCCACCTTGGGTGGGTGCTCGGCATGTAGCGGTAGGTGTAGCCCCAATGATCTAGACGGACGCCCCCTCCGACGTCGTCCAGACTTTCAGGGAGCTGCTCGTTCATCCGCTCGTAAAGGTCGATCTGAAACTGAAGGGTCTGTAGATCGACGATCACGCGCTTCTTGGCCGACTCCTGAATCGACCGGAAGAAATTCGGCACCGCCATCGCGGTCAGCGTTCCCATCAGCGCCAAGACAATCAGAATCTCTACGGCGGTCAGCCCAAGACCGCGGCCGTACACAAAACCATGAGTGCCATATCGGGATGACTCGTTTCGACGAGAGTGGCGACCAGGAGAACACAGCGAGACAGAGCCTCGAAATGCCGCGATCAGCGCCGCCCCAGCTTGGACAGTGCTACGCCGCACAGCGATTCTCCCGCCCGCCGCTGCCAATTGGCTCCCGCAATCTTTGGGGAGTTGTGACAGCTTGTCGGATAGTACCTTCTACGGGTCCCGCTCCTAGCCCTAGTGCCTGGGCCGGCTTGATATCGAAGTCGGCCCTCTTCCAAACGACACTGGGACGATTCCTGTATCTGATCTCACCACGCTCTGCGTCGTAGAACAGCGGCTTGACGTACTCGAACCCTTCCGGCGACAAGTACCTTATTCGGTAGAGAATATGCCCGTCCTCAGACGGCTCCGATTCAACACCGATGACAGGGTTTTCAATAGCCTGGTCCCCACCCAGGCCGAAGTGGATTGCCCTCTCTTCGAGCTTCAAGAACCTGTCTTCCCAACCCGGTGCTTCAGTGATCCACACTCCAACCAGTTCATCTGGCACCCCAGGCGGTGGCTGCGGGGCGCAACCCACGACAAGACTGCACATCGGAGGCACAACCGCCAGGAGTAACAAACAGGTCAGCTTCAAGGTCATGACAAGAGGCCCGAAAGAAATCAAGTATCACCGAACCGAGAGAACTGGTCAATGGCCTGGATCACGGTATTGCCCCTATTCACTTATGCGCATCGCTCGATAACCCATGGGTGGCACGGTAGAATCACATCGCTACCACCCTCCCCGTTTCTTTAGCGAAACCCACCGCCCACCGCCACCGATGATGAGGTGATCGACCAGGCGGAGACCCACGACTTCACCCGCGTTGGCCATTCTGCGGGTAAAGGCGAGGTCCTCTGCGCTTGGTGACGGATCGCCGCTGGGGTGGGTGTGAAAAAGGACGAAGCCCGCTGCGTTCCGTAGCAGGCCTTGCTTGAGAATGGCCCGCGGCTCGACCGCCGCCCGGTTGAGGGTGCCGCGGAAGATCTCGTTATCTTGGATGAGTCGATTGCGGGTGTCCAGAAACAGGGCCCCCATCACCTCTTGCCCCTGGAGACCATAGCGCAGCGCCAGAAAGGTGGCGACGGCCTCGGGATGGGTCAGCAGATCCCGCTCGGGAAGCTCGGCACGGGCGATCCGGCGGGCGAGCTCGACCGAGGCGAGCAGCGCCGCGGCCTTCGCCGGCCCCACACCCATCCGCCGGAGCTCCTGCGAGCTCGAGCCCAGAAGCCCGCCCAGACCACCGCTGCCTCTGAGGACCTCGCGGGCCAGATCCAATACCGACAGCCCCGGCCGCCCGGTACGCAGCAGTATGGCCACCAGCTCGCTGTCCGAGAGACCCGAGCTGCCGTTGCGCAGCAGACGCTCCCGCGGCCGCTCGTCGAGTGGTAGGTCTCTTACCAGCTGTCCGGAGTCCGGTCTCATGTTTCTCCTACTCGCTGGCGGGCTCGAGGTGAGCCCACACCCTCTCTAGACGAAATGAGGGCCGGGTGATCTTTCACCCAGGCGGAAGAAGACTGGGAAAGGGCCTCGGTCTGCGGTCAGCCGGCGAGGACACTGCCACCGTTGACATTGAGAATCTCGCCGGTGATGTGACGGGCCAGTGGTGAGGCCATAAATAGGACCGGACCGGCAATATCGTCGGGATCCGCCACCCGGGCCAGGGGAATCCCCGCCTCGATCCGCTCCCGACCACCGTCGGCAAAGGGCTCGATACACATCTCGGTGTCCACCCAGCCGGGCGCCACCGCATTCACCCGGATATCCGGCGCCAGCTCGGTCGACCAGGACTTGGTGGCGGCGATGATCGCCCCCTTGCTGGCCGCGTAGGGGCTGTAGAAGGCTTCCCCCCGTTGGCCGGCAGTGGAGGCAATGTTGACGATATTGCCGTCGTCGGCGTCCCGCAGCAGCGGCACGGCCTCGCGGGCACAGACAAACGGCGCCCGCACGTTGATTCTCCAGGTCTCTTCGAGCCTCTCATCGTCCAGCGAGTCGATCGGGTTGTGGACCCAGATACCGGCGTTGTTGACCAGACAGTCCAGGCCACCCCATTCGGAGCGGACGCGCTCGAATAGTGGGCCGGCCCCGTCGGGATCAGAGAGATCGGCCCGCGCCTTGAGGTGGGCCCGGTTCGAGATCTCCTCCAGCTCCCCCTGCACCAGCGTGGCCGCCTCTTCGTTGCCCCGGTAGTGGACCATGACGATCGCTCCGGCGTGGGCGAAGGAGCGGGCGCAGGCGGCACCGATCCCCCGGCTGCCACCGGTAATCAAAACCCGCCGGTCGCTGAGATCGATCACGATGCCTCCACCACCATGGCTATTCCCTGTCCGCCGCCGATACACGCCGACGCCACCCCGACTCCCCCACCACGACGGCGAAGCTCCTTGAGCAGCGTCAGCACGATGCGGGTGCCCGACGCCCCCAACGGATGGCCGAGCGCAATCGCACCACCATTGACATTGAGCTTCTCCACATCCAGCTCGAGCGCCTTGATCACGGCCAGGATCTGACCGGCAAAGGCCTCGTTGATCTCGATGAGGTCGAGATCCGCGAGCGTCAGACCGGCCCGGTCGAGGGCACTCTGGATCGCCGGCACCGGACCGATGCCCATGCGCGATGGCTCGACCCCCACCACCGCCCAGGAGACGATCCGGCCGAGGGGTGTGACTCCCCGCGCCTTGGCCGCCTCCTCGGTGGTCAACACCATCATGGCCGCCCCGTCGACGATGCCCGAGGCATTGCCCGCGGTGACAAAACTCTCCTCCCCAAAGACCGTCGGCAACCCGGCCAGCGTCTCGAGCTTGGTCCCCGGACGCATGTGCTCGTCGCGCTCGACCGTCCTCTTCTTGCGTCCCTTCCCCACCTCCAGCGGCACCACCTCCTCCGCCAGACGGCCGGCCTCCCAGGCCGTCTCGGCACGCTGCTGGCTCATGACCGCGAACTCGTCCTGCTGCTCGCGGCTGATGTCGAACTCCCGGGCGAGGTTGTTGCTGGTCTGGGCCATATACAGACCACAATAGCTGTCGAATAGAGCGATCATCAGCAGGTCTTCGAGCTTGCCCTGTCCCAGACCGCGAAAACCGCGACGAGCACCCCAGATGCAGTGAGGCGCCTGGGACATGTTCTCCATGCCTCCCACCAGACAGGTCTGCGCCTCACCCGCCCAGATGGCGTGGGCACCGCTGATAATCGACTGAATACCCGACCCACAGAGACGATTTACCGTCAGGGCCGGAACCTTCTCGGGCACACCGGCCTCGAGCGCCACATGACGGGCCCCGTAGATGGCATCGGGGGAGGTCTGGAGCGCGTTGCCGACGAAGGTGTGGTCGATCTCCTCGGGTTCGATCCCGGTGCGCTCCAGCACCGCCTTGGCCGCATGCGCTCCCAGTTCAATAGCGGATACGCCGGCAAACGAGCCGTTGAACTCGGCCATGGGGGTTCTCACCCCGTCGATCAGAACCAGCTGCTGTCTGTCCATGAGATTCGGCCTCCCTCGATCGATCTAGAACGCTAGCTCATGCAGCTCCCGACGCCAAGGGTCGAGCTCGGCGGTCACCACCGTCCGGTGGGCCAGCAGCACGAATATCCTGTCGCGTCCTGGATCGATCCATACGCTGCCACCGGTAAAGCCGGTGTGGCCAAACGCTTCCGGGCCCAGAGCCTCGCCATCGCGGCCGTTCTCCCGCGGTCGGCGCCAGCCTTGAAGATACGGCCCCGCTCCCGACAGCGCTTTCTCGACATCCTCCGCCGCCAGGGTCCGCGGCTGGAGCCACTCCCGAGCGAGCGCCCAGAGGGCCCTGCTGGTGGCGAACAGGCCGGCGTGGCCACCCAATCCACCGAGGAATCTGGCATTACCATCCTGTGGCTGTCCAGGGTCGGGAGGAGGATGGAGGGCCAGGTCGATGCCCTGCGCGGAAGCGAGCTCGACCTCCCGCCTGGTGTCGAGCAGACACTCGGCGACGCCAAGATCCGCGGCAGGCTTGGCGACCAGCGACTCAGGGGCGAGGAGCGGACCGAGATGGGTCGCCACGAGATCAGCGAGCGGCCGCCCTACGCGGGCCTCGGTGGCCAGCCCCCAGAGGATGTAGTCGAGGTCGCTGTACGGGTCCGACTCAGCGGCAAGGAACCGACCGTCGAGCAGCAGATTCACCACCTCCTCGGGTCGCTTGCAAAGCTGGTAGAGCGGTGCCCAAGCCTGGAAACCCGCGCGGTGGCGGAGCAGGTCGGGCAGTGTCTTGTCAGCCAGCGGCGGGCTCGCCTTCGACCACATGTCGCCGATGGTCTGCTCGAGGGAACAGAGACCCTGGCGCTCCAGGAGGAGGGCCAGGGCTGCCATACAGGGCTTGGTCAGTGATGCCAGATCGAAGAGCGTGTGTCGATCGGGCTTTCCCGGTGACCCCGCCCGGAGTCTCCCCGCGAACGCCTCCCCTGCGACCCGATCGGCGCTGCCGACCAGCACCGAGACAGCCGAGACCGGCTCCTCTGCCACCAGCCGCTCGACAAATGCGCGCAGCCGATGTGACAGCTCATCCATAGTTGGCCGGATGACCGGTCTGGAAGACCACGACTCGCTGGCCCGCCTGGATCTTCCCATCCGCGGCCAGCCAGTAGAGTGCGGCGAGAGCGGCGGCGCCCTCCGGCCCAACCAACAGCCCCTCCTCCCTGCCGACGCGAGCCTGCAGCTCCTCGACCTCCTGCTCGGCGACGGCAACCGCCGCACCGTCTGTCTCCCGCAGGGCATCGAGGATGAGGAAATCACCGATGGCCTTTGGAACCCGTAGCCCCCACACGCGGGTGTCGGGGTTCTCCCAGGTCTCGGCCTTCTTCGCTCCGGCCTCGAAGGCCTTGACGATGGGAGCACAACCGTTCATCTGCACCACGGCAAAGTGTGGCCGGGGACCGCTCAGCAGCCCCAGCGCTTCGAGCTCGGCAAAGGCCTTGTGCATCCCCACGATGCCGGTCCCGCCACCGGTCGGATAGATGATCCAGTCGGGCAGCTGCCAGTTGAACTGCTCCGCCAGCTCCAGACCCATCGTCTTCTTGCCTTCGACCCGATAGGGCTCCTTGAGCGTCGACAGATTCCAATAGTCACCGCCCAGCTCGGCCAGCTTCGCCGCTGATTCCACCAGCGTCTCGCCACCCGTGAACACCTCGGCGCCATGCAGCCGGCACCGTCGCACGACCTCGGCCGGCGTGTCGGTAGGCACCGCCACCCGGGCCGGGAGACCGGCCGCGGCGGCGTAGGCCGCCAGCGCGATGGCGGCATTCCCCGCACTGGGGAGCTGGACACCGGTTGCCCCCAACTCGCGGGCACGATTGACGGCAATCGACAGGCCGCGCGCTTTGAATGAGCCGGTGGGGTTTCC
>JBAUDS010000009.1:0-2231 GCA_049678185.1 Thermoanaerobaculia bacterium
CGGGACCGGCAACGGGGGTGTCACCTCGGTACCCCTGGGGATCAGCTGTGGCGGCATCTGCTCGGCCGGCTTCGATCTGGGGATGATGGTCGAGCTCCTGGCCACACCAGCCGCCGACTCGGTGTTCGACGGTTGGAGCGGGGATCCCGACTGCAGCGACGGCATGGTCACGATGACCGGGGACAAGACCTGCACGGCCAGCTTCCGTCTGTTGCCCACCTATACCCTGATCGTGTCGACCGACGGCGCCGGCGCCGGCTCCGTCGGCAGCGACCCGGGGGACATCGACTGTGGAGGGGTCTGTGAGGACACCTTTGTCCAAGGCAGAGTCGTCCGTTTGCTCGCCAACCCCGAGCTCGGCTCCCAGCTCGGCGGCTGGAGCGGCGATGCCGACTGTACCGACGGTCTATTGACGATGGTCGACGACCGGACCTGTACCGGCACCTTCGTCCCCTGCACCATCGACAGCGGGGTTCTGGTTCCCGCCCAGACGGTGACCGACACCCAGATTTTTCAAGCCTGCAACGTGCTCACGGTCGAAGAAGGGGGATTTGTGGTCGCCGACGGCGGTGACGTCACGCTGCGCGCCGGCAACTCCGTTGTTGTCCCCTCGGATTTCGTCGTCGAGACGGGGGGCCGACTGACGGTGGTCATTGGGCCACCCCTACCCGATTAGCTAGCTCTTTTGCATCGGTCGGATGTGGAGGTCGGTGACCTCCGCGGTGCGGGGTAGACAGAGCGCGGCCAGCACCATCTCGGCCACATCTTCCGGCTGTAGCAGCCGACTCGGGTCGTAGCTGCGTCCCTCGGCGGCAAAGATCGATTCCTGCATCGGGGTCGCGGTGCGGCCAGGATAGACACTCAACACCCGCACACCGGAAGGGTTGACCTCGGCGCGCAGAGTGTCGGTAAAGGCCTTGAGGGCGTGTTTGCTGGCACTGTAAAAGCCCACCTCTGGCACCGCGCCGACGCTCGAGTTCATGAACACCACTTGACCCTGGCGGGCAATGAGAGCGGGCAGGAGCATCCGGGTCAGCTGGACCGGGGCTCTGAGGTTGACCTGGAGGTGGGAGTCGAGGTCGGACAGAGGTGCCGTCTCGAGGGTGCCCCGCGAGTAGACCCCGGCGCAGAACACCAGGATATCCACGCCACCCAGCTTCTCCTCGATCTCCTGCGCCAGGCCCTCGACCTCGGCTCTGATGGCGAGATCCGACGGCAGCGCAATGACGCCGGGCGAGCTCATCCCGGCCGTCCGTGCAACCTCCTCCAGCCGCTCCCGATCACGACCGACCAAACCGAGACCGGCTCCCTCACGGGCGAGAGCCAAACTCACGGCCTTTCCGATGCCGCCGGTCGCACCGGTGACGACCGCTGTTCGACCCTCGAGCCTACTCATGCCCGGGTTTTACCAGATGCGGTCGGTAATGCAAAGGGTATGGCGTTGGATCTAGAAGAACATGACGTCGGTCAGCCAGAGAAGCAGCGAGACCACCACGAGAGCCTTGATGAGCAGAAAGCCCGTCTTCGAGATGTTGTGCTTGACGCGAAACCTCTCGAGCTTGGATACCTCTTCGTCCCCATCCTTCTCGAGCGTGTACTTCTTGGGCTTCTTACCCTCCTTGATGGCCTTCTCCGTCATCCGTTTGAGCTTCATCTCCGAAGACCGCTCGGCATGCTGACCGAACTTGAACTTCTCACGCTTGCGGCGAAGGATCTCGTCTTCCGCCGTGGGTTCTTCAGAGTTGGCGGTGGGCTCTGGCGGCCGGGCTCGGGCCAGCGCCTCCCGGGCCTCGGGCCAGCTCATGGGCAAGGCCGGCGCCGGCACCGGGCTGTTGGATACGCTGCTCGCCTTGAGGGCCCCGGCGATCGAGGAACGGAGGAGATTTTCGCCGTCCTCGCCGATCAGGAGACCGACCTGGATCCCCATGCCGGCCGGAGCACCCCGGCCCTGGTCCCGGACTCGAATCCAGCGAACCTCGCCAAATCCCTTTATCGGCGGTGAGTCGCTCTGGATCCTCAACTCGAATCGGAGCTTGGAGCCCACCGGTTTGGGCTTGAGAGTCTGGACAAAGAGCCCGCCCATCGAGACGTTCGAGGTGAAGACCGACTCGGTGGGTTTGTCGCCGCCGTGCTGGAGCTCGATGGGTGCCACCAGCATCGCACGCGTGGCTCGACGAAAAACCGGTTCGACCTCGAGAGACGGCGGTTCGACCACGCGGGCCCCGTCGGTC
>JBAUDS010000010.1:0-51136 GCA_049678185.1 Thermoanaerobaculia bacterium
TTCCGGCTGAGGGCAACGACTTTCTCTCCGTCCGCTCGATCAAGCGGCAGATCGACGGGGCTCTGGGAGCCCACGGTGCCTGGTTGCTCGAGCCCTATACCGACATGCCCGAGAGCGTCGGTCTGGTTTTGGAGCCGGAGGACGAGATCCGACGCACCGCCGAGATCGCCATCGAGCACGGCTACCAGGTCAATACCCACGCCATCGGGGACCGGGCCAACCGGCGGGTCCTCGACATCTACCAGGAGGTGTTCGAGGCCAACGGCAGCCCCGAGGATCTCCGCTGGCGGGTCGAGCACGCCCAGCACCTGGATCCGGCGGACGTGGGGCGATTTGCCGAGCTCGGGGTGATCGCGGCCATGCAGGGGATCCACTGCACGTCGGATGGTCCCTGGGTACCCGAGCGCCTGGGTGACGAAAGGGCGGAGTCCGGGTCCTATCTCTGGCGCTCGCTCCTGGATTCGGGGGCGGTGGTCACCAACGGCACCGATGTACCGGTCGAAGACATCGACCCGCTCGCCGGGTTCCACGCCTCGGTGACGCGGGCCATGGTCAACGGCGAGCTCTTCTACCCGGAGCAGCGGATGACCCGCGAAGAAGCTCTGAAGTCCTACACCCTGGACAATGCCTTTGCCGCCTTTGAAGAGGATCTCAAGGGATCTCTGGTGGAGGGCAAGCTGGCCGACATCACGGTCCTCTCCAAAGACATCATGACGATCCCCGTGGAAGAGCTACCCGCGGCCCGGGTGGACCTCACCATCGTCGGCGGCGAAGTCAGATTCGAGCGCTGACGCGCTCGGCGGGGAGCGGTACGGGTGTTGGTGGACAGCGGCGGAGGAAGTCCAGCTCGAACTCTTCGTTGGTGGCATAGGAGCGACCAAAAACCTGGCGCCAGATCTCGTCGGTCTCCATACAGAGGTAGAAGAACACCTCTCGGTGCCAGGGTCGCAGGCTTTCGTGCAGGTGTCCGAACAGGTCGAGCTTGATCTGCCGCGGGTAGGTCAGCTTGCCGTGCGGATCGGGGGTCAACTCCATCTGCAGGATCTTGGTCTCACCCCCGCGCCGTCGGATCTCCTGGACGACGGGACGGATGAGGGTGACCGAGCCCATGGACACGAACCCCACCTCGTGCGGCTCGAAGCGGGCGAGGAGACGCTCGGCGATGCCGCCGTAGTCTCGACGCCAGGCCTGGTAGAAGATCATGGGGTGAAAATGAAAGGCGACTCTTAGACCCTGGTCAGCCACCGCGCGGGCGGCTCGGAGCCGTCGCTCGAGCGAGGCCGTGCCGTGCTCCTCGTTGTCGATCACCGTCTCGGGGTTGAGCGACCAGCTACAGATTACGTTGGCGGGGAGATCACGGGAGCAGAGCTCACGAACATTGTCGGATTTGGTCTTGAGCTCGAGGAGAACGTTGGGATGTCGGTCGGCAAAATCCAGCAGGGCGTCGAGGAGGCCGCCTCGGTTTCCCCAGACCAGCGAATCCGAAGACTGGCCGCTGCCGATGTGGTACGAGCGCTCCGGGTCCAGCTCGAGCTTGGCTAGCTTGCCGATCAGATCGGCCTCCAGCTCGGCGCTGTCACCGTAGAAAGTCTGGATCGTGCAATAGCTGCAGCCAAAGGGGCATCCTCTGACGGCATCGATGGTGTGGAGACCGCAGCACACGGTCCGCTCGGAGTAGGCGGCGCAGAGTCCGAAGACCTCCTTCGAGGTCTCCTTCTCAGCCAGTTGTACCTGTCTCCTGGGAGGCTGGGCAAAGCCTTCGGTCGGATAGCTCTTTGCCGATGCCGCCAGTTCTCGAAGGTGCTTTTCGAGGAGCCGGAGAATCGCCTTCTTGCGCTCGCGTCCGCCACCGGATACCTTGTTTTCGGCGCCTCGCCACCAGAGCTCGACGGAGTCCTCGCACCACATTTCGAGGTCGCGCGCGGCCTCGGCCACGCGGCGCAGCTCCTGAAAAGTGAAGCGATAGCTCGCAGCCAGCTCGCGGATGAAGGTTCGTTGGTCGGGCTGGAGGCGGGGGAGCAGAGTGCTGCCCTCCATCTTGGCGACCTTCTCCTCGGACCCACGATGGTGGAGCCCTTTCACCTGCGCTCCTCCAGCTCGTGCATCATGGGGTCTTCACTGACGCGGAAATAACGGTTCGATCCGTAGTAGGCAAAATTGCTGACCCGCGAGGTATAGAGGCAGGCATAGGACTCGAGCTGGCTGGCGAAACGGGTCTTGCTTGTTCCCTGTTTGAAAAACGAACCCCAGTACGGGTTGAATCTGCGGGCGAGGCGCTCCGACCAGGTCGCTTCCTCCCGCAAGAGCTCGAAGTGGTCCCGACGTAGCTGGTCGAAGGAGTTGCGCAGGTGGTCGAGCCGCTCGGACGAGAGGTCAGCGCCTCGCGCGATCAGGTCCTCGAACACCGTAATGACATCTCGCAAGTGATCCATCTCGTGACCAACGTCTGTCATCTGTTGCTGCAGCTCGATCTGCCGTTCGAGATCCGAGGCGTTCTGCTCCCTCTGGCTCAGCTCTTCTTCCAGCTCACGGACGATGAGGGCGGTTCGCCAGGTGGATTCGAGCTTTGAAGAGACGATGTCGCCGTAGATGTGATCGCCGACGTAGAGAACATGCTCACCCGGCTCGCCGATGAGCTGCATAAAACCGTCGAGGCAGCCGCCGCGGTAGACACCTCCCCAGGCCGGGACATCGGATTCCTTGTTCGCGGCCGGTGGCGCCTCGATCACCTCGAAGGGTCGTTGCGAGCGGAAAAAGTCCGGTTTGCCGGCCTCGACGATGACCAGATCGAACAGGTCGCGCCACGATTCCAGCCCGGGCAGCAGACCGTCGAAGAGAAAGGAGCAGATCGAGCGGACGTACTCCCAATCGGAGTTGGTCAAGAGGATCAGACGCCTGCCGTTGAGCGCCAGCCGAAGGAGGGCCAGCCCCACTTCGACGTCGCGGCGCAGGTAGAGCTCACGATTTGCCAGCACTTTGGTCTTGAGAGCGCCGTGGCGATGTACCCAATCCACGGCGGCACGCAGATCGTCGAAGATTTGCCAGGAGGAGGGGAGAGACTGACTCTTGTCGCGATGGGCCAGGTCGATAAGCTCGGCGTAGAGGTTGGCCTCGGGTAGCTCGAACAGGCTGTCCAGATGATAGAAGCGGGCGCTCGCCGGGTGGATCGGCTCGTAACGGTACAGACGCTTGAGCTCCTCTCGATCCAGCCTCTCGCGGCCGAAATAGGCCAGATTGACGTAGCGGTGACGGTTCATGCGCAGAACCGTCCCCGCTTCCTTGTCGAGGAGCAACCCACGGCGGGGAAAGTCCGGTCGAAACTCCGCCTGGCGAATGCTCTCCGGGTAGCCCTGGAAATCGATCAACCGATCGATGGTGAGGTCAAAGGTGAGGCTCTCGAGCGGCAGCCGCTCGTAGTCGGCGAGTGTCCAGTCCAGGTCGAAGCCCAGGTACCGTATGGTCTCCAGCCGCAGGGTGCGATTGACGAATACCTGCCTCCCGGCGGGCGGCTCGCCGGCCCGCTCCAGGTGATCGAGCAGAGCCGTGGCGGTGGCGGCGCCGACGGTTTCGAGCAATCGAGAATTAGTGGGCAAGAGAGTATTACTCCGGGCAGAGGGCACCAAGAGTAGCAAAAAGGGGCGAGCGGGCTAGCTTTCGGTGAGTCCGAGTTGCCGGCAGACGGCGGGGAGGAGCTCTTCGGCGGGTGCTTGGAAGGCGGTCAGCTGTGCCCACTGTGGGGAGCGGGAGGCGGCCGGGTCCACCGAATACATGGGGATCGACCGGCGACCACCGCACTGCAGAAACAGATCGGTGACCCCCACGGCAAACGAGGTACCCACAAACAGAATGAGGTCGGCTGCCATCGCCATCTCTTCGACCTCCGCAAAGCGGTAGTCGTGGTGCTCGGTGTAGTACTCGTCGAAGAAGAGGACGTGAGCCCGCAAAGGAGCGTCACAGACCGGACAGGCGGGAAGCGTCTGGCGCGCCGGTTCGCTCAAGAACGAGCTCAGGTCGACATCCTCGCGCGGCAGGGAACCGGTTGGAGACCCCAGACTGCAACCCGCACGGGAGCAGCGGAAGCGATCCGAGGTGCCGTGAACCTTGATCATCTCCTCCGATCCCGCCTCTTCGTGCAGGGTGTCGATATTCTGTGTGACCAGACGAAACCGGCCCGCTCGCGCGCGCTGCCATCTCTCCAGCGAGACCAGCGCCTGGTGAGCCGCATTTGGACGCGCGGATTTCAGGGCTTCGAATCGCTTTAGATACCACTGCCACTGGCCGACGGGGTCGCGCCGAAAATAGTCGAAAGTCGCGAGGCTCACATCGCTCTGCTTCCACACCGCGTCGGGCTCGCTGCCGCGGAATGTGGCGATGCCGCTGGCGCGACTGACACCGGCTCCGGTCACAACCAGCAAAAGGCCATCGTCGATTCCTTCGACAGCCGCGGCCAGTTCGCTGGCGGGATCCCTCACGGAGGTCAGCTTATCCGAAGATGGCGAAGAGAATCCGCGCCGGGTGGACGGGCCGTAAACCTGGTTGACCCTTGGGGAATCGATGCGGTAGGTTGGTCGAGATTTGCCTAGCAGCGAGGGTGGAAGTAGAAAGGAGCACTGAAGATGGTTGCAGCAGCAGCGAGTAATGATATCGGCGACCGTGGGTACGCCAATCCGGATGTTCTGGTCTCTACCGCCTGGGTGGCCGAGCACCTCGAGGATGCCGGGATTCGCATCGCCGAGTCGAACGAGGATCCGCTGGTCTATCCATCCGGCCATCTCCCCAGTGCGGTGGAGATCGACTGGACTCGAGATCTGAACGACCCCGTGAAAAGGGATTTACTCGACGAGAGTGGGTTTGCCGAGCTGCTGGGTCGGCTCGGGGTCACCCCGGAGACGACGGTGGTCTTCTATGGCGACAAGAACAACTGGTGGGCCTCCTACGCCTTCTGGGTATTTCAGCTGTTTGGCCACCACAATTCCAGGCTGATGGACGGTGGGCGGCTCAAGTGGCAGCAGGAGAACCGCCCGCTGACGCGAGACGTTCCAAAGTACGACACGGTGGAGTATCCGATTCCCATACGCAACGACTCGCTTATCCGTGCCTTTCAGGACGAGGTTTTGCAGCACGTGAAGGCCGCCAAGGCTCTGGTCGATGTTCGTAGCCCCGAGGAGTTCAGGGGCGATCGGTTGCACATGCCCGACTATCCCAACGAGGGTGCTCTGCGTGGGGGGCATATTCCGGGAGCTAGAAGTGTGCCCTGGGCTCGAGCCGCAAACGAAGACGGTACCTTCAAGAATGCCAAGGAGCTGCAAGCAATCTATATTGAAGAGCAGGGTCTGTCGCCGGCCGAAGAAGTCGTTGCCTACTGTCGCATCGGTGAGCGCAGCAGCCATACCTGGTTTGTGCTGACCTACCTGTTGGGCTTTCGCAATGTCCGGAACTACGATGGCAGTTGGACCGAGTGGGGCAACTCGGTCGGGGTGCCGATCGAACGCTAGAGAGCAGCTCTATGGCCGAGCACCCCGAGAAGCTAGGGCGCTTCCTGGAGATGTTGCGCCTGGTCGAGGACCGGGACGATCGAATCGAGTTGCTGATCGGTGTCGCGGACCGGTATACGGGAGTACCTCCGGGATTGGCCTCTCGGCCCTATCCAACCGACCACTTGGTTCCCAGTTGCGAATCCGAGGCCTACTTCTGGGCCGAGGATCGGCCCGACGGCTCGATAGGAATCCACTTTGCCGTAGAGAATCCGCAGGGCATATCCGCCAAGGCGATGGCGGTCATCTTGGACGAGAACCTGTCCGGCGTGCCTCTAGAGGAGCTCGCTCGCCTGTCCACCGACATCCCCTACGAGATCTTCGGCCGCGAGCTGTCGATGGGGAAATCGATGGGCTTGATGGGGATGGTGGCCATGGTACAGCGGGCGGCCAAGAAGCGCCTCTCATCCCCTCATAGAAAGTAGAGGGTCTCGTCCACCTGCGGCCGCCGGCTCGCTCGCCAGCCACTCTGTTTGAGACGGAATAGCTCGGCCAGAGCATCTTCGTCGTCGAGCTCACCCTCCATCTGTTCCTCCAGATGCTCGGGATCCTCGCCCGCCTCGAGACGGCTCATGAACTCCTCCATCTTGGGTCCGAGCTCCAACCCCGAGGCTTCACCAAAGCGGCGGAAGATGCTGGCCAGCTGACGGGGATCCTCGCTCTCGTCCAGATCACCCATCTCCTCCATCATGCTGTCCATAAACCCCTCGAGCCGCGACTCGTCGAGCTGGCCAAATGGGTCTGGCTCTTCCTCTCCCTGGTGTTTGAGGGTGGCAAAGCGGGCCGGTCGACGCTCGAGGCGGGGTCGTTCGCAGCGCGGGCAGGGGGGCCGGCTGTCGGTGTCGATGACCGGCGAGAAGAAATTGAACAGGGTGTGGCAGTCGCTGCAATAGAACTCGTATATCGGCATGACCAGCCACACTATTTACCACATTTGACCCACTCCCTCATACAATGACTCCGGAAAGACCACACTCATGCCAGAGGATATGGACAGCTCGTCGGCCTCCAGACCCAGCCATTCCAGCGGGGGTGCCACCAGAGTCGCCCTGGGTATCTTCTCGAGCCGGATTTTCGGCCTGATTCGTGAGGCGAGCCTCGGCTTCTTTTTTGGCGCCGGTCCGCATGCCGACGTCTTCCGGACGGCCCTGCGCGGACCCAACGTGCTGCAGAACCTGCTGGGGGAACAGACGCTCTCGGTCTCGTTTATTCCTGTCTATTCCCGGATGCTGGAGGAGGGCAGAGAGGAAGAGGCCGGTCGATTCGCCGGCGCCGTTTTCGGCCTGCTCCTGGCGCTGGCGGCGGCTCTGGCCCTGACCGGGATTCTGCTGGCAAAACCCATCGTCGCCCTCTTGGCGCCGGGCTTTCTCGGCGATGCGGCGCAAGTGGCAGCTGGGACCGCCGAGGTCGATCGATATCCCCTTGCCGTCGCCGCCGTCCGTTTCATCTTTCCCATGACCGGCCTCCTCGTGCTTTCGGCCTGGGCGATGGGTGTCCTCAACAGTCACCGCCGCTTCTTCCTGCCCTATTTCGCACCGGTGGTGTGGAATGCCGCCATCATCGCGGCCCTCTGGCTCGTCGGTGGACAGTGGTCGGAACAGTTTCGCGGTGGTGGAGCCAAGATCTCTCCGTCGGCCCTGGACCAGATTTTGCTCGCCGCCTGTGCCGGGGCTCTCGTCGGCGGTCTATTGCAATTCCTGGTTCAGGTACCACTGGTGACGAGGGTGCTGAAGGGTTTTCGTCCTTCGCTCTCGACCCGGGTTACCGGCGTGCGGGCTGCCCTGCGGGCCTTTACTCCCCTGGCCGCGGGTCGCGGGGTGGTTCAGCTTTCGAGCTACCTGGATATCGTGCTGGCCTCGCTTCTGGCGGCCGGAGCACCCGCGGCGCTGGGCTACGCCCAGACCCTCTATATCCTGCCGGTCAGCCTCTTTGGCATGTCGGTGGCGGCGGCCGAGCTTCCCGAGCTGGCGCGCCGATCGGGACCTGGTGACGGGTTGGAGATGCTGCCCAGGGTCGATGCCGGACTGCGTCAGACCGCGTTCTTCACCCTGCCCACATTCTTGGGGTATCTGCTCTTCGGCTCTCTGCTCGTTACCTGCCTCTATCGGCGGGGCAGCTTCCAAGAAGTAGATAACTGGCTCGTCTACCTGGTGCTGTGTGGCTACACGCTGGGCCTTCCGGCCACCAATGCCTCGCGCCAGCTCAACAATGTGTTCTATTCCCTCGGACAGACCGCGATCCCGGCCAAGATCGCGGTCGCCCGGGTGTCGGTGTCGGTTGGCCTGGGCATACCGTTGATGCTCTGGCTGGATCGCTATGCGGTGGCCCAGGTGGTGGGTCTCGATCGGGTCGAGCGCCAGCTCTACCTCGGTGCGCTGGGGTTGGCCCTGGGGGCCGGAGTGGCCTCGTGGTTCGAGCTGTGGAGGCTTCGGCGGGCGTTGAGGAGCGAGGTGCCGAGCCTCGAGTTCCCCTGGCGTCGTTTTGGCCAGCTGCTTTTTGCCGCGGTCGTGGCCGCGGTGCCGGCAACCATTCTGTGGTGGTTCTTCCCCCCACTCCTGCGGCTGCCCCGGGGGCTGGTGTGGATACTGGAGGCGGTGGTCGTCCTGGCTGTCTATGGAACCAGCTATTTGGCGGTGACGAGAAAGCTGGAAATTTCGGAATTGGATAGGTGGCTCGGTCGTAGCTCTGAAAAGTAGTATGAACCTCCGCTCAATGAGTGGAGGCTGAAGGAGGACTGAAGTGATGAAGATTGCCCTGGCATCCGATCATGCCGGCTATGACTACAAGGAAGAGATCAAGAGTTTCTTGGCAACGACCGGGCACGAGGTGGTGGACTTTGGTACCGACTCGGAGGAGTCGGTGGACTATCCGCTTTTTATTCGACCGGCTGCCGAGGCGGTCGCCGGGGGCGAGTGCGATCGGGCGATCGTGCTGGGCGGCTCGGGCAACGGCGAGGCCATGACGGCCAACCGGGTCCCAGGCGTGCGGTGTGCCCTGTGTTGGGATGAGCGCACGGCGCGATTGGCGCGCGAGCACAACGATGCCAACGCCTTGTCACTCGGCCAGCGGCTGATCTCCCGGGAGACAGCGCTGGCAATCGTCAAGACCTGGCTGGAGACACCCTTCGAGGGTGGTCGGCATGTGCGGCGGATTCAAATGATCGATCAAGTAGAAGCGTAGAATGGAGTTTCGACATTCATGGGTATAGAGACGATTCTCAGCATCTGTCTGGGTCTGGGGCTGAGCGCGGCCACCGGTTTCCGGATATTTGTCCCCCTTCTGGTGGTCAATGTGGCCGCCAGGGTGGGCCTGCTGTCGCTGGCACCGTCATTCGAGTGGGTCGGGGGAACCCCGGCCCTGGTCACCTTTGGTCTCGCCACAGCGCTGGAAGTGGGTGCGTACTACATTCCGTGGCTCGACAATTTTCTCGACACCGTGGCAACGCCGGCATCGGTGGTGGCCGGCATGGTGGTCGCGGCATCGGTGATCACCGGCATCGATCCCTATCTCAAATGGACACTGGCGGTCATCGCTGGTGGCGGTGTGGCGGGTGCGGTGCAGGCGGTGACCGTGGGTACCCGCCAAGCCTCGGCGCTGACCACGGCCGGTTTTGGCAATCCCGTGGTCTCCACCGTCGAGATGGCGGGCTCGCTTGGGTTGAGTGTGCTGTCGGTCCTACTGCCTGTGCTGGCGGTGGTACTGGTGGCTCTGTTCCTGGTCTGGGCCGGGAGAAAGATTTTTCGCCTGAGGAAGGCCATATGAAATCTCATACCGAGTACCTGAAGCTCCACGTCCGCGAACGCATGGATTTCCTCAATATCACCCACCAGGTGGCGGCGGCTGTCCACAAGAGCGGCGTCCAGGAGGGGCTCTGCCTGGTCAACGCCATGCACATCACCGCCAGCGTCTTTATCAATGACGACGAATCGGGTCTCCACCGCGACTACAAGCGATGGCTCGAGGATCTGGCTCCATTCGACGCGAGCGCGGAGCGCTATCACCACAACCGCACCGGCGAAGACAACGCCGATGCGCACCACAAGAGACAGATCATGGGGCGAGAGGTCGTGGTTGCCGTCACCGCTGGTGAGCTCGACTTCGGACCCTGGGAGCAGATCTTCTACGGCGAGTTCGATGGTCGTCGGGACAAGCGTGTCCTGGTCAAAATCATCGGCGAGTAGACGTCTTTGCTGCAACAGTGGGAAGGGTGAGGTGACGATTGCGGGGCAGCTCGGCGGCAGCTGACAGTGGGGCCGAGACTCGACCCTGGCAGGTCTGGGTCGACACCGGTGGCACCTTTACCGACTGCGTGGCCCGCGATCCCGACGGCCGGTTGCAGCGAACCAAGGTGCTGAGCTCGAGCTGTCTGCGTGGCAGGATTGCCGAGCAGCTCGACCCGCAACGGGTGCGGATCGCCGGTTCATGGACCCTGCCCGACGGTTTCTTCTCCGGCGCTCGACTACGACTACTGGCAGAGCCGGGCAACGCCTATTCCGTGGTGGGCTACGAGGGGGCCACGGCGACACTCGAGTTGGCATCGCCGCTCCCCGATGGGGTCGAAGGGGCCGGCTGCGAGCTCGAGATCGGAGAGGAGGCCCCGATCCTGGCGGCCCGGCTGGTCACCAAGACCGCGCTCGAGGAGCCACTGCCGCCGATGGCGATGCGGCTGGCGACGACTCGTGCCACCAATGCCCTGCTCGAACGCCGCGGCGCTCCGACGGCGCTGTTTATCACCAGGGGCTTTGGTGATCTGCTGGCGATCGGTACCCAACAGCGCTCCGATCTGTTTGCCCTGGCGGTGGAGAAGCCGAGTCCGCTCCATACCGCCGTGGTCGAGGTGGACGAGCGAATGACAGCCACCGGCTCGGTGCTGAGACCGCTCGACCGGGAGTCGGTGTGTGCCGAAGGACGCCGTCTGCTGGCGGAGGGAATCCGGGTAGCGGCCGTGGCTCTTCTGCACAGCTATGTCGACCGGCGGCACGAGGACGAGGTCGCAACTCTGCTGGGTGAGCTGGGCTTCGAGCACGTCTCCTGCTCGGCCCGCCTGGCACCCCGTATCAAGATCGTGCCGAGGGCCGAAACGGCGGTGGTCAATGCCTACCTGTCGCAGGTGATCGAGACCTATATGGGGAGCGTCAAGAGCGTACTTGGCGGTGGGGTTCTCCACGGCCTGACCAGCGCCGGCGGCCTGGTACGGGCCGACGACTTTCAGCCCAAGGACAGCCTGTTGTCGGGCCCCGCAGGTGGTGTCGTGGGGGCGGCCCTGGCAGGACTTCGCTCCGGCTATCGGCAAACCCTGGCCTTCGATATGGGCGGCACCTCGACCGATGTCTCGCGCTACGACGACGGCTACGATTACCTCTTCGAAACCCGGGTGGGGGATGCCAGGCTCATGGCGCCGACGCTGGCGATCGAGACCGTTGCCGCCGGTGGCGGATCGATCTGCCGCTTCGATGGCAGGCAGCTCAAGGTCGGACCCGAGAGCGCCGGGGCGCAGCCGGGTCCCGCCTGTTATGGCGCCGGCGGGCCGCTGACTCTTACCGATGTGAATCTGCTGATGGGGCGGCTCGACCCCGATCGCTTCGACATTCCGATCGATGCGGAGGCGGCCGAGCGGGAGGCCGAGGCAGTTCACGTTCAAGTGCGGGAGAGCACGGAGGGAGATCTGTCGAGAGACGATATGTTGCAGGGTTTTCTCGACATCGCCAACGAGCGGATGGCCGAGGCGGTCCGCCGCATCTCGATCAGAAGGGGCTACCGGCCGGGTGACTTCGCGATGGTGGCCTTTGGCGGTGCCGGCGGGCAGCATGCCTGTCGGTTGGCCGAGATCCTGGATATCGAGAGGGTGCTGGTGCCGGCCGATGCCGGTCTGCTCAGTGCCCTGGGCTTGGGATACGCGCGGGTCGAGCGTTTTGCCGAGCGGCAGATCCTGCGACCACTGGAAGAGGTGGAGGAGGAGCTGATCTCGGTGGTCGACGAGCTGGAGGAGGAGGCAACGGCGGCGGTGGTCGGTGAGGGGGTCTCCTGGGGCGAGGTCGAGATTCGGCACCGTCAGTTGAATCTGCGTTTCGCCGGGCAGGAGTCCACTTTGACTATCGAGCTCGGCGACTCTTCATCGCCCGACCACTCGCCCTCGCTCGAGCGGGTCTTTCTCGAGGCCTACGAGGAGCACTATGGCTATCGACCCGAGCGCCGCCAAATCGAGCTCGAATCGCTCCGGGTGGTGGCGTCAGCCGGGCAGTCGGAAGTGGTAGTGGCCGAGGAGGCCGTCCAAACGAAGACGGCGCCGCCGGTAGGGTGGCGAAAGATCCTCTGTGGCGGCGAGTGGCGCCTGTCCCCAATCTACGATCGCGACAGCTTGGAGCCCGGGGCCAGCCTGAAGAGCCCAACGGTCGTTGTCGAGCGGCACAGCGCCACGGTTATCGAGCCCGGGTGGCAGGGTCGCCTCGACGGGGCCGGGTGCCTGGTATTGGAGCGGCGAGCCAGATGAAGTGGCGCCGACCCAGGGCGTCGGTGGCGGAGGTGCAAACCGACCCTGTCGAGCTGGAGCTCTTTACTCATCGTTTTGCGGCCATCGCCTGGCAGATGGGGGAGATGCTGCGTCGCACCGCCCTGTCGGTCAACGTCAAGGAGCGGCTCGACTTCTCCTGCGCGCTGCTCGACCCGGATGGCGAGCTGGTGGTCAACGCACCCCACATCCCGGTCCATCTGGGGGCACTGGGGCTTTGCGTCCGCTCGGTGCGCGACGCACTCCCGCTCGCGGATGGCGATGTGGCCGTGACCAACCATCCGGCTTTTGGCGGCTCCCACCTGCCCGACGTCACCACCATCACCCCGGTCCTCTCCGGGGGGCCGGACGATGGACCGGCCGCCAAACGCCTGCTGGGCTATGTGGCGAGCCGCGCCCACCACGCCGAGATCGGCGGCACCCGTCCCGGCTCGATGCCACCCGATGCCGGCTGCCTGGCCGAGGAGGGGGTGGTGCTGCCACCGCAGTACCTCGTCCACGGCGGCGAGCCCCGTTGGGACGAGATCCGCAGACAGTTGTCGGAGGCCCCCTATCCGTCGCGTGCCGTGCGGGAGAATCTGGCCGATCTGGCCGCCTCGGTGGCGGCCAACCACCGGGGAGTACAGTCGTTGCTCGAGCTCGCCCAACGACACGGGCGAGACCGTGTTCTCCACTACATGTGGGCTCTCACCGGCCAGGCCGAAGACCGGATTCGGTCCTCCCTCGAGCGTTTTGGCGACGGCCGGTACGAAGCGGAGGAGCGTCTCGACGACGGCTCCGCCCTGCATGCGATGATCGACCTGCGACAGGGTGCCGGCGTCATCGATTTCGCCGGCTCGGCGGCGGTCCATCCGGGCAACCTCAACGCCACTCCGGCCGTGGTGCGCAGCGTGGTGTTGTACGTCTTGCGTCTGCTGATTCCCGAGCCGCTACCGCTCAACGAGGGTCTCCTGCGGACGGTCGAGATCAAAATCCCGCCCGGCATCCTCAACCCCGATTTCCCCGCGGATCCTCGGCAGGCCCCGGCGGTCGTGGGAGGCAACGTCGAGACCAGTCAGCGACTGGTGGACACGTTGCTCAAGGCGCTAAAGGTGGTCTCCTGCTCGCAGGGAACGATGAACAATGTGCTGTTTGGCAACCAGGACTTTGGTTACTACGAGACCGTCTGTGGAGGCTGTGGCGCCGGTCCGGACTTCGCCGGCGCCTCTGCCGTCCACAGCCACATGACCAACACGGCGATCACCGATCCCGAGCTGTTGGAGCAGCGGTACCCGGTGCGATTGGAGCGCTTTGCCATCCGCCGGGGCTCCGGTGGGCGCGGCCGGTTTCGAGGGGGTGAAGGCGTGGTCCGGGAGTTGACTTTCCTGGAGCCGGTCTCGGTGTCGATCGTCAGCCAACACCGCACCGAGGGACCCTACGGGATGGAAGGAGGGGAGGCCGGGAGCCCGGGTCGCCAGCGATTGGTGAGGGCGGCGGGCGACACGGTGGAGCTGGAGGCGGTGGGGGGGTGCGAGGCGGCATTCGGCGACCGACTCGTGCTGGAGACCCCGGGTGGCGGTGGCTGGGGGCGACCGGCGACCAAAGAAGAGGGGAGCGGGGAGTGAGACGCCTGACCGCCATCCTGCTCTGGTCGGTTATCGCCGCCGCCTTTATCGGACCGGGAACGGTGACGACGGCCGCCGCCGCCGGGGCCGGGTTTGGTCTTGCCCTGCTCTGGACCCTGGTCTTCTCGACCGTCGCCTGTCTCGTTCTCCAGGAGGCCAGCGCGCGGCTGACTCTGGTCTCCGGCCGCAACCTGGGTCAAGCCCTGCGGCATCGCTATCCGGCCGGATTCACCGGCACGGCTGTTCTGCTCCTGGTTCTCGGCGCCATTGTCCTGGGCTGTGCCGCCTACGAAGCCGGCAACATTCTGGGCGGGGTGGCCGGTGCCGTGCTGGCCACGGGCAGGTCGCCAAAGCTCCTCGCCCTGGCTTCGGGCGTCATAGCGGGCCTGTTGCTGTGGTTCAACAAGCCCCGCCGGGTCGCTCACCTGCTGAGTATCGTGGTCGCGGTGATGGGGGTTGCTTTTCTGTTTACCGCCTGGCAGCTGCGGCCCGAGCTCGGTGAGATCTTGCGTGGCGCCCTGATGCCCTCGCTGCCCACTGGCTCGGCCCTGCTGGCCATCGGTCTGGTGGGGACGACCGTCGTCCCCTACAACATCTTTCTGGGGTCGGGAATCGCCGGTGGACAGAGTCTGGGCGAGCTCCGCCTGGGGCTGGCGGTAGCGGTCGGTCTCGGCGGTCTGATCTCGATGGGGGTGTTGGTGGCGGGCACGGCCGTCGACGGTGCGTTCTCCTTCCAAGCCCTCTCGCTGGTACTGGCCGAGCGGCTGGGTCCCTGGGCCGCCTCGCTGTTTGCCATCGGCCTCTTTGGTGCCGGGATCTCCTCCGCGATCACCGCCCCGTTGGCGGCCGCGGTGACGGCGCGGAGTCTCTTCCAGACAGCCGACAACGAAGAGCGATGGAGCGAGCGCTCCTGGCGCTACCGGAGCGTCTGGTTGGCGGTGCTGCTCACCGGGTTGGGTTTCGGGCTCAGCGATGTGGCGCCGATCCCGGCCATCGTCCTGGCCCAGGCGCTCAACGGCGTGCTGCTGCCGATCGTCGCCATCTTCCTACTGCTGGAGGTCAACGACCGGCGCTCGATGGGTGAGCGGGAGGTCAACGGTCTGTTCTCGAACGGTGTGATGACGCTGGTGGTGGCGGTGACGGTGCTGCTGGGGACGGCCAACCTGGCCCGTGCCGTCGCCCGCACTCTCGGTTGGTCCGCCCCCACGCACGGCACGCTGCTGGTGATCTCCGCTGTCGTCGTCATCCTCGTCTCGGTGCCGGTCTACCGAGCCTGGGAACGCCGCAGACGCCCTTGATGACGGAGCAAGGTCTCGGGCTCGCTATCGTGGCAGAGCCCTGATGACGATCTTCTTCAGCCGCCGTCTTGCTTCCAACCAGAGATCCGGGCCCACAGGCGCCTGGAAGTGTGCCAGACACCACTGCTGCCGCTCGATCGTCCGTCGCACTCGTTGAGGGTCCGAGAGTCCGGCATACGGCAGCTCTGCTTCGGCCCACTGCAGAAGCCGGAGACCCGCCAGGCCCGTCGCCCGCACGGATTCTCCGGCACAGGTACTGTCGTCATGGATTCGATAGAGCGACAGCGGAACCGATGAGATGAAAACGGTCGACTGACAGAGCAACTGCGCGATAAAGGCGACGTCTTCGAGAAGCCGATCGAAGCTCGCTGGGAAACCATTCACCTCCCGGGCAAGCCGGGTCTCGACCACAAGCCCTTGCAGGAAGAAATCCAGCCGACCCTGCAGTTGCAGGGAGACCAGCTCGGCGGAGGCCGGATAGACCGCATCGGTTGCCACCACCATGGGCTGAACCCGATCCGGGCCTTTTGCCGCCGAAGACCAGCTGGTCCAGAAGCGAACGGGACCAAAGGCCACCCTGGCTGTCGGGTTGCGGGCCAGCTCGGCGAGCCGTTGGGACAGGAACTCGGGCTCCCAGCGATCATCCGAGTCGAGAAAGGCGAGATAGCGACCACGGGCGGAATGCAGGCCGAGATTTCTCGATGGCCCGGTTCCCAGGTTCTCATCGGCCGGGTGACTGAAATACCGGATTCTGGGATCGCGATTCGCGGCCAAGCCCTTTGCCAGCTCCGAGGATCCATTTGTCGATCCATCATCGACCAGGAGGAGCTCGAAATCGGTCTCGGTCTGCGCGAGAACACTGTCGACCGCCTCGAAAAGGAATTCCCTCTTCGGATCCAGAAAGATCATCACCACCGAGACCAACGGACTGGAGGGCGTGTCGGTCACGCGTCCGGTCTCCGTCCCGCCAGGGAATCGACAGCGGTTTTCAACAGGGCGCGCTCGGGCATCGACGGTGGCATCGCCAGGTAGACCGCGACAAAGGTCGAGCCACCCAGCGTTGCTGCGGCCA
The DNA here is from genome assembly GCA_049678185.1 of Thermoanaerobaculia bacterium. Classification (GTDB taxonomy): domain Bacteria; phylum Acidobacteriota; class Thermoanaerobaculia; order Multivoradales; family JAHEKO01; genus M0029. The sequence goes on from JBAUDS010000010.1 coordinate 16,017, forward strand.
GCAGCTCGAAAAGTACCTTGGCGTCTGGAATAGAATAGAGCACGAGCGCCGCCACCAGAGCACTGGGGATGGCGGCAATCAAACCTGGCAGCAGGCCGTCGCGCAGGAGACGCGCCGTCGGCAGGCCCAGGGTCCTGATAGCAAACGGCCAGATGACAAAACCGAGCTCCAGCGCCGCCGGGATCGCGGTCCCCCAGGCGACTCCGATCAGACCGAAGCGCTCGACAAAGAGTAGCGACAACCCGAGATTCAAGCCTCCGGTCACCAGCGCCGTCACCGCGAAGATCCGGTGGCGGTTGATTCCCTGGAGAATCTCTCCCGCCGGCCACTGCACCAGATCGAGTCCCAGGGCGAGAACCAGCACCGCCACCAGACCGGCATAGATTCTGAATTCCTCGCCGATCCAGAGGGTGAGGATCTGCGGCGCCAACATCGACAGCAGGAGACCGGCGCCAAAGACGATGCCGACCGTCAGACGCGTACTGGTGACGAAGATCGAGCGCAGCCTGTCGTCCTCACCCGCGGTCGAATGGACGCTCGACGCCAGGGGCATCAAAAGCCGCAGATACTGTTGCGCCAACCGTTGTGGGATCTCGGCCAGTCGCAGGGCCACGGCGTAGGGCGTCACGGCACCGATCGCCAGCTTGGCCCCGACGACGATCTCGTCGACCTGGGTCTGGATGTGGCCGCCGAGGCGAGCGAGAAAGAGGGCCCAGCTGAACGACACCACCTGCCCGATTTTGCGTGGGTCCGGCGGCGTCCTGGCAAAGCGGAGCTCGGGTGCCAGTCGATCGAGGCTCCAGAGGGCCGGCACCAGCACCACGAGCCGCGAACCGATCTGACAGAGAGCTACCGCGACCAGTCCAAATCCCATCTGCAGGACGGCGAAGACTCCGAAGCTAAAGAGCAGCACTCGTACAACGCCGAGCGTACTGACGATGTCGAAGCGCTGCAGACCCTCGAGTGCCGCAAAGACGGACGATCCAAACATCGCGACGGCAAAGCTCAGACTGCTGAGAATCACCAATTGCTGTGCTTCGACCGCCATCTCGGGCGGTACCGAGAACCAGCGCGGGAAGTGGGGCGCCAGCAGAAATCCCACCGCCACCACGACCAGGGACAGCAGGAGGTAGAACGAAGCGGCGGCCGACACCAGACCTCGGCATTCGGCGAGCTCTCCTCGGCTCTCGTACTCGGCAACGTACTTGGTGATCGCACTGGCAAACCCTAGATCGAACAGGCTGCCCTGGGCAATAAAGGTCCCGACCAGCGCCCAGATGCCGTACCCGTCCTGACCCAGATGCCGGATCATGTACGGCACGAGAAGGATCAGGGCCACCATGGATACCGCCTGGCCACCGTAGTTAATGACCCCGTTCTTCACCACGCCGGGGGATCGGCGCGCACCGGTCGAGGGCGAGGAACTCACTACGTCGTTCGTATTCATCGCGGCGGTACGAGACTCCTCTTTAAGCGACGAAGGAGCGATAGCGGATCTACCTGGTTGTAGCCGAGCCGCAGTTTGAGGCGAAAGGTCAGCAGGCCGTCGCCACCGCAGATCTCGGTTCGTCGGACCTGGGTCATCGGCACCGCTGGGTGGTTCAAGCCTTCCTCTGCACTCAGTACGGCGTCGAACGGCTCGAGCGCCTCGAGATCCGCCGCCGGGTTGCCGTAGGGGAGAGAAAAGGTCGAGGGCCGAATGCCAAGCTCTCTCTCCAGATCCTCGATTGACCTCGTCACCTCGGCTTTCGCTTCGTCGTGCGGAATCGCGTCCAGACTCTTGTGGCTCACGGTATGGTTGCCGACCTCGTTGCCATTCTCGGCCCAGGTGCGCACCTGCTGCCACGACAGGATTTGACGCCCGGCCAGGGGGCCGTCTGCATCCCAATTATTCTCCTCTCCAACGCTGCCGGTGGCCAGCAGGAGGGTCGCCTTTTGACCGAGCTGCTCGAGACCAGGAGCTACCGTGTCGATCACCTCGGCGTAGCCGTCGTCGATGGTCAGCACCACGGTACGTCTCGCATCGAATAGCTCGCCCTGGTCACGGCCTTCGGCGACTTCGCGCACGGTGAGCAGCCGGTAGCTTTGGCGGTGAAGCCATTGCAGTTGCGCTCGAACAGCACTTGAATCGACGACGAAACGACTCGGACGCTCCTGGTCGAGAGTAAAGGCGTGGTACATGAGACAGGGAATCCCAGCTGTGAGGTCCCGCCAGAAACCCGATCCCGCGGCGCGCAGCCGCATCTTGACACCCGACCACTGATAGGTTCGCGCCAGCAACGAGAACAACTTGGGCTGACGAGGCCTGAAAGCTGCAATAGAACGAAGAACGAGAGTGAGCAACGGCAGGCCGCCGGGATGGAGTACCAGGTGTCGCAAAGTCCTCTCGAGCGCGGTCGCGTCATGGTACTCACGGGCTGTGTCTTTCATCAGGTCGGCGTGCTTCAACGCCATCGAGGCCTGGCCGCTGCCGCTGGCGGTAAAGGAAGCGCGCACCTGTCTACCGCTCTTGCGATCGAGATGGAGCACTTGGGCGTCGTCGAGGTAGCGAAACGAGTGACCGCCCGCGGCGAGCCGCCATCCCATCTCCACATCCTCCGCCGCGGATAGAGAGGTGTCGAAACCACCGACCTCGGCAAAAGAGGCCGCTTCGACAGCGAAATTCCCCGAGTAGAGATCACGCCAGGTGGCCGATCGACCCTCTGCCAGGCTCGAATAGTGGCGTCGCCATCCGTCGGCATAGCTTCTCGCGACCCAACCTCTCGCGACGTCTATCTGGTCGATGCGACCGAGTAGAACCACTCGCGAGGGCGACCCAGCTGTTTCGAGGGCCTGCCAATAGACATCGAGTAGACCAGGGTCGGCCTCGACGTCGCTGTCGAGAAACACCAGGAGTCTCCCTTGCGCGGCTTCGATACCCATATTCCTCGCCGCCGCCGCGCCCTCTCCGGGGCTCTTGTCGATCCTGAACGCGAGAGTGGAGCCCCGACAGATGGACTCTGCCTTCTGTTCGTCGGCTCGATCGACGACGACCACCACTTCGAAGGGCACGCCTGTGCTCTGACGAGAGAGACTCTCGAGCGTCGTCGCCAGAAAGCTCATCGGCCCGTGTACCGGAACGATGACGCTGATGAGAGGTTTCGTCACGGCCGGTGTTCAAAAGGTTGGGGATGCGATTCCAGGACCAAGCGTACCAGTCCCACTCACGGGGTGAGCACAGGGGCCGCCGGCGACCTAGCCGTCCGCTGAAGCGGTGTGGGTCGGGACTCCGAACACCGGCAGGTACCGAGCGGCCCACCACAATGTAACCGTGCGCGCCACCATGAACGCCACCAGGCTCGCCCACAGCAGATCGTTGTTCTGCCAACGGGTGGCGGCCATCGCCAGTGGCAGAAAGACACCCAGGGTCGAGACCAGCATGGCGTTGCGCAAGGGCCGACCAGCGCTGAGACCGAGAAAGAGACCGTCATAGATATAGGCCGAGGCACCAAAGAGGAGGATGGGCACCAGCCACCACGAGTAGCGAACGGCTTCGGCTGTGGTGGGTCCGTGGGTGGTGACCAGCCGGGTGACGGCTGCGGGGGTCAGGGCAAACAGAGCCATAAAGGGCAGTGCGAAGGCCAACCCCGTCAGCAGGGCCAAGCGAAAGAGCCGCCGCAGGGAGTCTCGGTCTCCGCGGCCGCGGAAATAGCCGGCGAGACTCTCGATCGCAAAGGCGGCGCCGTCGATCAGATAGGCGGCAAAACTGAGAAAGCGGAGCAGGATGGCGTTGGCGGCAAGTGTGATCGTACCGAGGATCGAGCTGAAGTTTGTGAACAGGGCAAAGGCGGTGATCAGGGAAACGGTGCGGATGAGGATGTCCCGGTTGAGGCGCAAGAGGGCCCACAATGCGGCAGGATCCCAGCCCTCGACCTGCCGCCACCGCAAGCGGTCGGGTACTCGGCGGAAGATGAGAATGGCCGTCGCCAGCATCAGATACTGACTGATGGCGGTGCCCAGACCGGCTCCCCAGGCGGCCAGACCCAGATGAATGATGAGTACATAGTTGGCGGCTATGTTGCTGAGATTCGCCACCAGCGTCATAACGAGGGCATGGCCGCTCTCTTCGCGGCCCAGATACCAGCCCAGAAAGACAAAGTTGGCGAGCACCGCCGGCGCCCCCCAGATACGGGTGTTGAAGTAGGCGCGGCCGGCGGATTCGACTTCGGGGCTACCGCTGAGCAAAGAGAAACCCAGCTCCCGGAGCGGCCATTGCAGCAACAGCAGAGCCAGACCGAGCCCAACGGCGATGATCAGGGACTGGTAGAGGATGCGGTAGAGCTCGGTCCTATCTGCTCGCCCCTGTGCCTGGGCCGCCAGACCGGTGGTGCCCATCCGCAAGAAACCAAACGTCCAGTAGACATACTCGAAAAGAATCGAGGCCAGGGCCACACCGGCCAGGAAGGTGATGTCCGGGAGGTGTCCCAGCAGGGCCATGTCGACCAGAGACGCCAGCGGAACGGTGACATTGGAGAGGATGTTGAGAAAGGTAAGCCGGCCGAAGCGGCGGCGGAGATCGTTGGATTGAGTGGACACTCAGAATCAAGAGCTGATGGGGTATTTGTGAGAGGCACCAGAGTCTAGCGTGGCCGGCGCTATTCTTCCGCGGCCCGTGGCTCGGCTTAGAATAGGACGCGGACGACCGGGGCCCAGGCCAGGCATGTGCGCGTTGGGCTCGCGAGACCGGGAGGCGATGATGTCGACGAGTCGTAGAGGACCGATCTTCCAATTGCTCGTGGTGTGGGCAGCGGCCGCGGTCCTGGCCGTGGGCTGCGCCACCAACCCCGCCACCGGTAAGAAGCAGATCTCACTTATCGGCGAGCAACAGGAAGTTGCCATAGGCCGGGAAGCCCAGGCAGAAGTCGAGCAAGCCTTCGGCTACTACGACAGCCAGGCTCTCCAGGACTATGTGCAGGAGGTTGGCGAGAGCCTCGCCTCGAAATCGGAGCGTCCGCATCTACCCTGGACATTCCGGGTGGTTGACGATTCGATCGTCAACGCTTTTGCCTATCCCGGCGGCTACATCTATATCAGCCGGGGGATCCTGGCCCACTTCAACTCGGAGGCTGAGCTGGCGGGGGTCCTGGGTCACGAGATCGGCCATGTCACGGCGAGGCATTCGGTCAACCAGATGAGCAAGCAACAGCTCATGAGTATCGGGCTCGGGGTGGGCATGGTCCTGTCGCCCGAGTTCCGTCAATTCGGCGATCTGGCCCAGACCGGTCTCGGTCTCCTCTTCCTCAAGTACTCACGCGACGACGAGCGTCAGTCGGACGAGTTGGGACTCCGGTACTCGGTTCGGTCGGGATATGACGCCCGCGAAATGGCCAATATCTACGAGATTCTCGAGGAGGTATCGAACCAGGCGGAGGGCGGACCCGTCCCCGGCTGGCTGGCAACCCATCCGGCGCCGGAGAATCGTGGCCAGCTCATCCGCAACCAGCTCGCCGAGGTCGAGGTCGATTGGAGCGGGACGACGGTCGGCAGGGACTCCTACCTTCGGCGACTCGAAGGCCTTGTCTATGGCGACGATCCCCGAGAGGGCTACTTCAACGGCGACACTTTTTTCCATCCCGGATTGGCCTTCAAGATGAAATTCCCCCAGGGTTGGAAGACCAAGAATTTCAGGGAGGCGGTACTGGGAACCAGCCCCGCCGATGACGCTGCAGTCGAGCTGACCCTGGCCAAGGAGAGCGACCCGCGGAGCGCCGCCCAGGCCTTTGTCAACCAACAGGGCATCGAGGCCGATCGCATCAAAGACGGCACGATCAACAAAATACCTGCGGCGTGGGCGCGGTTCCGAGTCGAGACACAGAGCGGTTCCCTGGCCGGTCGGGTCGCCTTTGTCCGCTACCGGGACCGCACGTTTCGCCTCATGGGCTATACCACGAGCGATCGGTGGAGCCGTTACTCGGATCAAATCGACCGCTCTCTCCAGAGCTTCGACACCGTCAGCGACCCGGCGATCTTGAACGTCCAGCCGCAGCGCATCTCGCTCGTTCAGATCGACCGTGAGATGACGATGCGTGAGTTCGACGCCCGCTATCCGTCGGGGATACCGCTGGAGCAGATCGCCCTGATCAACCAGGTCGGGCCCGACGAACTGTTGCGGAAGGGGCAACTCGTAAAGCGGGTGACTCCCAAACAGGGCAGTTAGCCGGCCGGCGAAGACGCCGGCCGCTTCAAAACCGCTTCGACCTTGGGCACCCGAAGCGGCCGGCCTCCGTGCCGGCCGAATCCCCGTCTCCCAACACCCAAAGACTGCTGGCCCCCAGGTCGATCAGCCCCCTCAGTGCAACCGTCGTCGCCGATTGCGGATGTAGTCCGCCAGGATGAACTCCCCGAGGTCGTGCGGTGAGGCGAAGTAGGCTCGTCCCCGGTTGATCTGGGTGAGCTTTTCGACAAAGTCGGTGAGCATCGGGTCTGTGGCCAGCATGAAGGTGGTGATGACGATCTGTTGCCGCCGGCAGAGATCCACCTCTTCCAGCGTCCGGTTGACGATCTTCATGTCCAGCCCAAAGGGGTTCTTGTAGACCTGCCCCCCCTCGGTGATGGCGGAGGGCTTGCCGTCGGTGATCAGGAAGATCTGCTTGTTGGGTTGCTTCCGGCGGGCCAGGAGCGAGCGCGAGAGTTGTAGGGCTTCGCGGGTATTGGTGTGGTAGGGACCGGCCTGGATGTAGGGAATCGCGGAGAGCTCGACCCGCTCGGCACGATCACCAAAAAGGATCAGACCGAGATAGTCCTTGGGATATTTGGTGGTGATGAGCTCGGTGAGCGCCAAGGCCACCGTCTTGGCCGGTGTGATCCGATCCTCGCCATAGAGGATCATGGAGTGGCTCACATCGATGGCGACCACCGTGGCGCAGGAGGTGAGGTGCTCGGTCTCGTAGACCTCGAGGTCTTCCTCGGACAGCTCGAGCTCGCCTTGTGTCCGCTTGAGGGCGTTGTGGAATGAGCGTCCAATGTCGATCCGGTGGAGGTCGTCACCAAATACATAGGGTCGAGTCTCCGGCAGTCGCTCTATCCCTTCACCGGAGGAGCGCACCGGGTGATAGCCGGGACCTCCACGCCTCAGACTGGAGAACACCTCCTCGAAGGCGCTCCGTCGAATCCGCCGTTCGCCGATCGAGGTGAGTTGGAGCGATCCGTCGCTGTCCCGGCCCACCATCTGTTGATCCTCGAGGGAGGCGAAGAATTCCTCCAGGTCCACGCGCTCGTCGATATAGCCCTCCCGCTGGAGATACCGCATCCATTCCATCGTCTGTTCCACGTCACCGCCGCCGGCCAGCAGGAGCTGGTTGAAGATCCGCATGAGATCCAGACCCGCCAGCAGAGCCTGGAGATAGTCGGGATCCAGATAGAGGTAACGGTGGCGCACCGACTTGCCGGAGTCCGATCAGTTGATGCCGTCTGGCTCGGGAGGCGACCGCTGGGGGCGGAGGAGATGGAACTTGACCATTTCCTTGTAGCTGATCTGGCTGTCCATGTCGTGGCGGGCAATCTTGAGGTTGAGGTGGAGACCCTCGAGGATCATCTCGGCCGCCAGCGCCCGCTCTTGGCGGTTTTTGCCGTGGCTGGCGGCGAGCTCCATCAAGCCCGGAATCGTCGCCAGCTGTGCCTCGTAGTCGGCAAAGGGCTGTTCGTCGGAGAGGACGATCTCGTTACCGGCGGCAAACCAGCGGACTATCTCGGCATAGGGGCCGGTGTCGTCCTCGCCGCCACTTCCCACCCCTTTGTCGATCTCGGGGAATCGGCCGTCGAAGTCCTTTCGGATGGCCTCCCCGATTAGCTGCTGAGCCACGACCTCGACCCCCTTCTGCTCACCCTCGTAGACCATCTCGACCTTGCCGGTGAGCGCCGGCAGCAGCATCGGCAGATCACAGAGGCGGGGGTAGGATGGCGAGTCTTTGGTCGACAGCGCTCGTCGCTCTAGATTGGAGACCAGAAGCTCCAAAGCCGAGATCGAGAGACGGGCGCTGACACCGGAGGTCTGGTCGACCAGCTCACTCTCGCGTGCCGCAAAGGAGATCTGCTCGACCAGCCGCTGGAAGTACTCGGGTACCACGACACCCTCCGTTTGTCTCTCGATCCAGGCCTCTTGACGGGTTATGGCGGTCGCGGTCTCGACCTTCTGCGGATAGTGGGTGAGGATCTGGGAGGAGATCCGGTCCTTCAGAGGGGTGATAATCGAGCCCCGGTTGGTGTAGTCCTCGGGGTTGGCGGAGAAGACCATCATGATGTCCAGGGGGACCCGTACCGGAAAGCCCCGAATCTGGAGGTCTCGCTCTTCGAGGATATTGAGCAGACCAACCTGGATGCGCGGCGCCAGGTCGGGCAGCTCGTTGATGGCGAATATCCCCCGGTTGGTGCGGGCAATGATGCCGAAGTGGATGACCTCGGGATCGGCGTAGGTGAGCCTCTGGGTGGCTGCCTTGATGGGGTCGATGTCGCCGAGCAGATCGGCGATGGAGACGTCAGGAGTCGCCAACTTCTCGTTGTAGCGGGCCTCACGCGGCAGCCATTCGACCGCAGCCTGGTCCCCCTCCTTGGCGATGACCCTTTGACCCCAGGTGGAGATCGGGTCCAGGGGATCATCGTTGAGCTCGCTGCCGGCCAGGACCGGGACCTCGGGATCGAGAAAATCGGTCAGCGCTCGTAGGATGCGAGACTTGGCCTGACCGCGCAAACCCAGCAGGATGAAGTCATGCTCGGCCAGCAGAGCGTTGATGATCCCCGGTATCACCGTCCGCTCGTAGCCCAGAACCCCGGGAAAGAGCGTCTCGCCCGCCGCCAGCATGCGCCGGGCGTTGTCGCGCAGCTCCCGTTTGACCGATCTCTGCTGGTAACCGCTGGCCTTCAACTCACCGAGTGTTTGCGGAAGAGCGGCCATCAATCATGGACCTCGAGCCAGCGCTCGGCGTCGATGGCCGCTTTGCACCCGGATCCGGCGGCGGTGATTGCCTGTCGGTAATTGGGATCCATGGCATCGCCACAGGCGAAGACACCCTCGATATTGGTTTTGGTGGTGGGTTCCTCGACGGTGAGATAGCCAACCTCGTTCATGTCGAGCTTGCCTTGAAACAGCTCGGTGTTGGGTTTGTGGCCGATGGCGAGGAAGACACCCTGAGAGGGGAATTCCGTCTCCTCTCCGGTCTGGGTGTCGCGGACGCAAACACCGCGGACCTTCTCCTCCTGGCTGCCCAGTATCTCGACGACGGTCTTGTTCCAGAGGAACTCGATCTTGTCGTTGGCGAAGGCGCGCTCCTGCATGATCTTGGAGGCTCGCAGCTCCTCCCGGCGATGAATCACCGTCACCTTGCTGGCGAATTTGGTGAGAAAGATGGCCTCCTCCATGGCGGAGTCACCGCCCCCAATGACGACGATCTCCTTGCCGGTAAAGAAAAACCCATCACAAGTGGCGCAAGCGGAGACGCCATACCCCATGAGCTCCTTCTCCGAGTCCAGACCCAGCTGCATGGCGGCCGCTCCGGTGGCGATGATCAGGGCATCGCCCCGGTAGGAGCTCTCATCGGTCTCGACGACAAAGGGGCGCTCCTCGAGCTCGACCCTGGTGGCGACCTCGAAGCGCACCTGGGCGCCGAATCTCTTTACCTGCTCACGCATCCTGTCCATGAGCTCGGGGCCGAGGATTCCGTCCGGGAAGCCCGGGAAGTTTTCGACGTCGGTGGTGATCGTCAGCTGGCCTCCCGGCTGGTTTCCCTCCAGCACCAGAGGCGACAGATTGGCTCGAGCCGCGTAGAGCGCCGCCGTAAGACCAGCGGGTCCCGAGCCCAGAATGACAACGCGATAGTGATTGTCGGATTTTGCCTGGTTATCGGTCATGTCTGTACGAATCTCCTGGACCGCTTGCGTGCGATGCTCTCCGCCGGAGGTCTCCGGCCGGTCGAAGCGAGAGGAGGAGAGTATAACAACGCCCCTGACCGTTCCATTTCCGTGGATTGGCTGGGTCGAATCGGCTATGCTCCGCCTGCGTCGAGACGGGGATCAAACCCGGATCTCGCAAACCCTGTTCCCAGATTCAAGAGGAGACAAGTCCATGTTGGCCAGCAAAGAACTGATCTCTGCCATCAACGCCCAGGTGGGAAACGAGTTTGGCGCCTCACTTCAGTACGTCAGCATCGCTTCCTACTTTGCTACCGAGGCCCTTACCGGATTGGCCCGGTTTTTCTACAGGCAGGCCGACGAAGAGGGCGAGCATGCGATGAAGTTCGTCCAGTTCGTCGTCGATGCCGGAGGCCAGCTCGAGATCCCGGCCGTCCCCGCCCCCAAGAGCACATTCTCTACCGCCAAGGAGGCCGTCCAGGCGGCGCTCGAGTGGGAGCAGGAGGTCACCCAGCAGATCTACGGTCTGGTGGACATCGCCAAAAAGGACTCCAACTACATCGCCATTCGCTTTCTCGACTGGTTCATCAATGAGCAGTTCGAAGAGGTCAACACCATGAGCGAGCTGCTGCAGGTGGTGGAGCGTGCCGGCGAGGACGGGCTCCTCCATGTCGAGGAGTTTCTGGCGCGGGAGCCGGGATTCTCCGACCCCCATGCCGGGGGAGGCGAGTAGCGATCTTCAGCTGCGTGCGGTGAGGGCAGCCGCGGCGATCTCGAGGGCGTTGGTGGCTCCGCCGCGTGTCAGGTTATCCATGACCCCCCAGATCCAGTAGCCCCCCGGCAGGCCCGCCGCGGGCTCGATCGAGCCTACGAGGATCTCTTCACGGCCGGCGGCCTCGACGGGGCCCAGGAGATCGGGCTCCGCCACCCGGTCGGTCTGGGAATGGTCGTCAAAGGCATCTCGCAAACCGTCGGTGCCCGGGTCTCGATCCAGTCTGGTGAAGACGCTTACCGACAGACTGTGAAAGATACCCCCCCGGACGATCTTCAGCGCCAGGTTCCGTTCCTCACCCAGCACCGATTGAAGCTGCGAGACGAGCAGGTCTGTCGAAAGGTCGAGGGGCAGCAGATTGAAAGCCTGCTGACCACCAAAGACCTCCTTGGGGACCTGCTCGGCGAAAGTCACAATCGATCGCGTCTGTTCGAAGAGCTCGTCGAGCCCTTCCTGGTCCCTCATCGATGCCGGTTGAACAACGTGGGCAACAACCTCCTGCAATCCAAAGCCGGTCAGAGGAAAGACGAGATGGGCTACCGCCACCACCGAGGGGTGGGGGCTGATGAGCACGCCGCCCGGGGCTGCGAGGTCGAGGTTGATACCCGCGACAACAGCCACCCCGGCGGATGGAGCCTGCTCAGGTGTGACGACGACCACGGTGGTCTCTGGAGATCGCTCGTCCACAAGCCGCTCGAGGTCGGGCGACCAGTCGCAGAGGAATACCAAATCGACACCGTGCAGTGAGTCGGTTTCGTAGGCCTCCACCACCGCGGCCGCTCCTGCGACCTCGGTCAAGGTGCCGACTGCCTCCGGGTTGGTGGTCAGGAGCCGTACCTCCGACCAGAGCTCGGAATGACGTCCGAGACTTTCCCTCAGCTCCTTGCCCAGGAGAGAGACGGGATTGACGATCGCTATTCGAGCTGACATTCGAGACCGCTCAGCGTTCGACTTCCTTGGAGGGTAACGGCTTGCTCTCCTTCGTTTCTGATCGCAGACGGGACACGATCCAGCCGATAGGTCCCGACGAGGTGAAGAGAATTGCTGCCGACAGAAAGAAGGCCGATGGCTGATAGATCATGAGTAACACGAAGGCGGCCAGGAGAGGCGCGGTGCGATAGCTCCAGCGCCGCTTGAGGTCGAGCTCCTTGAAGCTCCGATAGCGAAAGGTGGAGACCATCAATAGACCGAGCCAGGCAAGGGCCGCGAGCAGGACTGCGGGAAGCCAGGGTTGCCACTGCGAATCGGGCAAAAAAAAGACGATCGCGGCCACCGCGCCCGCAGCCGCCGGTACCGGCAGCCCAACGAAGAATCGACGGTCCATGATCTTGGTCTGGACATTGAAGCGAGCCAGTCGGGTCGTGGCGCAGACCAGGAAGAAAAGGGGTAGCAGCCAGCCAACCCGGCCGAGCTCGCGGAATCCCCACAGGTGAGCTAGAAGTGCGGGTGCCGCACCAAAGGTGAGAACGTCGGCCAGCGAGTCGAACTCTCGCCCAAAGTCGCTCTCGGTGTTGGTCAGGCGGGCGATCCGGCCGTCCAGGTTGTCGAGAACACCGGCGAGGATGATCATCAAGGCCGCCGAGGCAAAGTCCTCCCGAAGACCTCGTATCACGGCGTAGAAGCCGAGCACGATAGTGCCGACGGTAAACAGGCTGGGGAGCAAATAGGCGCCCCGACGGAGCTTGTGCGGACTCTTCGGTTTGTTGCGTTTCATGCCGCGGATTCCGGTCTGGCGACGGGGGTCTCTCCCTCTTTGAGTCTGTCACCCTTTTGCACTTCGATGCGATAGGAGGAGGGAACCAGCAGATCCACTCGTGACCCGAACTTGATCAAACCAATCAGCTGCCCCCGTCGCACGTGACTACCGACACTCTCATAGGCGACAACTCGTCGGGCCAGCAGACCGGCGATCTGTTTGACGCCGAAAAGGTCCCCCTTGGAGTCCCGCAGAACAGTGAGATGGCTCTCGTTGACCTCGCCGGCCTCGGGGCGAAATGCCGCCACCTTTCTGCCGGGAGTGTGCCTGCTGACCACGACCTCGCCGGCTACCGGCGATCTTTGGACGTGGACGTCGAAAACAGAGAGAAAGATCACGACCCGGTGCATCTCACCTTCGCCCACAGACTCGTCGGCGACGGTGTCGACCCGCGTCACCAGACCGTTGGCTGGTGCGACGAGGACTTCGGGTGCCCCATCGAAAATTCTGGGCGGGATGCGAAAAAAGAGGAGAGTACCCACCGCAGCGACGGCGGCTGCCAGAGACCACCATGGGGCCCCGAGGGCGAGAAGAGCCACTGCCAACAGAGCGGGGGGCAGGACGAACGGGAGAGACTCTTTGGCAAACGTCATGTGCACGAACAGTTCGGCGAGAACCCCCCAAGCCGCTACGTGGGGGGCATGTCAGGGCTGATCAGCCAGCTCAGGCGGAGACGCTGGTTTCCCGATAAGACCGCATGATGGCCTCCATACGATCTTTGAGAAAGAGCTTCTGGCGCTTGATCTGTTTTTCTTCCAGCTCGTCCTCTTCCGACCACATGGATTTCTGCCGCAACTCCTCGAGCCGCTTTTCAAAGCTCTGATGTTCTTCATGGAGGCGACGGAACTCCTCGTCAGTGTCGAGAAGCTCCTGCTTTAGCGGCTGATCGAGATTGGGCATAGGCTGGACTCCTTTCCGGCCAGCTGCTCTTCGCAGCCGACGCCGGGACAGCGTCTGTCTTTGGTGGGCTGAAGGGGTTCTGTGGAGCGGTCGACCATATCGATTTTGACCTGTCCAGAATAGCACTGCGCCAGGAGTCGATCAAGGCAGGGCCGCGACCGCGGTCGGGGGCTTCTATTTGCCGAGTGGTTTGTAGCTGAGCGGTTGAAGATAGAGCGGCTCGAGCAGGGTGGCGGCATCCCACTCGAGATCTCGAGCCAGCGTCAGCCGAATGGCCGGTGCTGCCAGCGGCGGCGGCTCGATGAGTTGGGTCGTTTCGCCCCAGGAGATCGAAGCGGCCAGGCGCGACACCCCAAACCCGATCACCACGTCGGGCTCGAGGTCGGGCAGCCGATCGGCTGTCAGGTTTTGCGGCGGAGCGAGGGACTGCGGGGGGGCTCCGGGCCGAAAGGGCTGGACCAGCCAACGATTCTGGAGGGCGTCGACGGCGGCCAGTACGACCCCCTCTTTGCCGGGAGCCAGGCTTGCCAGAACATCGAAACTGGGGATGGCGGTCGCGGGGATGGCGACGGCCTGGTGAAGACCCAGCAGGGTTGCCAAGCCCACCCGCAGGCCGGTGAAACTCCCAGGTCCGCGCAGACCCAACAGGCCCTCGACCTCTTGGATGCTGCAGTTGGCGGCGACGAGGGCTTCGTCGACAAGCCGCAGAAGATTCCCTGACGAGCGCGCTATCCGGGCCGCGCCCTCGGCCAGGATCTCGTTGCCGTGGCCGATGGCCACACTGACCGTTGGCGAGCCGGAGTCCACCGCCAACAGCAGCAGATTGTCCTGGATTGGGGGCATCCTTCGAGTCTATCCCGCGATCGGCAGGTCCGTTCGACTCGTTATACTGATGCCACATGTCCAAGTCGTCCCGCTATACCCCGATGCTGCGCCAATATCTGGAGGTCAAGGCCGAGCATCAGGATGCCATTCTGCTCTTTCGCATGGGCGACTTCTACGAGCTCTTTTTCGATGACGCCGAAAAAGCAGCGCCGATTCTGGAGGTGGCGCTGACTGCGCGCAATCGCGGCACCGAGAACGAAGCGCCGATGTGTGGGGTTCCCCATCACGCGCTGGAGGTCTACCTGGCGAAGCTCCTGAAGGCAGGCCAGAAAGTGGCGATCTGTGACCAGGTGGAGGACCCGGCCACCGCCAAGGGTCTGGTCAAGCGGGAAGTGACTCGGGTCGTCACACCGGGTACGGTGAGCGATCCGAGTATCCTCGAAGGCAAGGAGAACAATTTTCTCGCCAGCCTGGTCTGGAACGGCGAGCAGGGGGGAGGGGCCTTTCTCGACGTCTCCACCGGGAGCTTCTTTGTGCGCCGATGGCACCGCCCCCAGGATGCGGTGGAGGATCTCGCCACTCTGCGACCGCGGGAGGTTCTGGTGCAGGCCGGACAGGTACCCATGTTGGTGCAGCAGTGGATCGAGCAACAGGGTATCTGCAGCACTCTGGGTAGCGAGGAGCATTTCATGCCGACGCGCCGCGCGGCCGACCTCGTCCAGCGGCAATTGGGGGCTACAACCCTGAGAGGGTTCGGCTTGGAAGACGACGAGCCCACGGTGCAAGCGGCGGCGGCCGCCCTGGCGTACGCCCGGGAAACCCAGCGCAGCGATCTCTCCCACATTCAGCAGCTCCGGCTTCAGCAGTCGCAGGATGCCATGATTCTGGACTCCACCACGCTCACCAATCTCGAGGTCTTTCGCAACCAGCGGGAGGGTGGGAGGGGTGGCACCCTCCTGTCGGTGCTGGATCGCACGGCAACGCCTCCGGGGGGTCGACTGCTCCGCGAATGGTTGCGGCGACCGCTCAAAGACCCGGCGGCGATCGACGAGCGTCACGAAGCCCTGGCCGAGCTTCTCCAAGACGAGGAGCGGCGGCTCCGGCTGCGAGAACACCTGTCCAAGTTCGGGGACCCCGAGCGGCTCCTATCGCGGGCCGTCCTGGGGGCCATAACGCCCCGTGAGGCAGCAGCCCTGCGTGACGGTCTGGCGCAAGTGCCCGGCATCGCCGATGAGCTGGCCGCGGCTCGTTCCGGGATGCTGCGCTCCATCGGCGAGGTCGATCGGGCCGAGGAGCTGACGGCGGAGCTTCATCGTGTTCTCGAGGACTCGCCCCCTGCCACCTTCAAGGACGGTGGCGTGATTCGGGCGCAGGTCGATGGCGAGCTGGATCGCGTGCGTTCACTGGCACGCGACAGCAAGCAGCACGTTCTGGCGATGGAGAGCCGAGAGCGGGAGAGCTCGGGCATCGCCACCCTCAAGATTCGCTACAACAAGGTCTTTGGCTACTACATCGAGGTCACCAAGGCGAACCAACATCTGGTTCCTGACCACTACACTCGCAAGCAGACACTGGTCAACGCCGAGCGCTATGTGACGCCCGAGCTCAAGGAGCTCGAAGAGCAGATTCTGGCTGCCCAGGAGGAGCAGATTCGGCTCGAGATCATGCACTTCGAGCGTCTGCGGGATGCCATCGTCGAGGCCGGCAAAATCCTGCGCGCGATCGCTCGGGCCATCGGATCGCTGGACGTGCTGGTGAGCCTGGCGGAGGTGGCCGCGAGGAATCGCTATGTGCGACCGAAGGTGACCGGGGGTGGCGGCAGGATCTCCATCCGTGACGGGCGTCACCCGGTGGTCGAGCTGGTCGGCTCGGAGCCGTTCGTGCCCAATGACGCCGAGCTCGACGGCGAAGATGCGCAGATAGTCATCCTCACCGGACCGAATATGGGCGGCAAGTCGACCTACCTTCGCCAGGTGGCCCTGATCGTACTCATGGCGCAGGTGGGGAGTTTTGTGCCGGCGCGTGAGGCCACCATCGGCGCCGCGGATCGGATTTTTACTCGGGTCGGAGCCAGCGACGATCTATCGCGCGGTGAGTCGACCTTTATGGTGGAGATGATCGAGACGGCGAAGATTCTCCACCAGAGCTCCGCCGAGAGCCTGGTCATCCTCGATGAGGTGGGCCGAGGGACGGCGACTTTCGACGGCCTCTCTCTGGCCTGGGCGATCGTCGAGCACCTGCACGAGCACGGCCGCCCGCTGACTCTGTTTGCCACCCACTATCACGAGCTGACCGAGCTGTCCTCCCTACTGTCACGCGTGGTCAATCGCACCATGGCGGTCAAGGAGTGGAACGATCAGATCGTGTTTCTGCGCAAAGTCACCGCAGGCAGCTCGGACAAGTCGTACGGGCTGCACGTGGCTCGCCTGGCCGGCATTCCCACCACCGTGATCGAGAGAGCGGCGGAGGTTCTGAACAATCTGGAAGAGCAGGAATACGATCTCAGCGGCAAGCCGCGGCTGGCCCGCGGCAATCCGCCCACGGACGGGAGTCCGGATCAAATGCACCTCTTCGCCCCCGCCGAGCAGGTAGTGGCCAGTCTGCTGCGCGAGGTCGACCTGGAGAGGCTGTCACCGCTGGCCGCCCTGAATCTGCTCCAATCGCTGAAGTCGAGACTGTAGAAAGTCGACGACCCGGCGGGGGCTGGGCCCCTCAGAACGGTATGTCGTCGTCCGTGGGTTCGGCCACCGATTGTGGAGCGGTGGCGCCAAACCCATCGCTCTCAGCCCGCGGGCCATCGAAATCTTCCTTGCGGTCCAACATCTGGAAGTTTTCGCACACGATTTTGGTCTTCGATCGCTTGGCACCGGTCTCTCGGTCTTCCCAGGAATCGGTCTTGATCCGTCCTTCGACGTAGAGCTTCGAGCCCTTTTTGAGGTACTGGCCGGCGATCTCGGCCAGCTTGCCCCAGACCTCGATCAAGTGCCACTCGGTCTCCTTTGTTCGATTGCCGTCCTGATCTTTTCTGCGCCGATTGGTGGCGAGACTGAAGCTCACCACGGGCTGCCCCGAGGGAGTTGAGCGCATCTCCGGGTCGCGTCCAAGATTACCGATCAAAATTACTTTGTTCACCATTTTCGTCGTCTCCTCCGTTGAGCTTGAGCCACGCTATCATAGCGCTTTGGCGCGGCCGTTTTGCTCGCCTCTGACCTTGGCTGAGGCGAGCATTCTTCGGGCCTCACTACTATCAAGGACGGAAAACGTGCGCTTGATCTTGCAGCGAGTCAGCTCGGCGGAGGTTCGGGTGGATGGGGAGGTCGTCAGTCGAATCGGCCGAGGTGTGTTGGCACTCGTCGGGGTGGAGAAGGAGGATGGCCGCGAGCAGGTCGCCAAAGCCGCCGAGAAACTAGCCCACCTGCGCCTTTTCGAGGATGCCGAGGGCAGGATGAACCTGGATGCGGCCGCTGTCGGTGGCGCCTTTCTGGTGGTTTCTCAGTTCACCCTGGCCGGCTCGCTGGACAAGGGGCGGCGACCCTCCTTCGACGGCGCCGCGCCGGCCGAGCGGGCCGAGCCGCTGGTCGAAGAGCTTGTCGATGAGCTCCGAGCGCTGGGATGTGTGGTGGAGACCGGGCGGTTTGGAGCCCACATGGAAGTCGAGCTGATCAACGACGGGCCGGTGACGTTTGTCTTGGATTTGCCACCCGCGTCCGGGCCGAGCTGAGTCGCCCAAACGGGCGACTCACTTCAGCCGACAATGGGCACGAGCGAGATCGGAATCGGCATGAATGAGAGCACGAAGAGAATCAGGCAGACCAAGGCAACCAAGCGGCGCTTGGGATCGAGCGGCTCGTTCTCGTCGAGGACCCTGGGATGTCGCAACCCGACAATGAGAACGATCACGCACCAGAGAATCCAGCCCGGCCAGAGAAACAGCCCACCCAAGGCCAGGGCCCCCCAGAGCAAGAAGACGGACTGCCGTTGCAGCTTGCTGCTGGCGGCGTAGAGGATGTGACCGCCGTCGAGCTGCCCGAGCGGCAACAGATTGAGGGCCGTGGCCAGCAGACCTACCCACGCGGCCAGGGCGAAGGGGTGGAGATCCATCACCGCACCCGGTGGCAGGTCGCCGTGGAATAGCCTCACGGCCAGCTCGAGTCCCAGACACTTTCCCGGCAACAGCAGGACGAGATTGCTGGGCTCGTTTGCCGAGGCCAGTTGCACCGCCGCCGGCTGAGATTTGGCAACACCGTAGAGAAGAAACGGCAGCAAGGCCAGAAAACCGGCAATCGGCCCGGATGCGCCGACGTCGAGTAGTTCCCGTTTGCTGCGGATCTGCGCCTTGATCTTGATGAAGGCCCCCAGAGTGCCGAGCCCCAACGGCGCGGGGATGAAGTAGGGCAGAGTCGCCGGCAAGCCATAGCGACGACAGGCCAGGTAGTGGCCCAACTCGTGACACAAGAGAATAAAAAGCGCTGGCAGCGAGAACATCAGGCCGGTCGCCAGGAGATCGGGATCCGACCACACCGCGGCGATGGTTCCGGGAGTAAGAAACGGCACCAGGTCGGTGGTGACGTCGGTTCTGGTCGAGAGATACCAACCAGCTCCAAGTGTGGTCGTCGCAAACAGGGTCAGTAGGAACAAGGTCAGCGCCAGCAGATAGCGCGGTGCCGAGACCGGCAACTTCCAGTCACTCACGGGGGGTGGCTGGTTCGCCACACCGGCAAACGAGTCCTGGGTTGGTGGCTCGGTCATCGAGGTTGGCAGAGACCGCTGCACACCTTCACGAGCGGGTGAAGTCGAAGCAATGACACCACCGGATAGCTGGATGAGAGTAGACGGGCGGGCAGGCTAGATGTTCTTCAGTTCCTTACCGGGCTTGAAACGGACCGTCTTGCCGGGCGCAATGGCCACCTCTACACCGGTCTTGGGATTGCGTCCCACTCCCCGCTTGCGATCGCGGACCTGGAACACTCCGAAACCGCGAAACTCGATCCGCTTGCCCTCACTGAGGGCGTTCTTCATCTCTTCGAAGATCGTCTCGACAGCAAGTGCTGCCTTCACCCTGGAGACGTCGGAGGTCTCGGCGACACGATTGACGAGGTCCGCTTTGATCATGATCTCGTGGGAAGGCGGCGAGTCTAGCAGTGGCTCTTTTGGGGTGTCAACGTCAGACCTTGCGCAGCTTCTGCTGCATGATGCACATCTCGAAGGCGATGCCGGCCATCGTTGCCAAGCGTCTGATCGCGGAGAAGTCCAGACCGTCGAGCCCCCGATGGTCGCGGTCGAAATAGATGTAGGTGACGGCTCGTTCGCGGATACGGACCGGAAAGACAGCACACTCGGGGGGCGTGGTCGCGTTCCAGCACTCCGCCAACTTGGCGTGAGCCGGCATATCCGGAAGTTGTCCCAGAAAGAAACTTCCACCCTGTCGCAGGTTGAGGAATATCGACGGCTGCGCGAAATCGACTTCGTAGTCTCGGAGGCGGGCCTCGTTGAGACTTTGCCCGCGGCCCATCCAACCCATGACCTGGTCACGCTGGACCCGAAAGAGCAGTACCCTCGGGTATTGCTGCGCTAGAAAGTCGAGCAGGACTCGACCCACTTCGTCAGGCTTCCGCACCTTCTCGAGTAACAGCTCGACCTCTTCCAGCGTGAGCCGCGCTCGCGAGGGCCGGGCGCGTGTGCTCTGCGGCGTGATCGATCTAGGGGCAACGGGCGGGGGCTCGATCGGTGCCACGGGTTCGGCTGGAGCCGGCTGCGGTGCTGGCGCCACCGGTGCGGGCATTTTCGGTGCCGGTTGGGGCTTGTCCGCGGCTGGCTGAGCGGTGGTGCGGGCGCCAGCCTGGGGCTCGGTACGATGCACTCGGGTCTCGACGGTTGCCGCACCAGCAGACATCAGTTTGGCTTCCTCTGCAGTCTTCTTTGGTGGGCCGGCGGTCTCGATTCTCAACTCGTGGGCGATGATCCGACTTGGGGGAACGGGCTTGCGTGTGACCGGCCTTGGGGCGCTGGGACGCCGCGGCGGACCCGGGCCGGCGGCGGTCTCTTTGACCGGTCCTTGGCCCTTCCTCGGGGGTGGTGCCTGCCATCGACCACGCTCTCGGTTCAGCAGCTCGAGCAGGTGGGCAAAGCGGAGAGGGGGTTCCTGAGTGTAGTACTTCTCGAGGGCTTCGTAGATTCGTGCCTCGTTGGCGATATGGATGTTCAGTTTCTTGCCGATCACGAACGCGAGCTCGTCGTGGAGGGCGAGGTTTCTGACATCCAGAAGGGCGACGTCGACTCGACCTGACATCTTGCGGAAGGGGATGGCGAGATAGCGAGCCGCCAGGTCCCTGGGCAAAAGCTGGTGTACTCCTGGCGGCACGTCGGCCAGGTCGGCTACCGAAGCTGCGGGTACTCCCAGCTGCTCGGACAGCACGCGCACGAGAAGATCTTCTTGGATGGCACCTATCTCCAACAGACAAGTACCGACGAGCCCGCCCATCTCGCGCTGTCTGGCGAGTGCCTCGTCCAGCTGGTGATTGCTGACCCAGCCTCGATCCCGCAGCAGTTCCCCGAGCCCTTTCATATCTGATCGATGCCAGCAGGGGATCTCTAAGTTATTGATGCTCAGTCGTTTATTTGCGAACAAGACATTATAAAAGTCTCCTTCTTCCTTGTAAAGCGGTGGCACGGATTGTTATCCTCGAATCATGCGACCGTCCCGGCTATCTTCGCTGTGTTATCTGATCCTCATTGCATTGGGTAGCGCGGTTGCCGCCTCGGACGCCCCCTACCACTTCGCGCTCGCCAAGCTGCTCACCGAGGAGGGGGCCTATGGCGAGGCGCTGGAACACTTCTCCCAAGCTGTCGATGAGGCACCTGAGGATGTGTTCATCCGCATCGAATACGCCAGGCTCCTATTGCGACTGGACCGGGCCAAGGCGGCCGAAGCCCATGCCTCGGAGGCGCTGGACCTGGCTCCTGACAACCTCGATGCGATGCGGATCTATAGCCAGGTGCAGCTGTCTCTGGTGCAAGAAGAGGATGATGCGTTGGTCCGTGCGCGGGAAACGCTCGAGCGTCTCCGAGTCCTGGTACCCGACGATGGTCAGTCGATGATGTCCCTGGGCCAGATCTACCTGGGCGAATCCAGGTTCGATGAAGCTGCCGAAGTTTTCAAGGAGCTTCTCAGTCATCGCCCTGGCAATCGGGCGGTCTACTCCTTTCTGCTCGATGCCCTGCTGCGGGCGGGTGAGCTGACTGAGGCCGAGGAGGTGCTCGACGATGTTCTGAAGGTCGATCCGGGCTTCGAGAAAGCACGTGTGACTCTTGCCGAGCTGCAGAGCGAAAGAGGGGACCACGATGCTGCTATCGAGACTTTGAAGGGGGCGCCCAAGGAGCTGGCAGACGTGGAAGTTCAGCGCCGCCTGGCTCTCGAGCTTTTCAGGACCGGCGATCTCGATGGTGCGCTGGTGGCACTGGACAAGACGTTGGCGGATCTGCAGGAAGACTTTGGAAGCCTTTATCTCAAAGCGCTCGTGCTGGCCGCCAAGGGCCGCAATGATGAGGCCGCGGAGCTGGCACGCCAGCTTCTGACCATGCGGCCCGAGAGTCCCGAGATCTCGTCTCTTTTGGCTCGTGTTCTGGAGCGCCAGGGGCAATTCGACGATGCGGCCGCCGTACTGGCCGCGATGGCAGAACGGCTGATCGAAGCCGGTGATGAAGCAGGTGCATTCCAGATTCAGCTCGAGCAGGCCAGGTTGCTGGCGCGTGGGGAACGCTGGCAGGCTGTGCTCGAGCTCACCGAAGCCCTGGTGCCGATCGACGAGGATGCGGGCGCTGACGATTCCATGTTCCTACGAGCCGACGCGCTGTTTCACCTTGGACGCGAAGAAGACGCCCTGGCTCTCCTACAGACCGACAGTAGCGATCCAGAGATGGTCGACAGGGTTCTGGCCAAGGAGGCCGAGATCCTTCTCCGTCTCGACCGCGAAGAGGAGGCACTCGAGAGGGTGCAGCAGCTCACCTCTACCGGCGAGGTGGAAAACCTGCTGCTCGCAGCCGAGGTCTATCAGCGCCTCGAGCGCTATGCCGGATCGGTCCCCATTCTCGAGCGGGCCAAAGCGGCGAGCGAAGGGTCGATCAGAATTCAGGTCCTGTTCTGGTTGGGAGCAGCCTACGAACGGACCGAGCGCACCAGCGAAGCCGAGGCCGTCTTTCAGGAATTGCTGGAGGCAGAGCCGCAATTCGCGCCGGCCTTGAACTATTTGGGGTACATGTGGGCCGAGGAGGGTGAGAATCTCGACCGCGCCCTGGTGATGGTGAGTCAGGCAGTCAACCTGGAACCCGACAACGGGGCCTATGCCGACTCTCTCGGTTGGACGCACTTCCAGCTTGGCAATTACGAAGAAGCCAGGGGTCATCTCGAGCGGGCGGCCGATTTGGTAGGGGACGACCCGGTCGTATTCGAGCACCTTGGTGATCTGTACGTTGTCCTCGGTGACCTGGAAAAGGCGCGGGAGGTCTATGAACGGGCCTTGGCGCTCGAGGCCGATAACACCGAACAGGTGCGTCGCAAGCTCGAAGAGCTGTCCGGCAAACTCTGATCCCTTGCCGCGACAGACGCTTGGACCGTTGTCAACTCGTCTCTTTGTAGTCGCCGGGCTGCTCGGGAGCCTTGCTTGCGCTCACCGCGGCGCGCCCGTCCAGACTTATGACACAGATGATCCGATGGCGGCCACTTGGGTCTTGGCGGCGCGGGATCTGGGAACCCAGAATCTTTTTCGTGTCCGCTACGGGGGTGCCAAGGGGGCCGGGGGGCTGCGACTGATACTCCGGCTCGACACCAGCGACCGCTTTCAGCTCGTTGCTTCCGATGTCCTGGGCCGAGCTGTCTGGAGCATGGAGCTCTACGACCGCCAGGTTCTGCTTGTGAACCATGCCGAGAAGACCTACTGTTTGGCCGGGATGGAGCTGACGCTGCCGGAAGTGGCGCTCGACCCATTACCGGTCAGAACCCTCCCCAAGGTTTTGCTGGGCTATCTGCCGGTCGCGGTCGGTGCCGACTCGGTAACGGACGATGCGCGGTTCGACTTCACCGATCCGAATCAGCGGCGGTGGACCGGCAGCTTCGAGGCCGGCAAACCATCCAGTTGGATGCTGTGGGAGGGGGAGCAGCCGTTGGTCTGGTGGACCCGGCAGGACAAGGGAGGCATATTGTCTCACCGCGAAGGGGTACAGTTTCGCTGGAGAACGGTGGTCAGAGAGAGTCTGGAGGGTGGCTTCGAGCGACTGGCCGTCCCCGAAAGCTACGCCAAGGCAGCTTGTTATGAGTCCAACGTATAGAAGCTTTGCCAAGATCAATCTCCACCTCGAGGTGCTTGGCAAACGCGACGACGGGTATCACGAGCTGCGGACGATCTTTCAAACGGTCGATCTGTGCGACCTGGTGACGATCGAGCTGTCCGACGGCGGCGTCGAGCTGGATGTGGAAGAGGAGAAAGTCCCGTCAGGCCCGGAGAATCTCGTCCACAAAGCGGCGAGCGCCTTCCTCGGGCGATGGGCCCCCGCTCGTGGGGTGCGGATTCGGCTGCGCAAGACCATACCGGTCGGTGGGGGGTTGGGTGGAGGGAGCAGCAACGCTGCCACGGTCTTGCTGGCGCTTCAGGAGTTGCTCGACTCGCCGGCGCCGGCGGACGAGCTGGCGTCGGTCGCCAGGAGCCTGGGAGCCGACGTTCCCTACTTCCTGGTGGGTGGCACGGCGATGGGTACGGGCAGGGGAGACGAGATCGAAGCGCTGGAGGAGCTGCCCGAGACCGAGATCTGGCTGGTCATCCCACCGGTGTCCATCTCCACCGCCGAGGTGTTCGCCCAGTTTGCGGAATTGACACCAAAGGCGGGTAAATCTAGCATTGAGTCGCTAGCAGAGGGCAGGATAAGTAACTGGTTGGCGTCAGGAAACGGCTGGAACGACCTCGAGGAGTTGGTCGTGGGCCGCTATCCTGCGGTAGGAGCCGTATATAATGCCCTCCGCGAGGCAGGGGCGTCGGAGGTGAGACTCTCGGGGAGTGGTGCGACTCTCTTCGCCCGCTTCAGTAACCAGAGCGTGAGTCGAGAGATGGCACGATTTCTTCCACCGGCGAGTCGTCTTGTGTGTGCCCGTACCCTGAGCAGATCGTCCTGTCAGAGACTTAGACTAGTCCAGTAGCGGAGACCTGTTGATGGAGATTACAGAGATAAAGGTTTTCCCGATCGAGGAAGAGAAGCTGAAGGCCTTCGTATCGATCGTATTCGACCACTGCTTCATGGTGAATGACATCAAGGTAATTCGGGGCAAGGACGGGTTCTTTATCAGCATGCCGAGTCGGCGCAAGCGGAATGGGAAGTTCAAAGATGTGGCCCATCCTCTGAACAATGAGACCCGGCAGATGTTGGAACAGCAGATCCTCTCCGAGTACGAGCAGGTGATTGCGGGGCGGCGGACAGAAGGGGAGACGGCGCCAAGAGCAAGAGCGCCTATCGAAGGGCAGCAACCGCAGCAGAAGTCGGAGCCGCCGGCCCCGGTGCCTGCCGAGGCTCGTGCCGAGACGAACGATGAGCCAGAGGAGGGAAAGAGCCTCGACGAAGTCACGGAGATGCATCTCCGTGACTCCTTCTGGACGACATAGCCTGCCCTACTGACAGTGGAGTCGGGTGCGGGCTCCGTTTCGCGGTCGACCAGAGTCGATAGGGACCCCCTCCAAGAGTCGAAGAGTCACTGGGGCGTCGCCAAGTGGTAAGGCACCAGACTTTGGATCTGGCTATCGGAGGTTCGAATCCTCCCGCCCCAGCCAACGGATAATCAAACCGAGACTGACCATTACCAATCGCGCTATCGGATGAATGACCATGCTAGGTGATCTGAAAATCTTCAGTGGACGGGCTCACCCCAGCCTGGCGCAAGAGATTTGCGCCTATCTCAAGCTGCCTTTGGGCAAGGTCGAGGCGTACAACTTTTCCGATGGCGAGATTTTCTGCCAGATCGAGGAGAACGTCCGCGGCTCCGACGTTTTTATCATTCAGCCCACCTGTCGGCCGGCCAACGAGAACTTGATGGAGCTCTTGATCATGCTGGACGCCTTCAAGCGGTCCTCCGCTTCACGGGTGTCCGCGGTCATCCCCTATTACGGCTACGCGCGCCAGGACAAAAAGGACAGACCGAGGGTCCCGATCACCGCCAAGCTGGTCGCCGATCTCATTTCGCGAGCCGGCGCCGATCGGATCCTGGCCATGGATCTCCACGCCGCTCAGATTCAGGGCTTTTTCGATGTCCCGGTGGACCATCTTTTCGCGGCTCCGGTTCTGCTGGAAGCTATCCGCAAGCTCGAAATCCCTGATTTGATCCTGGTCTCTCCGGACGCCGGCGGGGTCGAAAGGACACGTGCCGTCGCCAAACGTCTGGGGGCGGGACTGGCCATCGTCGATAAGCGGCGCGAGGCTCCCAACCAGGCCAAGGTCATGCACGTCATCGGTGACGTCGAAGGTCGGAATGTGCTCCTGGTCGACGACATCATCGATACCGCGGGGACATTGCATTGGACGGTCGAGGCGCTGAAGAACAACGGCGCCAAGAGGATTCTGGCTGCTGGAATCCATGCCGTGCTCTCGGGACCGGCCATAGAGAGAATCCAGAACTCGCCCTTGGAGAAGGTGTTGATCACCAACACTACGCCTCTCGAAGAGAAGTTGGCGCAATGCGACAAGCTCGAACCGCTGTCGGTGGCGCCCCTGTTGGGAGAGGCCATTCGGCGAATACACGAGAACAGCTCGGTAAGCTCGCTGTTCGTCTAGAAATTCATGGAGTTGGATGAGATGAGTGAAACAACAGTCGAAGTCAAGCAACGAGACGAGAGGGGTAAGAATGCCAACCGGCGTTTGCGTGCGGCAGGCGGGATTCCAGCCGTCGTCTACGGTGGCGGCAAAGAGACGATCGCGATCTCGGTGGAGAAAAGCGCTATTCACGATCTCCTCAGGCAGGCCGGCGGAGAGAACGCCGTCTTTCTGCTCAAACTGGCGGGCACCGGCAAGGCACGCCATACGATGGTGCGTGAAGTGGTCGTGCATCCGATCTCGAGACAGATCATTCACATCGACTTTCAGCGAGTGCTGATGACGGAGAAGGTCAAGGTACAGGTGCCGATCGAGCTCCTCGGCGTCCCGGAGGGCGTCAAGAACCAGGGCGGTGTCCTGGACTTCATCGCCCGAGAGGTCGAGCTCGAGTGTCTGCCCGGGGACATTCCGCCGCAACTCGAGCTCGATGTTTCCGCGCTGGAGGTCGGTCAGCACGTTCAGGTGAAGGACCTGGAGCTTCCGGCCAAGGTGGAGATTCTCGAGGAGCCCGATCGAGTCATCGCCGCGGTGGCCCACAGCCGCGTAGCGCAAGAAGTGGAAGCGGCGGAGGCCGAGGGCGAGGGCGAAGAGGTTCTGCTGGAGGCCGAGCCGGCGGAGCCGGAAGTTATCGGTCGCGGCAAGGAAGAAGAGGAGCAGGAAGAGACCTCGTAGCCCACGAGAGTGTCCCGAGTGTCCTGGTTTTCTGGACCAGCAGGGTCTCTCTGGCGGCGAAGTGGAGGGCGGATGCCGGATCGGTTGATCCTGGGACTTGGCAACCCTGGACCCAAGTATCGGGAAACTCGCCACAACTGTGGCTTTCGAGTCGTGGAGGAGCTGGCCCGGCGACGCAATCTGAGCTTGAATCGCCTCGAATGCAAGTCGTTGCTGGTCGAGGGCCGCGAGCTCGTATTAGCCGCACCGCAGACCTACATGAATCGGAGCGGCTACGCAGCGCGCTGTCTCAGCGAGCGCCGAGAGATTCAGCCCGCTGACATGCTGATCGTCTACGACGACGTGTGGCTCGATCTAGGGCAGCTGCGGCTGCGGACAAAAGGAGGGCCGGGCGGCCATCGGGGAATGGAGTCGGTAATCCGCAACCTCGGCACCGAGGGTGTTCCCCGTCTTCGCCTCGGCGTGGCCAACGAAGACCGGTCACTCCAAGGTGACGAGTTGGAGGATTTTGTGCTGTCGCCCTTCGCACCGACAGAAGAGGCCACGGTGGAGAAGATGATCGAGCGCGCCGCTGACGCCTGTGAGATGTGGCTCCAGGAAGGGGCGGAGCCGACCATGAATCGCTTCAACGAGTGAGGACCTTGTGGCGACGGATTGAGCTCTGCCGCGGGGCTATAGATACTAGGAGGAGACAAGCCTGTGGACTCACAAATGATGATCTACGCTGTCATGGTGTGCGGGGTATTGGCGCTGACATTTGCCTGGGTGAGGAGTGCCTGGATCCAACGCCAGGACCCCGGTAACGAGAAGATGGTCTCGATCGCCGGGCATATCCGCGAAGGTGCCATGGCATTTCTCACCCGCGAATACCGCATCCTGGCGGTCTTTGTTGCAGTGGCGGCCGCTCTGCTGGCCTGGGCCAACTGGGGCAAGCCCGAGAGCTCGGCCCTTATCGGGGTGTCGCTCATCGCGGGTGCGCTGTGCTCGGGATTGGCGGGCTATTTTGGCATGCGGGTGGCCACGGCGGCCAATGTGAGAACCGCGTCGGCTGCTCGCACGGGTCTCAACGATGCTCTCAAGATCGCCTTCTCCGGCGGTGCGGTGATGGGTTTCAGCGTCGTTGGGCTGGGTGTCCTCGGTCTTGCCATTCTTTTTACCATCTACACCGGCCTGTTCGACACCGGTAACCCCCAGAGCGATCTCTTGCGAACGGTTACCGTGTTGACCGGTTTCTCTTTTGGGGCCAGCTCGATCGCCCTTTTTGCCCGCGTCGGCGGCGGTATCTACACCAAGGCAGCCGACGTCGGAGCCGATCTGGTGGGCAAGGTAGAAGCCGGAATCCCGGAGGACGATCCACGGAATCCGGCAGTCATCGCGGACAACGTCGGTGACAACGTCGGTGACGTTGCCGGTATGGGAGCCGACCTCTTCGAGTCGTACGTCGGCTCGATCATCGGCTCGCTGGTCCTCGGGGTCAATGCCTCCCGGCTCGACGGCAGTACCTATACCCCGATGCTGGTCATGCTGCCGCTGGTTCTCGCCGGAGTTGGGATTCTGGTCTCGCTGGCAGGTACCTTTCTGGTACGCACCAAGGAGGGTGGGGACCCGGCCCACGCTCTCCACCGCGGGACGCTGTTCTCGTCGGTGGCCATGCTGGCGGCGATCTGGTGGTTTGCGGATCGATTGTTGGATGGGACCTACCTCATCGGCGGTCGACAGTTCGACGCCGGCGGGGTCTTCTGGGCGACGGTTGCCGGTCTGACCGGAGGCGTCCTCATCGGCTTTATCACCGACTACTACACCTCGGCTTCGAAGCGACCGGCGCAGGAGATTGCCAAAGACAGCCTCACCGGCGCTGCCACCAACATCATCTCCGGACTGGCCCTGGGCATGCGCTCCACAGCGCTGCCGGTCCTGGTGCTGGTGGCGGCGATCGTCATCGCTCACCAGCAGGCCGGACTCTATGGGATAGCCATCGCCGCTCTGGGTATGCTGTCGACGACCGGTATTCAGCTGGCCGTCGATGCCTACGGGCCGGTGGCCGACAACGCCGGCGGTATTGCCGAGATGGCTCATCTGGGGAGCGAGGTTCGGGCGCGTACCGACAAATTGGATGCCGTTGGCAACAGCACCGCGGCCATCGGCAAGGGTTTTGCCATCGGCTCGGCCGCCCTCACTGCGCTCGCCCTGTTTGCCGCGTTCCGGACGACGGTCGGTCTGGAGACGATCGATCTCGGCAATCCCAAGGTCATGGGAGGACTGCTCGTGGGAGCGATGCTGCCATTCCTCTTTTCCTCGATGGCGATGCGGGCCGTCGGCCGCGCGGCCTTCGAGATGATCGAGGAGGTGAGACGGCAGTTCAAGTCGATCCCGGGTCTCATGGAGGGCAAAGCCGAAGCCGACTTCGCCAGGTGTGTGGATATCTCCACCCAGGCCGCTCTGCGCGAGATGGTGGTCCCCGGTTTGATGGCGGTTGTCGTGCCGGTGGTGGTGGGCTTTACCTTCGGCACCGAGGCGCTTGGTGGTCTGCTTGCCGGGGTCACCTCATCGGGTGTCATGATGGCGATCTTCATGGCCAATGCGGGTGGAGCCTGGGACAACGCCAAGAAGTACATCGAGAGCGGCGCCCACGGCGGCAAGGGCTCCGATGCCCACAAAGCGTCCGTCGTCGGCGATACGGTGGGCGATCCTTTCAAAGATACGGCGGGCCCGAGCCTCAACATCCTCATCAAGCTGATGGCGGTGGTGGCTCTGGTTCTGGCGCCGTTGCTGATCTGAACCGGCGGACTAGTCTTGTATTCGAGGAGTGTTCGGGTAGAATACGCCGTTGTCATAGCCGCCGGAGGTCCCTGAGAGGCTGCCGGCGAAGACCAATCAACCTCTCTGTTCCCAATAATTGGGGACTGAACAGGCCATAGGGAGGTCTACGAGAGACATGCGAACCTACGAGCTGATGTTTGTGGTGGATCCTCGTCTGCCCGACGAGGAGGTCGTCAGCCTGGCCGACAGCTATCGCGAGATGCTGAGTGCGCAAGGCGGGCAGGTGACCAAAGAGGAGAGTTGGGGTAAGCGCAAGCTGGCCTACCCCATCGAGAAGCTGACCGAGGGCACGTACCACTTGTTTTACGTAAGTGCCGATGACAAGAACCCCTTTCCGGAGGTCGAGCGGCGGATGCAGCAGAACGAGAAAGTGCTGCGCTATCTGTCGGTCAGAACCGATGAAGGTCGACTGCGCTATCGCGAAGCACTTGAGGGGTCGACGGCCCCCGCACCGGCCACTGGCGAGGAGGTGAGCCGATGAGAAGACCACCTGGCAAAAAGAAGGTTTTCTTCCGCCGGCGCAAAGTCTGCCGCATGTGCGCCGAGAAGATGAATACCGTGGACTACAAGGATGTGCGGTTTCTGCAGCAGTACATCGTCGAGCGGGCCAAGATCCTGCCGCGAAGAATCTCGGGAACCTGTGCCAAGCACCAGCGGATCATCCAACAGGCCATCAAGCGAGCCCGGCACTTGGCTCTCTTGCCCTACACGTCCGACTAGGAGGTGAGTGAATGCGGGTCATTCTGATGCAGGATGTGCTGCACACCGGCCAGCGAGGCGATGTGGTGGATGTCAAGCCGGGTCTCGCACGGAACTATCTCATCCCGAAGGGCCTGGCGCTGGAGGCGACTCCTGGCAACCAGCAGTATTTCGATCAGCAGAAGAAGAAGATCGATGCCAGTCATGCCCGCGAGCACGAAGCCGCAAGCGAGATGGCCGCTGGAATCAACGGCGTGAGCCTGAAGATTGCAAAGCGAGTAGGGGAGAGTGAGACTCTATACGGATCGGTGACGGCCACCGAGATTGCTCACCTGCTCGAGGCCAAGGGGATCACCGTCGACCGACGTCGGATCGATCTCGAAGGCGGAATCAAGACCCTGGGAGAACACCCGGTGCGAATCGAGCTCCACCCCGAGGTGGTGGCCGAGGTGATGGTCACGGTGGTGCCCGAAGAGTAGCTCTGATGTCCTCTCCGGAGCCAGACAAGCCTTCTCCGAGCATAGACGCCTTTTTCCGCCAAGACGCTCCATCGTTGGACGATTGGAGATGGCTCTGGGAAGGGGATCACCCTTTCCCGATCGAGAGCCGCCGTGGAGGACTTGTCGGTAGCGTCATCGTCCTTTTGAAGCGGCTGCTGCGTCCCCTGGTCAAGACACCGGTCGCGGACCTCTGGGACCGGCAACGTCGATACAACATCGTTTTGTTGGATCACTTGGAGGAGCACCGCGCCCGTCTGGCCCATCTCGAAGCGGTCAAGCGGGAGGGCTTCGACGACGTCAGCCGTCATACCGACGCCCTGTTTGCGCTGGTCGATCAGAAGCTCGATCGCTATCGGCGTGAAAGCCAGCACCTGTGGGGTCGGTTGGGCGGCCTGCTGGCGCTGGCCGAAAGCGATGCGAAGCGTCCGGCGGAAGAGGTTCAGGGTCTGGAGGAAGTCTGGAAAGAGCAGGGGTATCTGGAGCTGGAGGACAGGTTCAGGGGCACCCGAGACGAGATCGGCAGGCGGATGGAGATCTATCTGCCCTATCTCGCTGACAGAGGCGAGATACTCGATCTGGGCTGCGGTCGTGGCGAGTTGCTGGCCCTGCTGCGCGTTCAGGGCATACCGGCACGCGGTATCGACAGCAGCGAGGAGATGATCGGCGAGTGTCGCAACCAGGATTTGAAAGTGGAGCAGGGAGACCTGTTCGAGATTTTGAACGATCTGCCCGAGGGCCAACTTGGCGGCGTCGTTTCCTTTCATGTCATCGAGCATCTGCCGGCCGATTCGATCGACAGACTGGTGCGTCTGGCATGGCGGGCACTGCGGCCGGGCGGGGTCCTCATCCTCGAAACCCCCAATCCCTTGTCGCTGGTGGTGGCGGCGCGCAATTTCTGGCTGGATCCGACCCACCGCCGGCCGATCCACCCCGAGACTCTCAGGTTGACCTACGAGCTCGCCGGCTTCGACCAGGTCGAGCAGATCGACCTCAGACCATTTGCGGATGAGGACCGTCTACCCGAGCTGGCGCTCGCTGACCTGCCCGCCGACGTCAAACATCTGGCCGACCAGGTGAATCAGCTGCGGGACAAGTTGGATCGGCTGCTATACGGCTACCAGGACTACGCGATGATCGGCACCAAGGCGGGTTGACCTGGCCGGGTAAGCTCTAGGCTACTGCTTTCTCTCGTCCTCTTTCTTGTCCTTCTCGGCCCAGACTTCCCGGATCAGGGTCCAGTCTTCCACATCTTCCGGCATGCGCTCGCCGGCCTTGGGGATGTAATAGGGCCGCTGTTGATACCAGGGCATCCGCATGATCCGCGCCCATTCAGGCTCGTACTGGCGTGCCGGTTGGGTGCCCTGGATAAAGGCCTCCTCGATGACCTGTCCGGCACCGGGCCCGGGAAGCAGACCGGTCGAGTATTCGACCCGCTGCAGCGCCACGCCCGGGGGGGGTGAGAATTGACCGCCCGGGCTCAGCCAGCCGTCCTCGAGACCGCTTTCGACCATCATTCTCCAGATCGGCAGCGCCGCTTCGGATCCGGTCATGTTTCTTCCCAGAGAGCGGGGAACGTCGTATCCCACCCACGACAGTAGGGTGTAGCGAGGTGAAAAGCCCGCGAACCAGGCATCGGTGTAGATGTCGGTGGTTCCGGTCTTGCCGGCCAGGGCCAGATCGAGACCGGCGACCGACACGGCCGTTCCCCGGTCCACCACCCCTTCTAGCATATGGGTCAGCACAAAGGCCACATCCGCCTCCATCGCTTTGTGTGCTCTCATGCGGTGCTGTTCGAGAGTATGTCCGTCGGGTGTGGTGATGCTCTCGATCAAGAAGGGCTCGACGTAGATCCCCTGGTTGGCAATAGTGGCGTAGGCGGCTGCCAGCTCGAGGGGTATGAACTCGGCCGCGCCCAGAGCCAGGCTGGGGTAGGGCTGCAGAGGGGTGGTGACACCAAAACGTCTGGCTAGATCGATGACCTGCTCGGCGCCGACCATGTCCATCAGTTTCACCGAGCTGACGTTCATCGACTTCTCGAGGGCCCGACGCAGCGTCGTGATGCCGTTGTACTGGCGATAGAAGTTGCGTGGGCTGTAGTTGGGCACATTGTTGGCGCCCTCGAAAATGACCGGGGCATCGAAGATGGTGTCCGCGGCGGTGAAGCCGTTTTCGAGCGCCGCACCATAAACAAAGGGCTTGATGGCCGATCCCACCTGTCTCTTGGCCTGAGTGGCCCGGTTGAAGCTGCTGCGGTCGAAGTCCCAACCTCCCACCATGGCCCGGACGGCGCCGCTGGATGACTCCAGGACGATTGCCGCCCCCTCGAGCTCGGGCTCCTGCTCGAGAAAGAGGATGGGATTGCCATCACCGTCCTCCTCCGGTAGCTCGATCCGAAACCAGGCAACGTCGCCGGCTTTGAGCAGGTCACTTGCTCGCTCTCGGCGCGTCCATTCGATCCCTTCGGCGGTGAGCTCGAAGGTGGAGTTGGCGATTCTGACCTGGGTCGAGCGGCGATTGGAGCTGACCACGAGTCCTTCCAGCCATTCGCCCGGAATCACCTCTTGCTGAGTCCAGGAGGCGAGCTGGTGAGTCTCCAGATCGACGTCCTCGACCCGATAGAGCGGTCCCCTCCATCCCTTGCGATGATCCATTCTGAGCAGACCGGCTCGCAGAGCGCCTTCCGCTGCCCGCTGTATTTGTGGATCGAGAGTAGTCACCACCTGCAGCCCGCGTTGCAGCAGGCCTTCGGCGCCGTACTGAGCCTCCAGATAGCGGCGGACCTCCTCCGAGAAGTAGGGGGCCAGTAGGTCTTGGGGACGCCGTGAGACGACCTGCAGCGGTTGGGCGGTAGCGGCTCGATATTCCTCTTCGCTGACAAAGCCCTCTTCCCACATGCGACGCAGGACGTAGTCGCGGCGGGCCAGGACGAGGTCGGGCCGCCGGTAGGGGCTGTAGGTGCTCGGACGCTGGGGGATTCCGGCCAGCATAGCGGCCTCCGGCAGCGTCAGCTCTGCGACCGACTTGTCGAAAAAGGACCGGGCCGCGGCCTCGAAGCCGTAGTTGCCATGTCCGAAGAAGATGAGGTTGGCATAGAGAGTCAGTATCTGTTGCTTGGCGTAGGTCTTTTCCAGCTCGACGGCCAGCAGCGCCTCTTCGATCTTTCGCCGCCAGGTCTTCTTGGGGTTGAGATAGAGCTGACGCGCCAGCTGCATGGTGATGGTCGAGCCCCCCATGGCCTTCCTGCCGGCGCCCAGGTTCTTGAAGACGGCGCGAGCGACCCCCTGGGCGTCCACACCACCGTGCTGGAAAAAATTGGCATCCTCGGCGGCCAAGATGGCCTGCTGGAGGAGCTCGGGGATCTCGCCCTCGCCCAGCAATACACGCTTTTCTCGCGCGTAGGTGGCGAATACGCGACCATCCCGATCGAAAAGCTCGGTGATGAGCGCCGGGGTAAAGTCGGCCAGGGAGTCGACCCGCGGCATGCGGATCATCCCGGCGAAGCCGACGCCGGCCAGTGCTCCCAGCAGTACCGCAGCGGTGGGGACAAAAATGCGCCAGAGGAGCTTGCGGCGACTCTTGGCCGCCGACTTGTCGCCGGTGGTTGCGGGTGGACGGTCTGTGGGAGTCTTGCCTGGAGGGTCGTACCTCATTGTCTGATTATAGGTCCTGGGCTAGTTGCCGAGCGCTGGGAGCGGTGATAGAAAGCGATCGACGAGCGCAACAGGAGCCGAAATGAATCAACCCTTCCCTCAACAGCCCTTCACTCCCGATGCGCCCGCCACAACACCGGGTGGCTGTGGGCGGCCGCTGCTGATCGGCTGTGGGATCCTTGTCGTGCTGCTGGGAATCGCGGCCGCGGTCTTTGTCATCAAGGCCAAGGACCTCTTTGGCTGGGCGATGGCCCGGTTCGAGGAGGAGGTGGTGCAGATGCTCCCCGACGATCTGACCGCGGAGGAGGCAGAGCGGCTGGACGCGGCCTTCGATGCCGCCCTCGAGGCCTGGGATGCCAGTGAAGCGGATCCCGTGGCCCTGCAGCGGCTCCAGGAGGAGCTCTGGCAGACGGTCTCCCGCAGCACCGGCAAGCTGAGCCGCGAGGACGTCGGCAAGCTGACCCGGGCCCTCGAAGAAGTAGCCGGCATCGAAAGTCCCGACGAGCCCGAAGAAATCAGGCCACCCGAAGAACACGAAATACCCGCACCCGTTTCAACCGAAGCAGCCTGACGAATCGGCCGGTCACCGTGCCTGCCGATCGGCGTCGTGACCTGGGCGCTTATCGTGGCCCGGTTCGTGACCTTCGGGGGCTCCCCTCCACTACGCGGGAAACTTCATGGCTCCGCTCCGGTGAGCCCCCGGAGGTCACGAATCCGGGCTGGCGGGGCGGCCGCCTTGGCCGCGGGTCCTCGACCCGGCTCCGCAGGCGAAGACGATGCTACGCCGGGCCGAGGAC
>JBAUDS010000011.1:0-5132 GCA_049678185.1 Thermoanaerobaculia bacterium
ACGCCGCCCTGTTTGCCACCGGCTACTGGCTCTACGGCGAGTACCCGCGAGCGCTGATCCTGGTCGCGGTGGCCGTGGGCGCCGGTCTCTTTCTCATCAAGACCTGTAAGAATGCTGCCGGAGAGCAGCCCACCACCACCCCGCTCTCCAGCGCAGCGGAGGAGTGTGCAAACGATGAGTGACAATCCGAATCGGAGGGAGTTCCTCACCGCCACCGCCGGTCTCGGGCTGGCTCTGAGTGCCGGCGCCCTGGCGGCAAAGAAGGTGCCGGCGGCCAAGAGTGCCCGCGGCTACCGGCCTGCCGAGGGCTTTGCCGCACCGGCGCTCGAAACCGTCAGCATGGCCTTTGTCGGCGTCGGCCTCCAGGGGGGAAGTCACGTCCAGAACTTCCTCCGCGTCGAGGGAGTGGAGATCGTGGCCCTGTGCGACATCGACGAGCCGCGCGCCAAGGAGGTGCAGCGGTGGGTCGTCGACGACGGACGCTCGGCACCCGACCTCTATACCCGTGGCGAGACCGACTACAAGCGTCTCTGCGAACGGGACGACATCGACCTGGTCTTCAACTCCACCCCCTGGCGCTGGCACGTGCCGATCTGTGTGGAGGCGATGGAAACCGGTAAGCACACGGCGGTCGAGGTGCCGGCGGCGACCACCGTCGACGGCTGCTGGCAGCTGGTGGAAACGGCCGAGCGCCAGCGGCTCCACTGCGTGATGATGGAGAACTGCAACTACGGACGCTCGGAGCTGATGGTGCTCAAGATGGTGCGTGCCGGGCTCTTTGGCGAGTTGCTGCACGGCGAAGGCGCCTACATCCACGATTTGCGCTCGATAAAGTTCAGCGACAAAAACGAGGGGCTCTGGCGGCTGGCGCACTCGGTCGAGCGCAACGGCAATCTCTACCCGACCCACGGTCTGGGACCGATCGCCCAGTGCATGGACATCAACCGTGGCGACAGGTTCGACTATCTGGTCTCGATGAGCTCGAACGCCCGCGGCTTGAAGCTCTACGCCGAGGAGCACCTCCCGGCCGATGACCCGAGAAGAAAGCTCGACTTCGTCTTGGGCGACATGAACACCACCCTCATCAAGACCGGTCTCGGTCGCACCATCGTGGTCCAGCACGACACGACCACCCCGCGTCCCTACAGCCGGATCAATTTGCTCCAGGGCACCCGCGGTTGTTTCACCGGCTACCCCGACCGCATCCACATCGAAGGTCGCAGCGAGGGCCACGGCTGGGACGACATCGAGGCCTACCGCGAGGAGTTCGAGCACCCCCTGTGGAGAAACCTCGAGGGCGAGGCCGCAGGAGCCGGCCACGGGGGTATGGACTATCTCGAGGACTACCGGCTCATCGAGTGCTTGCGGCAAGGCCAGCCCACCGACATGGATGTCTACGACGCGGCGGCGGTCAGCTCGGTGGTGGAGCTCTCCGAGATCTCGGTGGCCAAACAGGGTCGACCGGTGGACGTTCCCGACTTTACCCGCGGCGGATGGAAGACCGCGACGCCCCTGGAGATCGTAGGCTAGACCGATGGCCGCAGACCGACTCAAGGTCCTCTACGTCACCGGCTTCGGGCGCAGCGGCACGACGATCCTCGACAACATCCTCGGTCAGCTCGACGGGGTCTTTGCCGCCGGTGAGCTCCACTACATCTGGGACCGCTCGCTGGAGCAGAACCGTCTCTGCGCCTGTGGTGAGGCGTTCTCCAATTGTCCGGTCTGGCAACGCATAATGGCCGCTTTGGGGACCGACTACGAACCGGACACGGCCCGACTCGTCCAGCTACGCGAAAGCCTCAACCCCCGGCGGTCGATTTGGGCCAGGCTGCGTGGCTCGAGCCACACCGCCTCACCCGAGGTCGCCGAATACGCCGCCGCCATGGAGCGGCTCTACCGGGCCGTTGCCGATGCCACCGACAGCCGTGTCGTCGTCGACTCGTCCAAGTCACCGGCTCTCGGCCACCTGCTCGATGTCATGCCCGGTATCGATCCCTACGTCGTCCACCTGGTGCGGGATCCACGTGCGGTCGCCTTCTCCTGGCTCAAGAAGAAGGTCTACGACCCGGGCGGTGACGAGCCGATGTACATGAGCCAGCACCCGCCGGCGCGGAGCGCCAAGCTCTGGCTGGTCTGGAACTTGACGGCGGAGATGATCTGGGCGCGTCGGTCCGGCCGTTACCTGCGGCTGCGCTACGAGGACTTCACCGATCGACCACGCGAGACCCTGGAGAAAGTGGTCCGTCTCATCCTCGACGAGGTGCCGCCGCTGCCATTTGTCGGTGACTTCGAGGTCGATCTCACCCGGAGTCATAGCATGGCCGGCAACCCCAGCCGATTCGAGACCGGCACGGTTACCATCCGTCGCGACGACACCTGGCGCCAGGAGCTGCCCAAATCCGTCCAGCGGCTGGTGACCCTTCTCACCTGGCCGTTGGCACGCCGCTACGGCTACTGAGACGGGTTCGGTCCTGAGCCCAGCTTGCCCCTGACCAGCTGCATGACTTCCCGATCCTCGGGATCGGGCCCCATAACGCGGAGCACGCCCGCGAACACCACCACCGCCACCACACACAGGGCGAGAAGATGAAGGACCGGAGAGCCGATCGGCAGCCGGTCGGTGAGGACGAGTGCGCCCGCGGTGACCAGCGCCGCCACCAGGCCTTTGACATAGCGCCGATCCCAAGGCCACAGATCTTCCCAGCGGCGGACCAGCAGCAAGGCGCTGCCAAATAGACCGACTATCGACAACAATGCCGCCACCG
Source organism: Thermoanaerobaculia bacterium (assembly GCA_049678185.1). Lineage (GTDB taxonomy): Bacteria > Acidobacteriota > Thermoanaerobaculia > Multivoradales > JAHEKO01 > M0029. The sequence goes on from JBAUDS010000011.1 coordinate 2,766, forward strand.
CCGCCCCGATAAGCCCATGACGCGGAATCAGGAACAGACTCAGACCGATGTTTACGGTCAGGGCGGCACCCGAGAGCAGCAGCCATGAGTTCTGGCGCCCACCCATGACCAGGATGAACCCCACGGCGCCGGTGGCCAGATTGACCACCTGAGCGATCGACAGCACCACCAGGGGCAGCGCGCCCACCACGTAGCGGCTGTCCAGCAACACACCGAGGACCTCGTCGGGAGCAATCACGATGACCAGAAAGACCGGCAGCGCCAGATAAAGCCCCCACTTGGTCGACACCTTGTAAAGGTCGTTCAGCTCCTGTTTTCGACCCGCCGCAAAGTGACCCGCGATCAGCGGGGCAAAAATACCGTTGAAGGAGTTGAGGATCAGAATGAAGATAAAGGCAACCTGGGAGGCGGCCTGATAGATCCCGGTGTCGGCGGCGGTCAAGAAATAGGCTACCAGCAGCCGATCGATCCACATGGTCACCAGGGCGAGCATTCCGGCGAGAGCTGCCGGCAGGGAAAAAAGCATCAACTCCCGGCTGCCGACCACCGCCACCTCGCCTACCGGCTCCGCCTGCCGCCACCAACCCCGAGCGAGAAAGGCCAGGGCTGCCAGCAGGGCCACGGCGAACGAGACGACGGTGGCCACCAGAGCCCCAAAGAGATGCCACCCCAGGGCCCAGAAGACCAGAAAGAGGACGAGGTTGACGAGCGGCTGGACCAGATCCTCGGCGATCACGTTGGGCACCATCCGCAAGGCCGCTCGCAAGCTGGCGGCCGCCACCCGCAGGGCCGGCATGAAGAGCAGCGCCGCCGCCATCACCGCAAGCACGGGCCGGAGACCGGGTTTGTCGAAGACCGATTCAGCCAGCCAGGGCGCCAGGAGCCACAACACCGCCGCCGCCACACCTCCTGCCAGAGCGGCGATCTTGAGCGACCGCATCGTCACCCGCCGCAGCCGACCCCCATTCTCCGCCGAGAGGTCCGCTCCAAAACGGATGACACCGTGCTCCAGACCCAGGCTGGCCGCAAGCCCGACAATCAAGAGCAGGTTCCAGCCCACCGCATATAGACCATAGGAGGCTGGGCCGAGCAGCCGACCGAGGACCATCTGCAGGATGTAGGAGATGCTGCGGGCCCCCGTGCGACCCACGAGTAACACCGCGGCTCCCCCGGCCAGGGGTTTGACCGAGCTCGTCGAGTGAGTGTCGGGTGAAGTCGAGCTCATCGCTTGGGGGCGCCGCCGGCCATGGCGGCGTAAAGTCGCCATAGTCTAACCCCCGCGCTCCCGGATAGACTCACTCCCGAGGCCATTCGGTGGCCCGTCTGTTCGACTGGAGAGGATTTACTCATGAGACCGAGCTTTCGTCGCGCACTCTGGCTTCCAGCCTTTGTTCTCTTGTTGATGGGGCTGGGGCTGAGCTCCCCGGCCGAAGCCGCGAAGCACCGGCTCGGTCTCGGGGTCCAGTTCTGGCGGGCCCTCGATGACTTCGATGACAAGGGGTTCTCGGGCATCGAGAGGGACGGAATCGCCTGGGTGGGCACCTATCAGTACGACCCTGCCGGTCTCTTCAAGCTGCAACTCGATCTCGAATACAGCCCCGACGGCTTTGGCGGCTCGAGCAAGCCGTCGCTGTCACCGGTGGCCTTTGTGCTGCTGGGATCCGGGCTCTATGGGGGGGTGGGGGTGGGGATATCCTTCTCCGACGGTTTTGTCGACAACCGCTCGAACCCCTTTTGGGTCGCCCGACTCGGTCTCGATCTTCTTATCCTCCCCAAGACCCGACTGGACCTCCACGCCGACTACCGCGCCAAGGCCTTCGATGAGCTGGACAATGTCAAGACCGACGGCGTCACTCTGGGCGCTGCTGTCCGCTTCACTCTATGACTGCTCGGCGAGCAGCTCCTGGATGGCACTCTCCACGTCCTCATCGGTGAACTGATTGTAGGGGTCGTCGGCAGTGAGTCGGTAGCGGCGCTCGCCGTCGGGGGCGTAGACATAGACCGCTGGAATACCCAGCAGATCCAGTTTGACAAAGCCCTCGGTGACCATCTCGTCCATCAGGTAGTTGGCAAATGTCGCCTTCTGCTTGCCCAGGAACTCGCGAGCGTAGGCGACGGCCTCGGTATCCCCCCGGTCGTCCAGACACATGGAGACAAAGGTCACCCCACGGGGAGAGTACTCGTGGTAGAGCTCGACCATCATTGGAAAGCGCTCCACACAGGGAACACACCAGGTCGCCCACATGTCCACGACCACGATCCGGCCCTCGAGGGAGGCCAGCTCCTGTTGCCACTGCTCGAAGGTGACGGGCGTGAGAGAGACCTCGACGCTCTCCTCGGTCTCTGTGGGCGCACTCCCTGCGCAGC
>JBAUDS010000012.1:0-24295 GCA_049678185.1 Thermoanaerobaculia bacterium
GGACATCGGCGCGGATCTGGGTCACCGATCCGGGTCGGTCGCGAAGAATGGCGGTAATGAGGGAGGCCGAGCTCTTGCCCTTGAAGGGGCGCTCGCCGGTGATCATCTCGTGGAGGACGATGCCCACCGAGAAGACATCCGACCGGTGATCGACTTCCCGGCCCTCGAGCTGCTCGGGCGACATGTAGGGGATGGTGCCGAGCACCAGGCCTTCCTGGGTGAGCGCTTCGGTGGGCAGGTGGGTCTCGTCCGAGACGGTATCTGGCTGCCGCAGCTTTGCCAGCCCGAAGTCGAGGACCTTGAGCATCCCGTCGTCGGTGACCATGATATTGGCCGGCTTGAGGTCCCGATGGGTGATGCCCCTGTCATGTGCGGCGACCAGCGCTTCGACCAGAGGGAGAGCCACTTCGACGAAGCTCTCGAGCGCCATGCCACCCGGCGGCACGATCTCATCCAGCCGTCGCCCCGAGACCAGTTCCATGGTCAGGAAGTGCACCCCGTCGGCCTCTTCGACCGAGAAGATGGTGACGATCCCGGGGTGACTCAGCGAGGCGATGGCCTCTGCCTCGCGCTGAAACCGCCGCAGCCGCTCGGGATCCCGAGCCATCCCTTCCGGCAGCACCTTGAGCGCCACATGGCGTTTCAGGCGCGTATCTTCGGCCCGGTAGACCTCGCCCATACCGCCCTCGCCGAGCTTCTCCAGGACACGATAGTGAGACAGCGTGCTGCCGATCATTCAATCTCCCTCTGCCGTTCAGAACAGGCTGGAGATTCTACCTCAGGCGGGTCGAGGAGCGGCCGCGGCGGATGTTCCCCGAGTCGCATGGCGATGTCCTATGGCCGGGTTGGCCTTTGCCCTTCCTACCCCTGAGGGTGGTGCACCCTTTAATCTGCAGGCGTATCCTGAAAATACCTCGGCAAGGGCACCACCGGCAAAGACCGGTGCCGTAGGGTTGTGCGAACTGAACATCGGCAGGAATATCGGGCTGCCGACGGCTGAAGGAGAGGTGCCGGACCCGCTTTTCGAAAGGAGGCGGATCATGGTGCGTAGGATTCTTATCGCAGCCGTCCTGGCGAGCCTGGTGTTCTGGGCGAGACCACTCGGGGCTGGCCTAGCCACACCTACAGCGGTATCACCGGGAAGTCAGAAGCAGGTCGACGCGGTCGATCAGAGGTGCCCGACGTTTAGTTGGGGGTCCGTTGCGAAGGCCGCGGGTTACCAGGTCGTCGTCTACGAGGTCGAGGAGAGTGGAGAGCTGGGCGCGGAGGTGTTTCGGCAGCACTTTGCGGAAGGTGTCAGCTCTTGGACTCCTTCGGGGCGCCGGTGCCTGGCACGCGGCCTCCAGTATGCCTGGACGGTGGCAGCGGTGAGCCGGAGCAAGGAGCTACGTTGGTCGGATCCGCTGATGTTTCAAGTTGCCCCCGGACCAGGAGAGGTGGAGGTCGAGCAAGCCCTTGCCCTGGTCGAGCGGTATTTGACCGAACGGCGAGAGCCGACACCGGAGTCTGCTTCGGTAAGGGCGTCGACCGAGCGGCCGCTCACCGAGGCAGAGGCTGATGAGGCAGAGCCAGAAGCACTGGATGGTTCCGACTTCAGCGTGGACAGCAGCGGCAACGTGGCAGGGCTCTCGTTTGCCGGGGACGGATCGGGGCTGACGAACGTCCAAGCGGCAAGCTCGTGGAATCTTGATTGCACAGGCTGCGTGTCGGAGGGCGAGCTGGATTTCACCCCGGCGACCCAGTCGCAGCTGACAGCACACGCCCTCTCCGGGGATCACGACACCCGGTACTTTACGCAGGATCAACTCAGCATCGGCAGCGGTGGCAGCGCGGTGCATTGGGACAACGTCACGAATGCGCCCGCCTACCCGCCTGACCTGACCATCCCATACCTGGCACTGAGCATGGCGGTCTGCGATCATTTCGCGTTGACCGCAGACCCACCACCCGATTACCTGCAATGTCCGAAACTGGTGTTCATCACCACTAGCGGCTATGGCGGCAACCTGGGAGGCCTGGACGGTGCGGATACGATCTGCCAGACGCTGGCGCACAACGCCGGACTTCCGGGAACCTACAAGGCCTGGCTCAGCGACGATACGGGGAGTCCCAGCACCCGCTTTGTTCAACACACGGGTCCCTACATCCTGGTAGATGGGACGATCGTGGCCGACAGCTGGTCTGATCTTGTCGACTGCACCAATCCCAACTGCTTACAGAACCCCATTACTTTGACGGCAGGGGGCTCATCTCTTCCAGCTGTACCGATGTGGACCAACACGAACACCGATGGCACCGGTAGCTCGAGCAACGACTGCCTCGATTGGACTAGCGGTGGCTGTTGTGCCACCTGGGGTGGAACCGGACAGAATGCCTTCGTCGACGCCAATTGGACCTTTGATGGCAGTAGCGCTCAATGCTTCAACGCTCGACACCTTTTCTGCTTCCAGCAGTAGCAATCAAGACTCTTCTCCGGCCGGCACGGGAGGCCGGCCAGCTCGTTCGCCAGCGCGCCCGGCTGGGTTGGAGGTCGGCCTCGAGGTGCCTGCCAGCAACCCGTGAACTTCTGCAAAGGGAGAGATTCGAGGCTCGAAGTCCGTCTATTCCTACAATGAGACTTAATCGGTTCGTGGCTAGGTTTCTTGACAGGACGTACGGCATAGCGTACGCTTCCTGTGGAGGCTCTCAAATGAAGACAATCACCGCTACCGATGCCCGCAAGAACCTCTACCGCCTGATGGACGAGATCGCTGTGTCGAGCGATCCCGTCCAGATCACCGGACGGCGGAGCAGCGCCGTTCTGATATCCGAGGCGGACTGGCGGTCGCTTCAAGAAACCCTTTATCTGCTTTCGATTCCCGGGATGCGAGAGTCCATCCGCGAGGGCCTCGACACGAAGCTCGAGGATTGCGTCGAGGAGCTCGACTGGTGAGCCGGTGGCGGGTCGTCTTCACCCGCCAGGCTCAGAAGGACGCGCGGAAGCTCGCCTCATCCAACCTCGAATCCAAAGCCCAGTACCTGATCGACGTCCTGCGCAAAGATCCCCTGCAGTCTCCCCCACCCTTCGAGAAGCTGCTTGGAGATCTGGAGGGTGCCTTCTCCCGAAGGATCAATGTTCAGCATCGCCTCGTCTACCAGATCCTGCCCGAGGAGCACGTCGTAAAGGTGATCCGGATGTGGACCCATTACGAGTAGGGTGAAAGGCTGCGCGATTGGGTTACGATCGGTGGCTATGGATTGGAGTCGGCGGGAGTTTCTGACTGGCGCGGGTGGCCTGGCCTTGGGGGGTGTCCTTGGAGGGCACCTGCTGGGGTGTCGCCCGGGTCCGGATTTCGATCTCTGCATCATCGGCTCGGGATTCGCGGGCACCTTTCTGGGACTCGAGGCGGCTCGGGCTGGGCTGTCGACCGTCATCCTCGAGGCCGGAGCGGAGTCCGAGGAGGGACCCGAGCCACAGGGGCCCGACGGTAACTTTCGCTTTCTGAATGGCGGCGAGATCGACTACCCGCTCAGGGCGGCCCGTACCATTGGTGTCGGTGGTACCAGTCGCAAGTGGGCTGGAGTCCTCAGCCGCCTCTGGCCTGCCGACCTGGAGCTCGAGTCGCGCTACGGGATGGGTGCCGACTGGCCGCTCGGCTATGACGAGCTCGACCCCTACTACTGCCGGGCGGAAGAGGTGCTTGCGGCCAAGGGCTACTCTTCACGCACCGGTGAGCCGCCGCGGGAGTGCCCCTACCCACAGCCCTCGGAAGGACCCTATGAAGGGCCCGACGAGCTTCTCGCCCTCGACCAGCCGGAGTTCTACCCGGTGGCCAGGTCGCGCCGTGACCGCGGACCAGTTCGTCTGGCGAAGGAGGAGATTCCGGCGTTTGTGCGCGAGCCTCGAGCCACGTTCTTGTCTGATCGACAGGTAACGCGCCTGGTGACCTTGGACGGGCAGCGCATCCACCACGTCGAGACGCGGGGAGTCGACGGCCGCCAAGAGGTCATCCGCGCGCGGGCCTTCGTGGTTGCCGCCGGGGCGATCGAGAGCCCTCGCCTGCTGCTCTTGTCGACCTCGGATGGGTTTCCCACCGGTCTGGGCAATCGCTCCGATCTCGTCGGCCGGTTCTTCCACGTCCACCCGCTCGTGGAGCTCGGGTTTCGCCGTCAGTCTCCACTCCCGATATCGGACACAGCTCACCGCTCGTACAGCTTGAACGAGCCGTTTCGCGGGAGCGGTCTCTCCGGCTGCAGCCTCCAGTTTAGGCAGTATCCGGGCAACCAGATCCTGTGGAAGATCCAACCCGAGATCGAAGCCCGCCCGACGAACCGGATCCGTCTGTCAGAAAACGAGGTCGATGGTTTCGGGGATGCCCTGCCAGTGGTCGAGCTCGACTATTCGGAGCGGGACCGCCAGACCATGGCCGAAGGCGAGGCCATCTCGGCGGCGCAGGTCGATCGCCTCAACGACTCGGGCGATCAGGTGGGACGCGCCGAGCGTTGGCGGATGCATCCTGCGGGTACCTGTCGGATGGGCCTAGATGAGGCGAGTGGGGTTGTTGATCGCGACAACCGGGTCTTTGGTCTGGATAATCTCTTTGTGTCTGGTGCTTGCGTCTTCCCGAGCTCTGGCTCTTCGAATCCGACTTTGACGGTGGTGGCCCTGACGCTGCGGTTGGCGGAGCACCTCGAGAAGGTGCTCCTTTGAGCGCTGTATCCAAGGTCGGAACTCGGCCGGCACGGAGGCCGGCCGCTTCGTTTGACAAGCCGTTTGATCGTTGCTGTGGGCGGTTGCTATGACCCCCACCCAGTCGGCCGGCGCACGGGTCGCGGGTCTGCGCCGCAAGATCACCGGGCTCTTTCTGGGCGGGGTGGGGCTCGCCAACACCGGTGTGATTGCAGTCCTCACCGTGTCCTCGCTGGCGGCCGAGGAGATCTCCGGCACCGCCACCTGGAGCGGTTTCCCAGGCGCCCTCTGCGTCCTTGGCACCGCCGCCGGGACAACGCTTCTGGCCGAGGCCATGCGCCGCTGGGGGCGGCGCAACGGACTGGTGGGCAGTTACTCGCTGGCCGCCCTGGGAGCTGCGACCACCACCGCCGCGGTGATCATCGGCTCGCTTCCACTGCTGTTGGTGGGGATGTTTACGATCGGCGCGGGTCGCAGCGCCGACGCGCTGAGTCGCTATCTGTTGGCCGATCTCTATCCCGTCGAGCGACGCGCCTCGGCCATCAGCTGGTTGGTGTGGACGGGAACGGTTGGCGCTGTTCTGGGGCCCAACTCCCTGGGCCCATCGAGCCGGGTGGCCGAGGGCCTTGGTCTGCCCGGTCTCTCCGGCCCCTATCTCGTGGCGGTGACCATCTATGTGCTGGTGGTGCTCCTCTACTTCGTCTTCCTTCGCCCCGATCCGCAGACGCTGGTGCACGATGAGGACAGCGCCGAGAAGGACGTCGAGAAAGCCCGGCTGTCGCAGCTCTTTCGGCTCGGAACCGTTCGCATCGCCCTCGCCGTCCTGGTTGTCGGGCAGGGGGTCATGGTGTTCATCATGGCGATGACCCCCGTCTACTTGCGGCAAGCGGGACATGGGCTCGGCGTCATCGGGTTAGTGATGAGCTCTCACATCGTCGGCATGTTCGTGCTGTCGCCGCTGACCGGCCGCCTGGTCGACCGCTGGGGCCAGCTGCCGGTGATTCTGGCCGGCCAAGCCATTCTCTTTGTCGCGGCCATGTCGGCCTACCTGGCCCCACCCTCCGAGGTCGGGCTGGTGGCGGCCGCCCTCTTTCTCCTCGGGCTGGGATGGAATCTGGGTTTTGTGGCCGGCAGCTCGTTGCTGAGCTCCGGCCTGAGTCTCGAGCACCGCGTTCGGCTGCAGGGGGTCTGCGACTCAGTCATCTGGTCGTCGGCTGCCCTCGCCAGCGCCAGCTCGGGATTGGTGCTGGCGGCCCTTGGTTACGATGCCCTCTGTCTGATCGGCGCGGCGCTACTGGTCATCCCGCTGCGAGTTATCTTCAAGCACAGGCGGTCGTTGACCACAGGTTCCTGAACCCCCTCCGGCCAGCACGGAGGCCGGCCGCTTCATTCGTCAAACCACCCCCAGCATGAGGCCGCTGCGTCGCGGACATTGGCGCGCGCTGTCGCGTTCTTGGTTGGAGGAGACATGTAGGCCGGTGTCCTCCGCGCAACGAGGGAGATTCGGCGATGTTCGAAAAGAGCCGTACCTGGCAGCGATACAGCGGCGATTCCACCAAGATCATCCGGCTACACCTGGGCCATGTGCCGCAACTCGACGAGCGACCGGAGGAAGACAGGTATACGCTTCGGATCGCTCTCGGCGTCGCATTCCTGGCCCATCTAGTTTTCTTCCTCGTCCAGCTGCCCCCGCAGGCAAAGCCCTATTGGACGCCACCGGGACGAAAGGTCTATCTGGTGAATCAGGTGCAGTTCCGCCCTCCCCCACCGGTCAAACAGCAACAAGTGCCTTTTCGCCGGGACAGGCGCAGAGTGATTCCCATTCCGGATCCCACACCGGACGACCCTGAGCCGCTGCTGTGGCAGGAGGTGGCCATCCCTGAGATCGAGATCGCCGACATCGATCTCGGGATCGGCATCCCCGAAGCACCGGCGTCGAGTTTTGGCGCCGCCGGGTCGAGACTGATGCGTGTGAACGGCGACGTCCTGCCAGCGCGGAAGCTCTTTGGACCACGCCCCCCCTACACCGAGGAGGCGCGAAGGGGTCGAATCCAAGGGGTCGTCATTATCGAGGCCATCATCGACGCCATGGGCAATGTCACAGATGTCAAAGTGCTCAAAGGGCTGCCCGAGGGGTTGAGCGACTCGGCGGTTGCGTCTATTCGTGAGTGGAAGTTCAAACCGGCGACCCTCGATGGCGCACCGGTGCCGGTCTTCTTCAATCTGTCGATCAGGTTCTCACTGCAGTAGCTGGCGGCCATCCGCTATGCTCGCCACCGTTTCGGCCGGCACAGAGGCCGGCCGCTTCGGTTAGCCGGTCGATTTCTCAGAAGCTGTAGATCGCCGAGACCGAGACAGTGTCGACCAGGTCCGAGAAGTCGGCGCCAAGGTCGATCTGGAAGCTCTTGAAGGCCAACCCCAGACCCAGCGCGTAGTGGATCTGGTCGTCTCCCGGCGGGAAGAGGGCCTGTTGGACCGGGTCGCCGTTACGGGTGAAGTGTGGACGGTGGTTGGGGTCGAGCCACACACCCAGCCGCGCTGCAGCCAAGGTGGTTGAACGCAGGAAGACGTATTCGGCGCCGAGGTGGAGCTCGTCTCCGTCCTCGAGCGAGATCTCGCTGGTATCGATTTCTTCCTGGTCGACACTGTCGAGAATGGTCGAGTACTCCACCCGATCCCATTCGAAGCCGATGGTCAGGCGCCCCCCCTGCGGCTGGTAAGACAGCCCCAGACCATAGACATCGGGAAAGCCGATCGGCGAAGTGGTCGAGTCCATGACCGTCCCGGCCGGTGGCAAGCCGAAGAAATCGCCGGCCGGCCCCGCAACCGCTTCGCCGCGCAACGTGAAGTCGGGGCCCTGACGGTAGAAGGCCCCCAGCCGCCACTGGGGGGAGATCGACCACAACAGGCCGGCGGTCAATCCCCAGTCGGTGTCATCCATGCGTAGGGTGGTATCCACGACCCTTCTTTCGGGCGGATACGAAGTCGGGGCGAAGATGTCCACTTCGCCGGCCTCGCCGGGATCGGGGAGAAACGGCTGCCCCAAGATATCGAGGTCGCCGTCGAAGTAGACCAGCGACAGACCCAGGCTCACCGTGTCGCCCACCCGGTAGGCGCCCGAGAGCCCGTAAGTAACAATATCGAGTCTGGTCGTCACCCGCTGATCGATGGCCCGGCAGCAGTCGGTACCGCTGCCGTAGAAGATCCCCTGAGTCTGGGTGAGAGACTGGAAGTCCGCCAACAGATGGCGGTAGAAGGCGATCGACCATCTGTTCTTGGGGTAGACGATCGAGAGGAACGAGACACCAGTGGTGTCATAGGACGAGGTGCCGCTTTCCATCCCGGCGACGACGTCGACGCCGATGCCGGTCGGTTCACCCTCGAATCGTCCCCTCTCCACAAACGGTGTCGAGTAGTCCCAGTAGCGCCCCTCGAGCGCCACCTCGGGTCTGGTGATCTGAACCAGACCGGCCGGGTTGGCAAAGGCGGCGGTGGCATCATCGGCCAGCGCCACGAAGGCACCGCCAAACCCCATACTGCGAGCACCGGGATTCGAGAAGCTGAACTGAAACGTCGGTGGCCCTACAAGCCCCGAAATATCCTGGGCGAGGACCGGTCCCACCGCCAGGAGGGAGACAAAGATACAGATGGATTTCTTCCCAGTCACTGCGAGCGCTTGCCATCGCAAGGATGAAACCGTTCGCATTATAGCCTCCAGGGACATCAGAAAGCGACGTGCCGAGGCTTCCGCCTCCTTACCAGCGAGGACCCGCGGACACGCAACGCCGCCCGAAGTGAATGCGGCTAGCTCTTGAGTGGTACTCCGCTGATGGGTTCAAGACCCATGGCCAGGCGACCGGTGAAGAGCTGCTGGCGCTTTTCGGCCAGGGGGTGGAAGTTTCCCGCGGTGACGTCGCGCGAGAGCCGCTCGAGAACGCTGCTGCGCAGATAGCCGGGCCCGCCCGCGGCCTCGACCGCCTTGGCCACGGCTGCGGCGGCGGCGCGCACGATGATTGTCTTGTGGACGAGTGGTTCTCGGAGACAAACGTGTCGTTGTCGTCGTGGTCACCGGCGCGCTCGGCGAACCGCGGTCCCAGCTCGTCGATTATCTGCTGCCACTTGTTGTTTTCAACTTCCTTCTGTGCCGAGAACAACGCGATATGCTTGGGCAGCGCAACCGATAGACAGACCAGCGCAGGAAAGGGAGTCGATTATGCCGAAGTACCTGGTCGAAGTGCCTCATCCGGACACCGAGGCGGCTTGTGCCCGGATCATCAAGACCTTTCTCGAGACTGGATCCCACTATCTGACCAATGCGGAATGGGGATGCATGGACGGCACTCACAGCGCCTGGATGATCGTCGAGACCGCCGACAAAGAAGCGGCGAGAAGTATTGTCCCACCGCCGTACCGGTCGGACGCCAGGGTGGTGACGCTGAGCCGCTTCACCATCGAGCAAGTCGACGCCATCCTTGCGAAACACGGTGAGTAGCGCCATCGGCATCCTCGCAAAAGAGCTCGGGAACAACCGATAGGAGCCTTCTTGGCACGCAGGCTGCAAGTGATGGGTGGGTGAGGACGCGCGATGTCAAGGAGAAAAGGTCTCTCGACACTCAAGCTGGTCCGCATCGGTGAGCCGCTCAGTTGGCTCGAATTGGAGTCGATGGCGAGTAGGATTCGTGAGGCTTTTCGCGACGTTGTCAGTCGTTTTCAGCTTTTGGAGTACCAGCCACCCAAGGTCGAGCAGATCGAAGCCGGCCTCCTCACCCAGGCCCTCGAAGAGGACTTCGGCGGACACATTTTGGGCATCACCGATGCCGATCTTTTGGACCGTTCGGTGCCCGATTTCTTCAATTTTGTGTTCGGATGCAAGGACAATCGGAACCATGTGGCAGTGGTTTCGACCCATCGGATTCAGAGCCGCGACCCCAGCCGATCACTGGCCCGGCTGCTAAAAGTCAGTTTGCACGAGCTGGGGCACAACTTCGGTCTTGTTCACCACTACTCCTACGAACCGGCCGTCGACGGCCGCTATTGCCCGATGACAAAGGGTGATTTCAATCGACACGGCGAGCGCAGTTATGTGCGTTCGGTGATCGATGCGCGGGGATTTCATTTCTGCGATAACTGTCGGCGTTTCTTGCGTTTGACCAATTAGCCCACCCACCCCGGCCGGCACGGTGGCCGGCCGCTTCGTCCCGCAACCCCCCAACACGGATACCATCTCGGCTCATGGCGACCTCTGCCGATAGCGGTCAGGAGCGCCCCTCCGGGCTCTACCTGCTGGTGGCTTTTGCTCTGTTTCTGGTCTGGAGCAACAGCTTTATCGCCGCCTCCTATCTGCTCGGCACCGAGGGGCGACCGGCTCGCTTCGACTGGGTGGGGATCACGGTGGCCCGGTTTCTGCCGATCGCGCTCCTCTGTCTTCTCTACTGTGTCATTTACCGGCGTGGCGAAACGGTTCGGCTGCTGCGTCATCACCCGGTGCGGCTCGTCGTCTGTGGTCTGCTGGGGGCGCCGGTCTACAACCTCGCCCTCTACTATGGCCAGCAGCATGGGGTGCCGCCACCCGTGGCCTCGCTCACCACCGCCCTGCTCCCGCTCTTTGTCATGCTGCTGGCGGCGGCGGTGCTGGGTGAGCGTCTGACCGCTCGCAAGGTCACTGCCTTTCTGGTGGCGCTCGTCGGACTGGTGATCATCGCGCTGTCGAAAGGCGACCCGCAATCGGCGGCCGACTACGGGATGATTCTCGCCATCACCGCTCTGGCTCCGCTCTCCTGGGCGGTCTACTCCATCCTCAGCAAACCGATCATGGGTGCCGCCTCACCGCTGGTCTGGACCTATATGACCATCGCCGTGGGCAGCATCCCCTTGCTGGCCATCGCCCCATGGAGAGGCGGGCCCGAGATGATGGCCCTGCCAGCCGACGGCTGGGTGGCCCTGCTCTACCTGTCGGTTCTGTGCACACTGATCGGGTACGCGGTCTGGACCTGGCTGCTCAAGCATCTGCAGGCTTCGACGGCCGGCTTTACGGTCTTTTTCAACCCGCCGCTGACGACGGTCTCGGCGCTCGTGCTGTCACTGCTGTTCCCAGCGGTCTTTGTCTGGCAGCTGAACCCGCTCGAGCTTCTCGGCGGCGGCCTCTCCCTCGCCGGTCTGGCTCTGGCGCTTTGGCCGCAGCGGTAGCGGCTGATCCGCAGGCCGGTCACTTCCCAGAGAAGGATTCCTGCTCGCGGGGCACTCCCACAGTCAGGATCGGCCGGCACGGAGGCCGGCCGCTTCGTTGGTTTGAGGTTGTTTCTTCGGTGAGGCGTTGGTTCGAGTTCTAACACAGGTAAGGAGGGTCTGGTGATGAGGCAGTCTCTCGCTTTCGCAGTGGCCGCCCTTTTGGCCTTGGCCGGCCCGGCTCTGGCGCAGCCCGGATCCGGCGGGCTGCCGCAGCAGGTACGGCGGGGCATGGAGATGGCGATGCAGGACCTGGACAACAAGAGCCTGCTGGTGACCAGGGAAAACATGTCGGAGGAGTTTGGTGAGGAGGAGATGACGGCGTTCTTGGATGGGGCGGTGGTTCGGCTGATTCTCTTTCCCGACGGCAAGTACGAGGTCTATTCACTTTCTGGGGGTGAGGTGGTCTCCTTCAAGCTTGGCAAGGAGAGTGTGAGCACCGGCCAGGAGGGTTTCTGGGAGGACGAATGGTTCAAGAAGTCCGGTGAATACGAAATCGCCAAACGTTCGCAATACCTGTCTCTGATTCTCAGCGCCGGGCCGCAGAAGGTGGCGGTGAACTGCTTCAACCAGTATCGCAAGAAGGATGGAGTGGTGACTTACTACGTCGGGCCGTTGGACGGCCTGTTCTGTCTGGGATTGACGGAGGACGAGGAAGCGACCGGTTGAAGTTGGCGACTATCGCCCGGCACGGCAGACGGTGGCGCAGGGTGGCTGGGCGCGAGCGTCAGGGCTTGTCGGCCGACCAGGACGTGGTGTTGCCCGATTCGAAGCCGTCGATGAAGATCAGGGGGGAAGGTGGGTCTCCGAGCTGCATCAGCAGTAGCAGCTCGGCGCCGGTTAGAGCGGTGTTGTAGATAAACACATCGTCGAGCAGCCCGTCGAAGGGCCGGGCACCCTGGGGTTGATTACCCAGCGCCGCGGGTACCGCGGGATTCGTATCCACCAGCCCGTTCTTACCCACCGAAGCGATCTCCAGTCCATCCCTGAACAGACGAAGATTGCTGCCGTCGTAGGTCGCCGCGACGTGGTACCACTGACCGACTGTGATCGCACCGGCGGCGCTGATCAGGGTGGTGGTCGACCCGCCCGCCTTGAGCCGTACTCGCAGGGCGCCGCCCACATAGGTGCTGAGCATCCAGTAGTGATCGGCCTCGTTGGGGCCTGTCGCCTTGGAAACCAGCCGGGCGTCGTCGACACCGAAGTCGTCGGCACGGATCCAGAGAGCGATGGTCAGGCCGTCTCCACCGGTGACGTCCATGTTCCCGATGTCGACTCGATCGTCGCTGCCGTCGAGCTCCAGGGCCCCGCCGATACGACCAGCCAAGGGACGCCAGAGCGGGCCGTTGACCAGGGTGCCGTGATTGGTGCCGATCGAATCGGCAGCGGCGGTGCCGGTGGTCTCGTCCAGCCGCCAGCGGGAGATGGCGGAATCCGAGCTGGGGAGCTCGACAAAGAGGAAGGGAGCGGAGTCGGAGGCGACATTGCCGGACAGATCGGTCACACCATTCACAGTCAGCAGGTAGCCCGAGCCGGGGACGAGCAGACTGGTGCTCAGGGTCACCGTCTTCTGGTCACCACCGAGCACAGCCGCGGTGACATCGATACCGCGATTGATGTCGTAAGTGCCCGGCGCTTGAGAGGTCGAGGGATCGACGGCCTCGTCGAAGACCACCATCACCTGATTCGGATCACCCACCGCCGAGACCGACTCGATCATCGGCGGCGTCAGATCCGGCAGCACCAGAAAATAGGCCGCCGCCACTCCGCTCGGCGTCGATCCGGTCTTGAAGGCCCGTGCCTTGACGGTGCCGTCGAAGCCGGGCTCGAGAAAGAACGGGTCTGAGTAGAGGGTGGACGAGATTGTGGGATCTTGACCATCCAGGGTGTAGGTGATGCCGGCACCGGCGGTGGTGGTCGACAGAGTGATCTCTTCCCTGCCCTCGAAGGTGCCACCCGCGGGGCTGATCGTGGGGGTGGCGACACCCTGCTGCCCGCTGGCCGCATCGTTGCGCCAGAGATGCAGGAACTGGGGCGCATCCCAGGCGACACTCACCAGATCCAGATCGCCGTCGCGGTCGAGGTCGATCGGTTTGGTGCCGAAGTGGCTCTCTCTACCCGTGCCGACACTGTGGGAGGCGAAACCGCCGGCGCCGTCGTTCTCCCAGACGACGACTGCCAGCGTGCCCTTGTGCTCACCGGTGACCACATCCAGATCCCCGTCATTGTCGGCATCCGCCACCCGCATGCTGTTGGTGGAGCCCTGGGAAGCGATCAGCGAGACGGGCCAGTTGGAGCTCGTCGGATCGGCTGGCTGCTCGAGCCAGTGGGTCTCGGCCCCACTCGTCTCCCCGTTCTCCTCGCTCACCACCACGTCCAGCCGGCCATCGCCGTTGAGGTCTCCCGTTTCGACCCGGTCGTGATAGGTGATATTCGGGATCGTGGCCATCAGGTAGGCCTGCCAGTCGCCGCTGCCGTCCCCGGGGTTCTTGAACCAGCGCACCTCACCAGTACCGCCATTGGTGCCCACCAGATCGAGCAGGCCGTCGCGATCGATATCGCTCACGGCGATCTCCTCGTCGGCCGTCGATGAGGACGCAATCACCCGCACCCGGGGCCAGTTTCCGGCGCCGGGGTTGGCCGGCACCTCGAAGGTGTAGCAGGGATCTATGTTGATGATGATCTCATCGCGGCCGCCCGGGATCAGATCGGCCGCCCGGTAGCCCTGCGCGCTGATGCCGTGGTTGGAGGCTCCGACGTCTCCGATCAGGGTCACATCCCAACCACCGGCGGCACCGGTGTTGCGCTCCAGCCAGTAGACGCTCCCACCGCTGCCACTCATGGCGATGACGTCCAGATCGAGGTCGCCATCGACATTGGTGATCAGCAGCGCATCTGGATCGTTGCCACCCACCTGGGGGAAGGCATTCTGGGTCCAGGCGGCGGTTAGGTCGCCTCCCGGATTCTCATACCAATGACGTCCGGAGATGATGTCGGTCGAGCCGTTGCGGTCGACATCGGCAAAGGTCAGACCAAACACCTGCTCGTGGCTGGCCGAGACCTGGATGTAGGTCCAGTCGTCGAGACCAAGCCGCGGATCGGCCTGGTTCAGCCAGACGGTGGCCGCTGGTTGTTGGCCGGTGTAGCCGGCACCAAAGACGTCATAGTCGCCGTCGCGGCCAAGATCGATCACCTGGCCGTTGTGGAGGGACGCGGTCGAGTCATCCACCACCTGCTTGGTCCAGGTGGTCCCCTGACCGTCTGTGTTCTCGTAAACCCGCAGCTCGCCCGCACCCATCGAGGCCGCCACCACATCGAGGTCGCCGTCGCGATCCATGTCCGCCGCCCACAGGGTGTGCACCGAGTCGGCGCTCGCATCGATCGTCGTTTTGGTCCACGCTCCGCCTCGCGGAGCCGTGGACGACCAGATAGCGATCTCCCCTGTTGCCTCGGAGTTGGAGTAGAGGACTTCGTTGTGTCCATCCCGGTCGACGTCGGCCACGAAGGCCTTGAAATCATCCGGTGCCGCACCGATGGCGTGCTCGTCCCAGTTGCCGGCGGTGCGTGCCGCCGCTCCCCCCGGATTCTCCAACCAGGCCCCCTTGATGACGATGTCGGCATCGCCGTCGCCGTCGACATCGTCGCTCCACATCCCCTCGCTCCCCGCACTCACCCCATCGATACTGAGGCGGGTCCAGGTGTCGGCCGCGGTCTGAAAGAAGATCTTGACGGGGCGAGTCGAACCGGCGGCGCGTGCCGCCACGTCCCTGCGGCCGTCCTGGTCGTAGTCGAAGACGGCGACATCCTTGCACCAGCTTTCGGTGTCCCCGATCTGGTGCTCGCTCCACTGCGCGCCGTCGAGCGCCGCCGACCCTCCAGGATTCTCGTACCAGAGGAGGTTAGCCGGCGAGATCTTGCCGTCCGGAACCACGATGTCGTTGTCGCCGTCACGATCGATGTCGGCGATGACACCGTAGTTGGAGTATTCCTGGCTCGATGTCGCGATGACCGTCTTCTGCCAGTCAGGATAACGAAACCAGACCAAGGGCTCCGGGGCACCCAGACCGGCGATAGCGATATCGGGCAGACCATCGCCGTCCAGATCGCCCACCATCTTGGCGTCGCCGGAGATGCCCTGGGGGATGAGGACGCGGTTGAAGGAGAGCTCGGCGCCCTCGGCGAGACCTCCACCGATCAGGAAGAGTATCTGGGCCACAACGGCCGCCCTGCACGCCGCTGCGGCAAGGTCGAAGTGCCAAGGGATTCGGTCGGTAGACATTTCGAGACGGGTGGTGGACACGGCTCGCCCGTGCCCCACACGGTTTACCGTCGACCGAATCAAGGTAGCAAATCGTCGATTCGCACGCAGTGGAATCGACCCTACCGCCTTTCGCCTCGAGTTGGACGAGACTGCGATATTCCTCCAGGAGCCACCCATCTCTGTGATCCAAATCACACCGCGGATGCGTAGAGAGATCACCTGAGGCGACAACCGGTCTCCAAGACATTGAACCTTTCAGACTCGGAACAGGACCCAACTAGGCGGAGGACAAACATGCAGACAATGAGTCGATATCCGGGCCGCTACATCTTCGGGGACCTCGCTCGCACCTTCGACAACGACGGCCGTCTCTTCATTCTCGAAGACGACCTGAGCATCTCGGAGCTGCAGATCCGGGATCGTGACGGGCTCCAGCGGTTCCTACTCGGTTTTGGCCAGGATGCCGCCGGCGAGCTCTACGTAATGGTCAACTCCACAGGCGTGCCCTTTGGCAGCACCGGTGTCGTCCTCAAGATAGTCCCAAGTCGCCTGCACCACGGTTTCTAGGCCCCACCCCATCGGGTGTTTCTCTCGACCTCGATTCATGTTATTGAGGTCGGGAGAAGTGCGACAAATCGGCCTGGACGGGGCTCAGCGGCAGGCACGGAGGGCGTCATGGGACATCTTGGTCATCTCAAAACCGAATATCAGGACCTGGTCCACCGTCTCGATGCGGGTGTCGTCGGTCTGCCGGAGCCCGCTGCCGAAGAGGCGGAGCTGGGGCGGCGCAAGATTCTGGAGATCCTCTTCAGCCCGGAGGATGCGGCGCTGGCGGCCAAGATGCCGGTGAGACCGGCCAAACTGGAAACTGTGGCGGCGCGAACGGGCATCGCAGCCGACGAGCTCGAGCCTCGCCTGGACGCGCTGTGCGACCGGGGAATCGTGATGGACCTGGTTCACCCCAAGACCGGCGAGACCCGCTATCTGCTGGCACCCCCAGTCGTCGGCTTTTTCGAGTTCAGCTTTATGCGGGCGCACGAGGACTATCCCCGTCGGGAGCTGGCCGAGGCGATGGACGCCTACATGCATGGCGACGACGCCTTTGCCCGCGAAGTCTTCGGCGGGGATACGGTGATCGGGCGTGCCATGGTCAACGAAGAGGAGCTAGCCGACGACCCCCTGCCGGAGGTCCTCGACTGGGAGCGCGCCACCAATCTCATCGAGGAAGCCGATGCCCTCTCGGTCTCCTACTGCTACTGCCGCCACAAGGCCGAGCACCTGGACGAGCAGTGTGATGCTCCGCAGGAGATCTGTCTCTCGCTCAACGGCGGCGCCGAGTTCGTTTTGCGCCGCGGCTTTGGACGGGTGATCGAGCGCCGGGAGGCGAGAGAGATTCTCGAGCAGGCGCGCGAGCGGGGACTCGTCCAGATCGCCGACAACGTCCAGCAGAGACCGAGCTACATCTGCAACTGCTGTAGCTGCTGCTGTGCACAGTTGCGGGCGATCCACGAGTACGATCTGCCGGCGGTCACTCCCAGTGGTTTTGCGCCTCAGATGGACGAGGATCTCTGCAAAGGCTGCTCGCGGTGCGCCCGCGCCTGCCCGGTGACGGCGATCACGATGGCCCCAAAGCGGGTCGCCTCACAGCAGCGCAGCGACATGCAGCCCCAGTTCGATCTCGAGCGCTGCATCGGCTGTGGGGTTTGCGCCCACACCTGCCGGGTGGAAGCCCTGGAGATGGTCCGCAGCGGGGAGCGCCCCTTTGTACCAGCGAACACGATCGAGCGGGTATTGCGGATGGCGATCGAGCGAGGCCGGCTAGCCCACCTGCTGTTCGACGAGGGAGCAAGCCGAGGCAGCCGCTTCCTGAACCACGTCATTCAGGCCCTGAATCGCCTACCTGCCAGCCAGAAACTGCTGGCCCGGGAACAGGTCAAATCGCGCTTTGTCCGTCAAGTCCTGCGCTCACTCAGCGACCCATCGCTCTCCAAAGCCTGAGCATGAGATCAGTTCAGCCATCTCCATCAGCAACTTCCTATGGCAAGATCGACCCATGACTTCCGGGCGGCCGAATGGATTCGTGCTTGCCGCTATCGTGGCCGTGGTCGGCTCTGTAGCTGGCGCGGTCCACGCAGCGGGCTACGAGACCATCTTCAACGGCCACTTGAGCGAAGGACACATTTGGGCGATTCGTCTCGCTGCAGGGAGTGACCTCGGTGCCCTCGACGACATCGAGCTCGAGGCCGGGACGACCCTGATCATTTACCAAAACGACCTCGACGTCTCCAGCGCGGAGCCGGTGGCGATCAGAGTCACCGGTGGCACCCAGATCCGCTTTGAGGACCCACAGATCTCGAGAGACGGGACCCTGGTCTCCGACTACATCAAGGCCGCCGCCGTGGCCGGGGGAAAGAAGCTCGAGGCGACCTGCGTCGACGGCAGCAACGCTCAGATCAGTGGTCGCTTTCAACTTTCGCGACTGATGGAGGCTTGGGAAGATTGCCAGGGCCACGGCGGCGTCGAGCGCATCTTCTATCGGAGTTACAAAGACACCAAAGCGGTCGTGGCGAGCATTTGCGAGGATTTTCGGCTGGTGGCCGGTGATGGGGCGCAGTGTGGGGGGCGCTCCGACGTTCTCGTGCAAATCCGCAACCGCGAGTACTGACAACCATCCCGGCAGTTGTTCTCCACGCTGAGAATTCCCCCAGCGCGAGCGCCATCCCGGCCGTGGCTGGCGCAGAATTTGCTCTATTTGAATGACGTCCGACTGCTGACTCGCCGGCCGAAGGGATAGCCAGCGAATATTGGGCGGTCGCGGTGTAACAGTCGAGGTGTATCTACAAGATTTGTCACCAGGACTGACACGGGAGGTAGCCATGAAGAATCAGAGTTGCCAGAAAACCGTGAGAATCATTGCTTCGATCGGATTTTGCGCCGCCGTGGTGTTTTCTGTTACGAGCTGTAACAGCGGCAGCAGTCCCACGGACCCGGCCGGTGACTCCGCCGCGGCGGGCGGAGGAACCGGTGTCATCTCCCCTTCGAGTGGAACTCTCCAGATCTTGATGATCGATGCGCCCACCGATGAGCTCTGCGAGTTGGTCGTCTTCATCAAAGATCTGCGGGTCAAGCCCGAGGGGCAACCGCAGATGCGACTCGGCACCGAGCTCGGCGAATTCGATCTACTGTTGCTCCAGGATGGTGCAGCTGCGGTTCTTGGTCCCTTTGAGGTCGACCAGACTCGATATCAGTTCATCGAGATCCTTCTCGACGAGAGTCGAAGCTACGTCATCGAGAAGGACCCCACCGATCCCACCAACACGAACTGCTTGCTGACCGAGTCCGTGCTCCAGATACCGAGCGCCAAGTTCAAGGTCGCCGGTGGACCCTTCGAGGTCGATAACAACACCACGATCACCATCGACTTCGATGCTGACAAGTCGCTCAAGAAGAAGGGCGGCAACAGCGGCAAAGACAAGGGCTGGCAGCTGAAGCCTGACGTTTCGATTACCAACGTGCAGCAGTAAGGCGATTTCACCGGCGGGTGGGTCATCGGCTACCCGAATGGGTGTGGCGCCAGGGCGGCGTTCCCTGCAGACTAGTTGTGCTGTTTCTCCGGCTTTTGCTTTCCAGTGGGGGCTGGGATGGCACATCACACCGTCAAATCGGGCTACGGACAGCTTGTCGACCGGCTGAATCGCCACCCGCAAGGGGCGCCACCGTCGGAGGTGCTTCATGGCATCCTCGCGATGTTGTTTAGCGAGCGGGAGGCCGGGTTGGTGGCGCTGTTGCCGATCCGGCCCTTCACCTGTGAACAGGCAGCTCGCGCCTGGAGCATGCCGGAGGTCGAAGCCCGTAAGGTGCTCGAGGAGCTCGCCGGCCGGGCGATACTCCTCGACGTCGAGCACCGCAAAGGGGAGCAGTTCTTCGTCCTGCCACCACCCATGGCCGGCTTCTTCGAGTTTTCATTGATGCGGGTACGGGGCGATCTCGACCAAAAGGTACTTTCCGAGCTCTTGTATCAATACCTCAACGAGGAAGAGGACTTCATCAAGGCACTCTTCACCGACGGGCAGACCCAGCTCGGTCGCGCCTTTGTCCAGGAAGCCGTCCTGCCAAACGACAACGGACTCCAGGTCCTGGACTACGAACGGGCGAGCGAAGTCATCAAGACCGCCTCTCACCGTGGTGTCGGCATGTGCTACTGCCGACACAAGATGGAGCACATGGATCGCGCCTGTGACGCACCGATGCAGATCTGCATGACTTTCAACAAATCCGCCGCTTCTCTGATCAAGCACGGGTTTGCCCGTGAGCTCGAGGTCGCCGAGGGGCTCGATCTCTTGCAGCAGGCCCAGGAGAGAAACCTGGTCCAGTTTGGCGAGAACGTCCAGCGGCGGGTCAACTTCATCTGCAACTGCTGCGGCTGTTGTTGCGAGGCGATGATTGCGGCACGCCGGTTTGGGGTCATGAACCCGATCCATACCTCGAACTATTTGCCCGAGCTGGACGGTGGGCTCTGTAACGGTTGCGCCAAATGCGTCAATGTCTGTCCGGTCGAGGCGATGTCGATGGTGTCGGTCGACGACCCCCGCTACCCCAAGCTGCGCCGGGCCAAGCTGGACGAGAGTATCTGTCTGGGCTGCGGAGTCTGTGTGCGCAATTGCAGCCGGGAAGCCATCCGCCTGCAACCGCGGGGAGAGCGGGTCATCACACCCGTAAATTCGACCCACCGCACGGTGATGATGGCGGTCGAGCGGGGAAAGCTCCAGAATCTGATCTTCGACAACCAGGCGCTGGCGAGCCATCGGGCGATGGCGGCGATCCTGGGCGTCATCCTCGAGCTGCCCCCGGTCAAGCAGGCGCTGGCCAAACGCCAGATGCGGTCCCGCTATCTGGATCGGCTGCTGGCGATCAGTCATTGATCGAGAACGGCCGGCAGGGGGACCGGCCGCTTCGGGTAAAATCAGGGACATAGACGGGCCTCGATCGGCGCTGGTCGAATACCGAGGGGCGGGAGGGCGGAAACCACCGCCCTCCTCTTCACGTACTCGGCGGTATGAGGCGGTTGGTACCAAGCCCGTTCCGGGTATGGGAGGTTTCTTCCTTGATTGAACTGGATATTCGGGGGTGATCCATGCGAGTTGATCGTGCTTCTTTGTTGATCGGCTTGAGCTGTCTGGCGACACTGCCGCTGCTATCGGCGGCTCAGACCGTTGACGAGCCGGCCTTTGTCTGGCTGGGCGCCGACAAGAAGCCCCTGCCCTTCCAAAGCGCCGAGGAGATGCTGGCGTATCTGCGCACTGCCGAGGAGATCTCCTCCAAACCCCTGTCCGTAGGGATCACCAAAGCCAAGAGGATCCACCTCTCAAAGGGCGGGATCGAGGCACGCGCCGTCTTTCACGACATCGACCGCAACGAGCAGGAGGTCAAGCGCCTCAAAAACGACAACGTCGTCATGTACCTGCGCGACAGCTTCCTGAATCAGGCGGCCGCCTACGAAATGAGTCGGATGCTCGGGATGAAGAATGTCCCACCGACGGTCCTGCGCCAATCGGCGGGCGATCGGGGATCGGCCCAGCTGTGGATCGAGAACGCCATGACCGAACAGATGCGGGTGGAACAGGAGCTCGAGCCCCCCGACTACAACCTGTGGAACCAGTACTACGCCGACATGCGCGTCTTTGACAACCTCATCAACAACATCGATCGCAATCAGGGCAACATGCTGGTGGACTCGAGCTGGAACCTGTGGCTGATCGATCACACCCGGTCATTCGGGCGCGACAAGGCCCTACCCTACCCCGAGATCGTTGTCCGCTGCTCCCGCGGTCTGTGGAAGGGGATCCGTGCCGACTGGGACGATGCGGAGGTCGAAGAGCGGATGGCGCCCTACATGAAGTCGAACGAGATCGAAGCGCTGTTGAGCCGACGGCAGAAGCTGGTCGAGCTCATTGAGAAGCAAATCGCCGAGCGGGGCGAGAAGGTGGTTTTGTTCGACTTCGGCGATCCCGACCCCGCCGTTAAAGTCAGTTCGAGTAGCGCCACTTCCGAATAGCCATCGGCCGGCCACGGAGGCCGGCCGCTTCATGGGCCCCGGTCGGCGCGGGGCAAAAACAAAGGAGCCACCTCTTGTCGAGGTGGCTCCCAGTGGATACAGCTTTGATGTTAACGGTTCACTCTTCGAGTCGTGTCACGTTCTCGGCCGCCGGGCCCTTCTGGCCCTGGACGATCTCGAACTGGACACGGTCACCTTCGTTGAGGCTCTTGAAGCCGTCACCCTGAATGGCAGTGTGATGCACGAAGCAATCCTTCGAGCCATCATCGAGGGTGATAAAGCCATAGCCTTTGGTGTCGTTGAACCATTTTACTGTTCCTGTGGTACCCATGCTGCTACTCCTTCAAAAATGTGAAGTCGAAGACGTTCTATCTTGCCCTCCGACCCCGGTTGCTGGCGGGTTGTGTTTGCGTTCTTGCCTACCGATGTTTCGCGGTTACGGCTGTCTCGCTACACAAAAAAGAGACCTGAAATTGTCTGTCAGGTCCCTTCTTGGTTACCCGCGACTGCACTGACAGATCAACAGCGATCTGCCTTACTAATCGAAACCCTAGCAGGTTTCAGGCCGTTTGTCACGGTTTCTTTTCAGACCGCGCTGAGCTCCGAAACCCGTGATGGCAGGCCGGGGAGCTCCTCGATACCGGCCTTGCGAGCCTCGTTGCCCATGAGCTCCTGGAGATACTCCCTCACCGAGGCGTCGAGCGGCGCGGTCTCGTGTGAGGAGAGGATTTTCTTGACCCGCTCGCTGGCCCTCACCGCCGCACTCTTGTGTCCCAACTCCTCCCACTCGCCCAGGGTGGCCCGGTCGATGACCTCGTCGGGAAAGTAGGCCTCCTCCCGGAACCACTTGGAGGTGTGAGAGAGCGACAGGAACTCCTTTGTCTCAATGCCCTCGGCGAGGATAGGCAGGGCGATCGGGTCGTCCCGCAGCTCGATGCCGCGGGTCAGCCGCAGGGTCAGACCGCAGATCTCGTGGTCCAGGACCAGCTTCTCCAGACTCTGGCAGGACTCGAAGTCGTGCATCCCTGGTCCCGAGACGTTGTTGACTCCGCTCACCGCCGCCAGGGTGGCACCCATGGCGCTTTCCATCCCTGCCTGGTAGTCGACTACTTTCGAGTCGCTCAGCCCCATATAGGCGTGAGTCGGCAGGCCCAGATGCTTGCCGATCTCGGCATAGGCACCGTCGATCATCTGGGTCTCGACCGCACCCATGGGAGTGGTGCCCTTGCGCATGTCGAAACAGGCCGGCGAGCCGCCATAGATGATCGGCGACCCGGGATTGGCCAGCTGGTGGATGGCGATGCCGCTCAGGTTCTCGGCGCAGTGCTGGGTCACCGCCCCGGCAAGAGTCACCGGCGACGTGGCCCCGGTCAGCGGCATCGACACCAGCTCGGCCGGCAGACCGGTGCGGGCACTGTCGATCAGCGCCTGGGCCGTGAGATCGCTCCAGATAAGCGGCGGCGAGGGGCAGCAGTCGAAGATGGCCAGGGGCCGCTCACGCAGCCGATCGGCGTCGCCGGCGACCGCCGAGAGCATCGCATGCATCACCTCGAAGGACTGTTTCTCAAAAGTGCCGGTGACGATCGGCTTGGACGAGAACAGCAGCCCGAGATAGAGCCGGTAGCGGTCGGCCAGCATCTCGGGAACGTCACCCGGGATGACACCGGTGCTCTGAGCGGCGTAATTGGGGAGCGCATCGGTCAGCGTGGCAAAAGCGACCACATCGGCGGTAACCGGTGTCCGCGCTCTCTGCTCCGCAAAGTCGTAGACACGGAGCGCCGCCGAGCCCGGGTTGAAGTGAACCCGATCCTCACCCAGATCCATCGCCACCTTGCCGAAGCGGTTATAGACCCGGATACGGCCGGGCGCGGTCTCCAATGCCTTCTCGATGACACTCGAGGGAATGAGAACTCTGCCCGAGCCCTTGTCGATCCGGGCCCCAGCGCCATCCAGAAGCGCCAACGCCTCTTTGTTCTCGACAAAGACACCGATCTCTTCCAGGATCGTCATCGCCTCCGCGACGATTCGACTCCTGACCTCTTCCTCGAACCAGGACACCCGCGGCTGTACGCTCATGGCAAGGCCTCCCTAGAGGGTCAGCACGACCCAGACTACGCCCAAGGTAGCAGAGCCGCGGGAAAAGCGAACCACCCATCGGGGCGGGTGGCGGAAGTCGGAATAACGGTGCCGGCCGCCGGCACGGAGGCCGGCCGCTTCGTTAATACATTCCCCTAGCTTTCGGTTTGCTCGCCCAGATACGCGTCCAGCCAGGCAAAGACCTCGTCCCAGAAGAACTTGGCGTCGGGCCCCTTCATGATCCAGTGGTTGGCGTCGTGAAAGACGATCAACCGGCTGGGTATGTGCATCCGCTGGACATAGGCCCAGGCACCCAGGGTCTGATTGAGTGGCACCCGATAGTCCTTCTCGCCGATGGTCAGCAGGATCGGGGTCTGGAAGTCGCCGGCATAGGTCGCCGGGCTCTGATCGCGCCAGATCGTGCTGCCTTCCCAGGGCGGACCACCGTTGTTGATCTCGCGGTGGAAGATGGAGTCGCTGGTGGACCACTGACCCTCGAGCGAGATGAGCCCGGCGTGACCGACCAGACACTTGAACCGGGTCGTCGTGGCCTGTAGCCAATTGACCAGGTGGCCGCCGTAGCTGGCCCCCAGGGCCGCCTGCCGTGTGGTGTCGACAAAGGAGAAGCGGCGGATGACCTCGTCGGCGGCCTCTTCGAGCTCCTGGCCCGGGGTCCGCAGCGGGTCGCCCTGGATCAGGCGCGCGAACTCCTCGCCATACCCGACCGAACCGGTGTAGTCGGTCAGCAGCACCACATAGCCGGGAGAGGCCATCAGCTGCGGATGCCAACGGACATGCCCGGCGTCGAGCCAGGTACTGTGAGGACCACCGTGGATCGCCAGCACCAGAGGGTACTTTTTGCCCTCGTCGAAGCTCGGCGGCAGCACCAACCAGCTGTGGATCCGCCGGCCCTTGGAGCTCTCGAACCAGAAGTCCTCGAACGGCCACCAGTCGATACCGGACGCCCGCTCGACATTGAACGAGCTCAGGCTCTCATGCTGACCGGTGC
>JBAUDS010000013.1:0-20118 GCA_049678185.1 Thermoanaerobaculia bacterium
TCCCCGTCTCCAGGATGGTGCCGTCCGGCTTGACCGCCTCGAGGCCCATGACCCAGCGGCGAGTCGAGCCGTAGAGACAGCAGCGGGGCCCCGCCGAGTCCTCGGCGATGTTGCCACCGAGCTGACAGGTCTCACGACTTGCGGGGTCCGGTGGGTAGAGAAGACCCTGCTCGTCGACTTGGCGCTGGAGCTCGGCGGTGACCACGCCGGCCTCGGCCTCGGCGATCAGGTTCTCGGTGTCGATCGACCGGATCCGATCGAGGCGCTCCAGCGACAGCACCAGACCCCGGTAGACGGGGAGCGCCCCACCCGACAGCCCGGTGCCGGCGCCCCGCGGGGTCACCGGCACCCGATTCTCGTTGGCCCGGGCCAACACCTGGGAGACCTGTTTTGTGTCCCGGGGCAGCACCACCGCTTCCGGCTGGAAGTACAGGTCTTCAGTCTCATCGCGGCCGTAGCCATCCAAAGCGACGGCGTCGGTGAGAAGCCCCTTGTCGCCCACGATCTGTGCCAGCCGATCCAAAAAGGCGGGTGTGGCGGCGGAGAAGCGGGACGACGGATCGGGTTGGCTCATGGTCGGTGGCGGCACTTTGGCTGCTAGGCTGCGCTCGACAAGACCGCGGCGAGATTCTAGTCGTATAGTTGAGTCGAGCGCCGGGTAGGTGGAGCGAGTCTATCGCTGGAGAAAGGAAAGATGAACGGTTTGATCGGTGCCAGGTCGAGGACGAGCAGGTCGAGAGTCGGCTCTGGGGTAATTCTTCTGGTGTCGCTGGTCCTTCTCTGCCCGGCATGCGTAGAAGGATCGTCACAGGCCGATAGCCGGGGAGAGGGAAGCCCCGAGGTGGAGGCCTGGGCCAGGGTCCTAAGCAGCTACCACCGTCCCGGCGGGCTCGACTATGCCGGTCTCGAGTCGGATCAGGACGATCTCGAGCGCTACCTCGCCGGCCTCGCGGGGGCAGAGCCGGCCGACTGGACAGAAACCGACCAGAAGGCCTTCTGGTCAAACGCCTACAACGCGGTCATGGTGCACTATGTGCTCGAGCACTATCCCGGTATCCAGTCGGTGCGGGAGATAGACGGGATCTTCGGTGAGCTCCAGTTCACCGTCGCCGGCGAGGCTCTGACTCTGGACGAGATCGAGACCCGGGCCCGGGATCTGGGTGATCCTCGGGTCCACTTTGCGGTGGTCTGTGCCTCGACCAGTTGTCCCGACCTACGTGGAGAGCCCTACCGCGGGGAGGAGATCGACCGCCAACTCGACGATGCCATGCGAGGATTCCTGGCAAGCCCCACCAAGGGTCTGCGCTACGACGAGGAGGCCAATACGCTGTGGCTCTCCTCGATCTTCAAATGGTACGCGGGGGACTTCACCGGGGGCAGCACCGTGGCGGCCTTCTTTGCCCGGGGCAAGGTGTTGGGTTGGCTGCTGCCCAACCTGCCGCCCGATCTGGCCGAGAAGATCCGCCAGCGAGAGCCAAAAATTCGTTACCTGGACTACGATTGGACTCTAAACGACCGTTCAGAGCCCTAGCTTTTCTCGCCTACACCAGCCGTTCGATCAGCAGCGCGGCGAGCCCGAGAAAACAGCCGAGTCCCGCCAGATTGACGGCGGCGGTGACGAAGATGGGGCTGCCCAGAGCGGGGTCGAGATCGAGACGGTGCAGCGCCAGGGGTATCGACGCCCCCAGAAACCCGGCCACCAGAGTGTTGGCGGTCTGCGCCAGCAGGAGGATGGCGGACAGCGGCAAGCTCCGCTCCCAAACCCAGGCGACGACGGCGAGGACCGCGCCGGTAGCCAATCCGTTTGCCAGACCGATGAGAGTCTGTTGTGCTACGACCTGGCGGGAGCGTCTGAGGTCCATGTTGCCCGTGGCCAGGCCGGCCACCATGACGGTCAGGGTCTGGGTCCCCGCATATCCCCCCATGGCGATCAAAACCGGCAGGAAGGCCGCCAGCACGACGTACTTGGCCAGGGATTGTGCGAAGAGTGCAACCAGGGCGGCGGCCGGCAGCGCCGTGGCCAGATTGACCAGCAGCCAGGGCAGCCGTAGGCGCAGTGAGCGGGCGAGCGGCACTCCCAGCCCCTCCTGCGCCGGCAGATTGCCCAGCCGGTAGAGATCGGTGCTCGCCTCCTCCTCGATGACGTCGATGACATCGTCGACGGTGATCACCCCCACCAGGCGCCCGTCCTCGTCCAGGACCGGCATCATCAGCAGGTCGTAGCGTGAGAAAACGCGAGCCACCTCCTCCTGTGGCGTGTCGGTCTTGACCGAGATCACGTCGGTGCTCATGATGTCTCGCAGAACGCTCTCAGGATCGGCGGTCAGCAGACGCCAGAGATTGGCCAGACCGATGAGATGTCCCCGGTCATCGGTGACGTAGAGGTAGAACAGGCGGCGCCCCTCGGCGATCTCGCGAATCGCCTCCAGTGTGTGTGCCACGGTCTGGTCGGCGCGAAAAAAGAAGGCGTCGGGGTTCATCATGCCCCCGGCGGTGGTGCCCCCGTGGACCATCAGATTCCTGAGTCGAGCGGCCAGGGGCTTTTCCAGAGATGTCAGCAGCTCTTCTCGTCTCTCCTCCTCGAGGCCCTCCAGCAGGTCCACGGCGTCGTCGGCAGGCAGGCGACCCAGGATGACGGCGAGCTTCTGGTCCGAGATTTCGCCCAGTAGCTGCCGTTGGATATCCGGGTCCAACTCGCTGAGAGTGCTGGCCGCCAGCCGCTGCTCGAAGAGAATCTCCAGCACGTGGAGTTGCTCTTCTGGACGGAGCAGCGGAAAGAGCTGGGCGATGTCGGCCGGATGGACCTTGCCCAGCGCGTGCCTCAACTGTCGCCCGGCCGGCTGCCGCATGAGGCGTAGAAGCAGCCTCTGGCGCTGACTGCTGGGAAGGTATTCGATCAGCCTGGTTTGAGGCGACGCCATGCGGGCAATGTTACGATAGGTGCGGCCTGGAAAGGGAGCCGCTGCGAGTCGAGATCTGATGGTGAGCTGCGGCTATCTCCCAAGCACACTTTTCCGAAATAAGGCATGATTCGAGAGCTTTTTCATATCGGTCCTGTATCTATCAGCCCGTTCGGGGTGATGATGGCGTTGGCGTTTCTGGCGGCCTACTGGCAGCTGAGGCGGGGACTCAAGTCTCTGGGTATCGGCGATGAGGAGGATGCCGGTGCCATCATGCTGGCCGGCGGCTTTGGCGGCATCGCTGGAGCCAAGATCTATTACGCCATTCTCTACAGCGACTGGCGACTGGTATTTCAGCGCACTGGTCTTGTCTGGTATGGAGGTTTCATCCTGGCGACGCTGGTGGTCTACTGGGTCGGCACTCGTCGTGGCTTGCCGGTGCGCGCCACCGCGGACGTGATAGCACCGTCGCTGGCGCTCGGCTATGCCATCGGACGGATCGGCTGTTTCCTGGTCGGTGATGACTACGGGATGCCAACGAGCCTGCCCTGGGGGGTCCGCTTCCCTCACGGTCTTCCGGGTCCGACGACTGCAGGCTTTATGCGCTCCGAGTATCAGGCACAGATTCCGGACGTCTTCCCCGATCAACAGCTGATCGCCGTCCATCCCACACAGCTCTACGAGACCCTGGCATGCCTGGGAATCTGGCTGTTTGGTATGTGGTTGCTGCGTCGAGGCATACGTCCGGGTTCGACGGCGCTTGTGGTCTTTGGTCTCTTGGCCCTGGAGAGATTCGCGGTCGAGTTCCTCCGCGCCAAGGACGATCACTTGTTCGGCGCCCTCACCCTGGCCCAGATTCTGAGCCTGGTGGTCCTGGGATTCTTGTTCGCCGTGTGGATGAAGTGGTCGGCCGACGACCGCCGCCTTGAATGAAACAAACAGGACAGCATGGTTGACGTCGACGAAATCCTGGATCTGTTGATCGTGGGAGCGGGTCCCACGGGGATTGCCATCGGTGCCGAGGCTCGCAAAGCGGGCCTCAGCGTCCTGTTGATGGATCGTGGCCCGCTGGTCGGCAATCTCCTGGGGTTTCCGACCTATATGAGCTTTTTTACCACCCGTGATCTGCTCGAGATCGCGGATGTGCCATTTGCGATCCCGGAGGACAAGCCGACCCGTCGACAGGCCTTGGTCTACTACCAGGCGGTGGTCAGCAAATACCGTCTGCCGTTGGCCCTGCGCGAGGAGGTGACCCGAGTGCGGCGACAGGGCGAGCTCTTCGAGGTGGACACCCGCAGAGGGGAAGAGGAGCGGCTCCGATCGGCGCGCGCCGTGGCGCTGGCCACGGGCTACTTCCACAACCCACGCCGGCTCGGAGTCCCGGGAGAAGATCTTCCCTGGGTCAGGAGTCGCTATCGGGAGCCCTACGAGCACTACGGCGACCGTGTCGCGGTGGTCGGGGGAGGGAACACGGCGGTGGAGACGGCTTTGGATCTGTGGAGGAATGGCGCCGAGGTGACACTGGTTCACCGCGGCTCGCAGGTGCGAGGCTCGGTCAAGTACTGGTTGAAGCCGGATGTGGAGAACCGGATCGCCGAGGGCTCGATCGAGGCCCGGTTCGACAGCCAGGTAGTGGGCTTCGAGACCGGTGGGATAGACCTCCGCGGCCCGCAAGGGAGCGAGCGGTTGCCAACCAACTACGCCTATGTGCTCATCGGCTATACCCCCGACGTCTCTCTGCAAACAAGGTGTGGGGTCGAGATCGACCCCGAGACTCTCATCCCCAGCTTCGATCCCGACACCTGCGAGAGCAACGTTCCCGGACTCTATGTGGCCGGAACTCTGCAGGCGGGTGCGCGGACCGATCAGATCTTTATCGAGAACTCCCGTGACCACGGGGCCAGGATCGTCCACCATCTGGTACACCGGTTGGGGATTTCTGGGACACCCGCGCCGGCTGCAACCGTCGATTCCTGAGATGAGAGCGCTGCCATCGACCCTTGGCGGGATTTCCACAGGGCACAGCGCTTGCATGGTGAAGGCGTCAAGCGGCTTCCAGCGTCTCAGCTGTTGGCCGTAATCCGCCATCAAGAGGATGCCATGAGTCATCTAGCTCGATCTCTGTCGACCTTTCTTGCCTTGCTGCTGACGGCCGCGCCTGCCGTTTTGGCCCAGTCGTCTCCCAGTCCGCTCCCCGGAGTCTTCACCGAGGTGTTGGATGTGCGGGTAGTGAATCTGGAAGTCGTAGTCACCGACAAGGATGGCGTACCGGTGCGGGGGCTCGGACCGGACAACTTCATCCTCGAGGTCGATGGCGAGGAAGTGGCGGTCGACTATTTCACCGAAGTGCGCGGTGGCGTGGCCGCCGAGGTTCCACCGTCGCAAGAGATTGCCGGTATCGCGGAGATCCCGGCCGTGGTTCCGGGCAGTCCGGTGAGCACCAGCTATCTGGTCTTTATTGACGAGCTCTTCTCCCTGCCCCCCGATCGCGATGCGGTTCTGGAGGCCCTGGAGGCCGAGCTGCCGCGGCTCGGTCCCGAAGATCGGATGGCGATCGTGGCCTTCAACGGCCGGGATCTGGAGATGTTGTCCACCTGGACCAACTCGGTTCCCGCCTTGACCCGCGTTTTGAAAAAGGCCCGCGAGCGGCCGACTCACGGTATCCAACGGCTGGCGGAGCAGCGACAGTACAATTTCGATCGCCTCCTCAATGTCAGTACCCAGCTCCGGGCCGGGCAGTTCGACGCTCGGGCTCAGACGTTCTTTGTCAACGACCTGTCCCCGTCCGAGCGCTTCTACCTCGATCAACTCACCGAGCACGTGGAGATGTCGGTCGCGGCGGCCACGGCGACCCTGCGCAGCTTTGCTCAGCCGCCCGGTCGCAAAGTGATGATGCTCTATTCGGGGGGTTGGCCCTACCTGCCGGTGTCCTTTCTGACCAGTCCCTTCAACTGGTTGATACTGGAGAGCGGCACCGTGCAGGGCGCCGAGCTGTTTCAACCCTTGACCGACGCCGCCAACCTGCTCGGCTACACTCTCTACCCGGTCGACGTTCCGGGGTTTGCCGACCGCCTGGCCGAGGCTACGGTGTCGAACGCAGCCGAATTTAGCAGAGCAGACTTCGGCGCCATACCCCAAGTGGCAGTGGCTGATAGCGTCTTTCAACGTCGGCAGGAGCTGCATTACAGCTTGCATTTTCTTGCTGACGAAACCGGCGGTGAAGCGTTTATCGATGCCCGCAGGCTAGCGGCATTCGAGGGGGCGGTGGCGGATACTCGTTCGTACTACTGGCTCGGATTCACCCCGACCAGAGGTTGGGACAACCAACGCCACGACATAGATGTCCAAGTGCGGACGCCGGGATTCAAGGTGCGCTCGCGAGCCGGATTCCTCGACTCCTCCCGCGAACGCGACGTGACCATGGCGGTGGAGAGCACACTCCTGTTCGGCAGCCCGCCGGGGCACGGGAACCTTCAGGTGGCTATGGGCCAGCCAAGCAAGGCGGGTCGAAAGAAGATGCAGGTGCCGCTCACCGTGGTCATCCCTCTCGATGAGGTGATCTTCCTGCCGGCCGAAAATGGGCAGGTGGCCGAGTTGGAGCTGCGCGTGGCGGTTCGCGACGACCAGGGCCGGGGTGCCGAGATTCCGGTGGTGCCACTCGTGATCCAGGCCGACTCGCCCCCCAAGAAAGGCGCTGTTTCCCGCTTTGAAACGAGCTTGAAGCTCAGGCGGTATCCCCACCGCGCCGTGGTGGCGATCTACGATCGGGCAAGTGGTAGGATTCTCTCCGCCACAACCGAGATCTCGCCGGAGACACCACCCAAGTAGCCCATCAATTCGAGATCGACAACCAGGATCGACGACTCATGAATAGAGCACTGCTGATTCTCATCGCTGCCTTGCTTCTGGCGTCGGCGCCCGCTGCGGCCCAGGAGGTGATCGACCCGGCCCAGGAGGCGACCGACCTGGGCCAGGACGACATGTACTTCGAGACGGTCGAGGTTACCGTCGTCAATGTCGACGTCCATGTGACCGACAAGAAGGGGAATCCGATCAAGGGCCTGACGAAAGAGGATTTCGAAGTTTTCGAGAATGGGAGACCGGTCGTGATCTCCAATTTCTCTGTGATTGAGGATGGCCGATCGCAGACGGCCCCGGCTCCCTCAAAGCCAAATGATCGCGCAGCACAGGGGCCTGCACCACCAGTGGCTCCTCAGCCGGAGATCTTCACGGTGCCGGAGGACCAGCGTCTCCACCTGGTGATCTATGTCGACAATTTCAACATTCGGCCCTTCAACCGGAACCGGGTCTTTCGTCGGCTGCGCGAGTTCCTCCAGAGCAAGCTGAGCCGCGACGACCGGGTCATGCTCGTCTCCTACGATCGATCGCTCCACGTTCGCCGCAAGTTCACCAGCGACTCCCAGCTCATTGCGAGTTCGCTCTTCGAGCTCGAGTCGCTCTCGGGATTTGGTGTTCAGGCCGACTCGGACCGGCGTGATGTCGTGGAGGCAATCGAAGAGGCCCAGAGCTCGAGAGAGGTCACTTGGCGGGCACGCCAGTACGCCGAGTCGGCCTTCAACGACCTGAGCTTTTCGATAGACGCCCTCAAAGAGATTCTCAACTGGCTGGCAGGGCTCCCCGGCCGCAAGGCGATCCTCTACGTCAGTGATGGGCTGCCGATGGTGCCGGGAGAGGATCTCTTTCACATGATCAACGAGAAGTTCAGCGACGACAGTGGTGTCCTGTCAACCGCTCGGGAGTTCGACGCCTCGAGGCGGTTTATGGAGCTGGTTGCCCTGGCCAACTCCAACCGGGTCACCTACTACACCATCGACGCCTCTGGTCTGCGGGTGCCTCAGACCTACACCGCACAACAGGCATCGGTCGGACGCGATGGGGTGCAGAGTATCGGCGAGTCGGTTTATGTCCACAATATTCAGGCACCCCTGCGAATGCTCGCCGAGGAGACCGGAGGCCAGGCCATCTACAACACCAACGACGTGGGACCGGGTCTCGATCGCGTCGCCAGCGACTTTGAAACCTACTACTCGTTGGGCTACACCCCAGGGCACGGTGGCAGCGGCCGGTATTACAAGATCGAGGTGAAGGTCAATCGCAAGGGATTGAGGGTGCGACACCGCGAGGGCTATAGGGACAAGCCCCTCTACACCCGGATGGAGGAGGGGACACTCTCCAGCCTGCGGTTCGGCTTCGGCAGTAACCCCCTAGATCTGAAGGTCCGTCTTGGGCAGGGGGCCTCGGTCGCGAAAAACCAGTGGGAGGTGCCGATTGTCGTGGGTATTCGGCTAGACAAGATCGTTCTGGTATCCCGCGATCAGTTCCACGAAGGTCGCCTAAAGCTCTATTTCGGGGCCATGGACGAGAAAGGTTGGGTCTCTGAGGTTCAGGAGTACCCATTGCCATTAAAGATTTCCAATGACGAAATCGACGTTGCGCGGGAGGGACCGTACGTCTTCCAGAACAAAATGCTGATGCGGTCCGGGCTACACCGAGTCGCCGTGGGTCTTTGGGATGAATTCGGAGCCGAGGGTTCCTTTGTCACCCAGGCCGTGATGGTGGGAGGGGGATGAGAAAAGACAACAACGGCTGGCTCGGGCTTCTCCGTTCACTGGGTCAGGCCGGGACCGACCTACTACGCTCCGAGATTGATGCCCTGGGTTCGGATCTGGCCGACTCGGGGGCCAGCCTGGCTCGGGCCGTCGGTTTGTTTGTGGCAGCCGCATTTGTGATCTTCTGGGCCGTTGGGGCCCTGGGCTACTTCTCGATCGAGTTGC
Source organism: Thermoanaerobaculia bacterium (assembly GCA_049678185.1). Classification (GTDB taxonomy): domain Bacteria; phylum Acidobacteriota; class Thermoanaerobaculia; order Multivoradales; family JAHEKO01; genus M0029. The sequence continues at coordinate 8,696 of JBAUDS010000013.1, forward strand.
TGGCCCTGTGGCTGCCGCGGTGGGGTGCGGCGCTGATTGTCTTTGTGCTGCTGTTGGTTGTCGTCTGGATTCTGTGGTTGCTGGCGAAGAGCAAGCTCCGTGAGGTGGAAAAACCGACGGAGACGGTGCGTCGACGAGTTACCGATCACCTCGACTGGTGGCAGGATCGGGTTCTCGACGGCACCTCCGGCGAGAGGGATGGTCTCGGGTCGGGGGTGAGCAGCAAGGAGATTGAAGAGTGAGTAGTAGCCGGGACCTCGACGAGTCACGATTGGAGTTCGAGCGGCAGTGGCTACGGCTCCGCCAGTCGCTGGGGCGGGAAGTCGGAGGCGAGCCGCGATGGAGCCGAGGTTGGGCCCTGCCGGTGATGGCGCTGGCCGCCGGCGTGGCCCTGGCCTGGGCCTTCAAGGGCCGCAAGAGCCTCAAAGACTAGGACTGAGATCGCCTCAGTCGGCCTTGGGGCGCTTGAACACCATGGCGATGTTGTCGGTGGCGCCGCTCTTGAAATTCACCGAGGTGATCGAGATCAGCTCCCAGCCCTCTTCACCGAGGGCAGTGAGCTCCCCTGCGGCATTGGGGTCGAGCCGATAATTCTCGCTGCGGATGTTGATGATGTGATACTCCCACTTCGTCATGGTGAGCTCCTTCCCCTTCCACTCCCGGATACTTTCTCCGAGAGTCTCCTCGAGTCGACTCTAGCCGAACAGATCCACACTTCCCTGCATCCCGGCAATCCTTCTCCAGACTACCAGATCGGAGGAGCTGCTTCCGCCGGTATATGATTCCGGCATGCCAGATAGCCGCTGTCTGGTCCTTTTCACCAAGCCAGCGATTGCGGGTCGGGTCAAGACCCGACTGATCGGAGAGCTCACAGCCGAGCAGGCGGCCGAGCTTCACGGGGCCTTTCTTGGAGATCTTCTCGAGCGGGTGGAGGCCGGGGATTTCGCTCTCAGGATCGCCTGGGCTCTCGATCCCGGGGAGCCGCTTCCAGAGGGCCCTTTGCCGGCGTTTCGCCAGCAGGGTGCCGACCTCGGGGAAAGACTCTTCCACGGCCTGGCCGCCGCCGCAGACGAGCACGATTTCGTGGCGGCCATCGGCAGCGATCACCCCGAGCTGCCGCTCTCGCATATCCACAGCGGGTTCGATAAGCTGGCCGCAGGTGCCGAGGTGGTGTTGGGGCCCGCAACAGACGGCGGCTACTACCTTGTCGGAACCACCAGGCAGACCCTGAGCCGAGAGATTTTCGCCGGAATCGACTGGAGCACGGAGCGGGTTTTGACATCTACACGCGACAGGTGTCGCGATCTCGGTCTGTCGTGTGAGCTGTTGCCCACGGGAGCGGATGTGGATACTCCCGACGACCTGAATCGCCTGGCATCGCGCCTCGCCAAGGGTGGGTGTGACTGCCCCAGGACCATCCAACTCCTCCGAGCTTGGCGGCGGATCTCGCCACAGACAGTTTGAGGGAACTGTTATGAGGATTCTCAGCGCCGAATCAATGCGTCAGGTGGATCGCAAGGCGATCGATGAGTTTGGGATACCCAGTTTGGTGCTCATGGAGAACGCCGCCATCGGTCTTGCCGACGCCATCGCCGAGACCTATCCGAGTGCTCGCGGTGTCGCCATCTTTTGCGGCCCGGGCAACAACGGAGGTGACGGGCTGGCGCTGGCGCGACATCTGGCAGTGAGGGGCTATCACCTGGAGCTGTGTCTGCTGGCGGGGGGACGGGATGTCTCCGGCGACTCGGCCGTGCAGCTCAACATCTGCCAGAACCAAGGTCTGTCGATTCGGGAGATTGGTCCGGAAGACGTTCTGCACAATGCGGTCGAGGCGACACGAGAGCTCGATCTGGTGGTCGATGCCCTCTTTGGTATTGGTCTCACCCGCCCGTTGGAAGGGCAGTACGCCGAATTGGTCGAGGCGCTCAATCGACTGACCCTCCCGAGTTTGGCCGTCGACCTGCCAAGTGGTTTGAGCGGCAGTCGGTGGGATATTCCGGGACCCCATATAGAAGCCGACCTCACGGTGACTTTTGGGGCACCCAAGGTGGCTCACATTTTCTCGCCCGCAGCAGACGCTGTGGGGCGCGTCGCGGTGGCCGATCTCGGCATCCCGACCGAGTTGATCGACAGCGCGGAAGGCAACCTCCATCTGATGGTTGGCGAGGAGTTGGCCATCCACCTGATGCCGCGGCCGGTTGCGAGCCACAAAGGTGACTATGGACATGTCCTGTTGGTGGCTGGTGGAGTGGGCAAGGCGGGAGCAGCCATCCTGGCGGCACGTAGCGCAGTGCGCAGCGGTGCGGGTCTGGTCACTGCCGCGGTGCCCCACGAAATCGTGCAGACGGTCGATCTCGGCTCTGTCGAGTCGATGACCTTCCCGCTGAGCCAGACCCGGACCGGGGCTCTGCAGGAAGAGAATGCGAGAACGGTGAAAAACCTCTCTATCGACAAGCAGGTGCTGGCGGTTGGGCCCGGATTGGGACGTGACCCATCGACCGAAGAGACCATTCGCTCGATCGTCCTGGACTCGCACTTACCGGTGGTGCTCGATGCGGATGGCGTCAACGCCTTTGCGGGGCATTGTCAGCAGCTGCGGAAAAGGGAAGTGGAGACCGTGCTGACCCCTCACCCGGGTGAGTTGGCCAGACTGATGGCAACCACGTCGACAGAGGTACAGGCCGATCGCGTCGGTGCGGTTGAAAAGGCGGCGCGAGAAACGGGTGCCTATGTTGTCCTCAAGGGGCATCAAAGTCTGGTGGCCTCACCCGAGGGCGAGGTATTCGTCAACCCGACCGGCAACCCCGGGATGGCCAGTGGCGGCACGGGGGACGTGCTCACGGGTCTGGTCGCGGGTCTGGTGGGCCAGGGGTATGAAGCCCTCGTTGCGGCTCAGCTTGGGGTCTACCTGCACGGGCTGGCCGGCGATCTCGCTGCCGAGAAAGTGGGACAGACAGCCGTCTCGGCGAGCGATCTGCTCGACCATCTCCCGGCGGCGTTCGAGCTGCTGGCTCAGGAATGAAACGCTGGACGACCGAGAGCGAAGACCAGACTCGGGCGCTTGGAGCTATACTGGGCGATCGGCTGGCTCCCGACGGAGTTCTTCTCCTCGCGGGTGATCTGGGAGCAGGAAAGACCGTTCTGACTCAGGGGGTGGCTACCGGGCTCGGAATCGACCCGCGCGAGGTGGTGTCGCCGTCGTTTACCTTGATCAGAGAGCACGAGGGGGCTGCCGGGATTCTGGTGCACATCGATCTCTACCGGCTCGAAGCCGGTGATGTTTCCTCACTGGCACTCGACGAGCTGCTGGCGGGGCCGGGAGTCAAGGTCGTGGAGTGGGCCGAGAGACTCCCCTTCGCCGTCCCGGAGGCCGTGTGTCTGGAGTTGCGGCGGACCGGGCGTGAAGATCAAAGGGAGATCTTCGAGATCGATTGCGGATCGATCGTCCCAAACTGAGGCCATAGCGGATCCACGAGTCACATACCTGACCCGGATAGAGGAGAGCCGATTATGAAGATCGAAAAGGTCGGTGTTGTCGGTTGTGGTCTGATGGGTGCGGGAATCGCCGAGATCTGCGCCAAGTCGGGCTACGAAACGATCGCCAGAGAGGTGAATGACGAGCTCCTCGCCAAGGGTCTCGATCGCATCCGGCGCTCCCTCGACAAAGCCGTCAGCAAGGGCAAGCTGGCGGCAGACAAGAAAGAGGAGGCTCTGGGGAGGCTGACCGGCACAACGGATCTGGACGATCTTGCCGACTGCGATCTGGTCGTCGAGGCGATCGTCGAGAACCTCGAGCACAAGTGCGAGCTCTACACGGCTCTCGACGGAATCGTCAAGAAATCGGGTGTATTTGCCAGCAACACCTCGTCGTTGACCATCACCGAGATCGCCATGGCTACCAACCGGACCGAGCGCTTCCTGGGTCTACACTTCTTCAACCCGGTTCCGGTCATGAAGCTGGTCGAGGTGGTGCGGACGATCATGACGGACGACCAGGTCTTCGAGGAGACCAAAGAGTTTGTCCGCAGCCTGGGGAAGGAGCCCGTCTCCTGCCGTGACAACTCGGGTTTTATCGTCAATCGTCTGCTGGTGCCCTATCTTCTGGACGCTATCCGAGGCCTCGAGGAAGGAATCGGCAGCGTCGAGGACATCGACAAGGCCATGCAACTGGGTTGTGGCTACCCGATGGGTCCACTGACCCTGCTCGACTTTGTCGGCTTGGACACCACTTATTTCATCGCCAACATCATGTTCGAGGAGTACAGGGAGAAGCGTTTTGCACCGCCGGCTCTGCTCAAACAGATGGTCCTCGCCGGTCGGCTGGGACGCAAGAGTGGCCGCGGCTTCTACGACTATTCAAATAGCTGAGCCTGTTCGACCGGGACTCCTGGTAGAATTAGCTTTAGCAATGGGATTACCGGTCCAGCCAGCGCCCCCGCTCGAGATCCACCTGAGATGCCAAAGCTGACACTGGCCGAAGAGGGCTTGGAGGTCCTCTTTGGCACCCGCGACGAGAATCTGAAGAGGATCGAGAAGGCCTTCGACGTCGACCTGATGGCCCGCGGCAACCACCTGCAGGTAGACGGCGACCCGGCAAAGACTGCTCTGGTCGAGAAGCTGCTGGCTCAGCTCTCGGCTCTGCTGGAGAATGGGTACCGGCTGCAGCCCAGCGATGTCGAGACCGCCATCCGGGTCGTGCAGGAGGATCCCGAGACCCCTCTAGTGGAGTTCTTTATGGGGGAGGGGATTCTGGCCACCGTCCGTCGCCTGGTGGCGCCCCGCAGCGTCAGGCAGCAGCTCTATCTCAAGGCGATGGAAGAGTTCGACCTGGTGATATCGATCGGTCCCGCCGGCACCGGCAAAACCTACCTGGCGGTGGCGATGGCGGCTGCGGCACTAAAGGAGAGGCAGGTTCGGCGCATCATCCTGGCGCGCCCCGCGGTCGAAGCGGGAGAGAAGCTGGGGTTTCTGCCCGGCGATCTGGTGGAGAAAGTCAATCCCTACTTGCGGCCGCTTTATGATGCCCTCTACGACCTCATCGGCTTCGAGAAGGTAGCCAAGCTGCTGGAAAGAGGAACGATCGAGGTGGCACCCATCGCCTTTATGCGAGGTCGTACCCTGAACGACAGTTTTGTCATTCTGGATGAGGCGCAGAATACGACAACCGAGCAGATGAAGATGTTTCTGACCCGGATAGGCTTCAACTCCAAGGCGGTGATCAACGGCGACATCACGCAGATCGATCTTCCAGCCGGAAAGGTCTCGGGCCTGATCGAGGCGCAGGAGGTTCTGGATGGCGTGGGGGGGATAGAGTTCATACGCTTCGACGAAAGGGATGTCGTGCGGCACCGGCTGGTGCAGAAAGTAGTGAAGGCGTACGAGCGGCATGACAAGCGCAAGAAGCAGGAGCTCGAGAAAGGGCGCAACGGCCAAGGCTGAGCGAGGCAATGGGTGACGGCTCCCATCGAGATCGAGCTTCAGAACACCGGGCAGTTATCTGACGAGACCCTGCGCAGACTGGAGCCGTGGCTCCGAGAGATGGTCGGCGCGCTGGCACCGGATGCCAGAACGCTGGCCGTTCGTCTCACCGGCGACGAGGAGCTTCAAACGCTCAACCGCGATTTCAGAGGTGTCGATCGAACGACGGACATCTTGAGCTTTCCGGGGGCGGAGACGCCGCAGGGTCGGCACCTGGGAGACATAGTCATCTCGGTACCGACCGCGCGCCGCCAGGCTGCCGAGTGCGATCACGATCTGTTTCGCGAGCTGAAGATTCTGCTCCTACATGGCGTGATTCACTGTCTGGGCTACGATCACGAGAGTGATGACGGCGCCATGGAAAGATTGGAGGCTGCACTGCGACCTGTCTGGATAGTCGATGATCGGATCTGAAGGCACGCTGACAGCGGTTCAGGGCTTCGCAGTCCTCTTCTGGTCCCTGGCCACGATTCTGGCCATTGTCCTCTCGATCTTGCTCGAGCGAAGTGGTCCGATACGTTTGCGGCATTGGGCGGAGGAGAGTGGCGGCAAGCTGCTCGAGCTGTACGACCGGCCGGCTCATTTCGAAGTGTTCCGCTTCCTCCTGAGCTGGGTCGCCAAGATCGTCCCTTTTGCACTTTTTCTTGCACTGCGGACCCTGTTTCTAGCTCTTGGCTCGACGAGGGTGACACTCTGGTCCGTTATCGTGGTCGGTATCGTGTTGGCGGCCAGCGAACTGATGGGTCGATCGCTCGTTCGGCGCGATCCCGAGCGGGCGCTTCGCCGTTTGACGGGGGTCTATCGCGCCATCCTCTTCTTGCTGCTACCGGGTGTGGCTGTGCTCACGCCGCTGTTTCCCTCCTTGGCGGTCGAGCGGCGGGAGGACGAGGATGGTGTAACGGACGACGAGATCGAAGCCTTTATCGACGTGGGTACCAAGGAGGGAATCCTGGACCCCGGTGAAGAAGAGCTGATCATGGGGGTGATAGATTTTGGCGACACCCTGGTGCGCAGCGTCGTCACACCGCGCATCGATATCATCTGTGCCTCTGTCGATAGCGACATGGATGAGCTCGCCGAGCTGTTTCTCTCTTCCAAGCACTCGCGCATTCCGGTCTATCAGGAGTCGGTCGACCACATAGTCGGCGTTTTGCACATCCGAGATCTTCTCCGCGGCCAGCGGTCGACCAACCCGATGGCGGTGAAGGACCTCGCGATGCCGCCCTATTTTGTTCCCGAGACCAAGCCGCTGAACGAGTTGCTGCGGGAATTTCAGGAGCAGAGACAACAGATCGCCATCGTGGTGGACGAGTACGGCGGCACGGCGGGCATCGTCACGGTAGAGGATCTCCTGGAAGAGATCGTGGGCGAAATTGAAGACGAGCACGACGAAGCGGCGCCCATACAGGAGGCTTTGCCCGACGGCAGTTGGCGTATAGATGGACGCGAATCGTTGGAGCTCCTGGACGAGCTATTCGACGTGGATATCGAGGAAGAACCGTTCGAAACGGTGGGCGGACTGATCTTTGGTCGCCTGGGGTCGGTGCCGCGCGCCGGGGAGGCTGTGGAGAGCCATGGCTTGAAACTGGTGGTCGAGCGCATCGATGGGCGGCGCATCCGGTCGGTGTTGGTGGAGAAGCTGGCCGCGGGCGGGGAAGAGAAGGGTGCCTGAGAAGAAGGCCGGCACGGTCGCCCTGGTGGGGAGACCAAACGCGGGCAAGTCCACCCTGATGAACCGCCTGTTGGCAGAAAAGGTCGCCATCGTCTCGGACAAGCCCCAAACCACGAGACATCGGTTGGTCGGAATCCTCAGCGAGGAGCGGGGGCAGATGGTGTTCTTCGACACGCCGGGGGTTCACCGTCCTCTCCACCGTCTCAATCGCCAGATGGTCCACAGCGCGGTAACGGCACTCAACGAGGCCGATATTGTCTGTCTGATTGTCGACGCCACCCAGGCGTTCGGGTCGGGTGACCGCTACATGCTCGATCTCGTGCGGCAGGCGGAGGGGACCAAGATGGTGACCATCAACAAGATCGACATGGTCAAAAAGCCATCTCTCCTACCTAGGATACAACTCTACGACGACGAAGCGATCTTCGATGAGGTCGTCCCCATCAGCGCTCTGTCCGGGGACGGAGCGGACATCCTGCTCGATCTACTATGGAGCTACCTGCCCGAGAGTGAGCCCTACTACGACTCCGAGCTGCTCACTATTCATCCCGAGCGCTATCTCGTGGCCGAGCGTATCCGGGAAAAGGTCCTCGATCAGACTCGGGACGAGCTTCCGTTCACCACCGCCGTCGTTCTCGACCACTGGGAAGAGTTCGAGGGAGGAGCAGATCGACCCGGCAGGGTAGAGATCTTCGCCTCCATCCTCGTCGAGCGGTCAGGTCAGAAGGGAATCCTGGTGGGGGCGGGTGGCCGCAAAATCAAGGAGATCGGTACGGCAGCCAGAATCGATCTCGAGGAGTTCCTCGAGCGGCCGGTATATCTCAAGCTACACGTCCGGCATGAGCCGCGCTGGCGCGAGAATCGCCGCCTGTTGGCGCAGATGGAACGCGATCTGGTGGGTTATTAGCTGTGCTGCCAGGCCCTACCTAGGCCTTGTCTTGAAGCTTTCGGAAAGCGTCGGCAAGGGCGTTGAAGCCCTGCTCGGTATCCGTCTTGCTGCTACGGACATAGCTCTGATAGTCGACGCGGGACCCTTCGACCGAAGAACCTTCGAGAGCCAGACCTATCCGCTGCCGTCTGGAATCGACCGTCACCACCTGGACACGCACCTGCTTTCCCGGATGGTAGATCCGTGCCGGCGAGGTCTCGCGAGGTATGGACATCGCCGCCGTCGGCAACAGACCGACAAGTCCGGGCTCGAGCTCGACAAAGGCGCCGAAACTCTCCGCCTTTTGGACCTTGCCATCGACGATGGCACCCGGAGGGAAGCGCTTTTGGAGGTCTGCCCACGGATCCGGTTGGAGCTGACGAATGGACAGGGAGATGCGCTTACCCCCTTTGTCCATGCGCAGCACCTTGACCTCGACTTCGTCGCCGACGTTGAGGACATCCGATGGTTTCTCGATCCGCTGGCGACTGATCTCGGAGACGTGAACCAGCCCCTGTAGACCGCCGCCGATCTCGACAAAGGCGCCAAAATCGGTCAAGGAGGCCACTCGTCCGGTCAGTGAAGCCCCCGGCTCCAGCTTCTTCTGGGCTTCGGCCCGCGCTTCGTCGCGCTCGGTCCGGAGCTCGACGGCCCGTGACAAGACCACCCTGCGTCCCCGTTTTTGAATCTTGAGAATGCGAAAGAGAAAGCTCTTGTCGAGGTAGGATTCCGGCGACTTGGAGTGCCCGAGCTCCATTTCGGAGCGCGGGCAGAAGGCGGTCACCCCTTCGGTCACCACGTGGAATCCACCGTTGTTCCACCCGATAACCCGACCCTCGATGGGCGTGCCATCCTCTTTGGCCTGCCTCAGCAGTCGGACCTCTTCACGCTCCTGTGGAGCCGCCGCAGACGGTTCTGGTGGGCTGGCCGTCGCCGGTTCGGGCACCGCTTCGGTGGCGGCCGGGCCGGCCGGCTCTTCCGTCACGGGAGAAGGCTCGTCAGGCTTTTCTTGGGTGGCCGTTGTCTCTGTCATGACGATTGGCGGACGGTGTGTCCGGAATGCGGCAGCACATCGGCGAAGGCCCGCGGAGCGTCCGCCGATGGAAGGTGAAGGGTATCACATCCATACCGTGGAGAACAGACGGAGTAATATGGTGGAGCGACCGGCGAAGGAGGCGAGTCCAGGATGAGACCAAGGGAGACAACCGATGTGAGGCCTTTTCGTGTCAGCCGCGGCAAGAGGACCTCCGCTGCGACCTGGGGCGCAGGATTTCTGGCCCTAAGTGTGCTCGGTCCCGCCCTGGCAGCCACGACGGAGGTACCAAAGGTCCAGAGTCTCGACATCGTCGACAAGGCGATTGTGTTTCACGGGGGCGAGCTTTACAGCGAAAGCAAGACCGTTCTCGAGCTGTGCTCCAAATCTGGGTGCTATGGCGTGTCGACTGTCGTCGACGGAGGCCTGTTTGAATACGTCGTCACCGGACGGATCCGTGGCGTTGAGCGGAAGGTCCGAGCCACAAACGAGTCGGTCGAGCTCTGGGAGGACGGCTCACCGGTCGTGGTGCCGGCCGATCAAGAGATGCGTCTCCGCGACTGGGCGGTGGCGCGCCTCTACTTCTGTTTTCTGCCATTTCGTCTCAACGACGACAGCGTATTCAAGCAGGATCTGGGTGTCGAGATGTGGGAGGGCCGTCCGCTCCACAAGGTCAAGGTCACCTTTTCACCCGGTTCCAGCACCGATGCCGGGGACGAGTACATGTACTGGTTCGATCCGCAGAGCGGCCGGGTCGAGCAGTTCGCCTACAGCTTCACCGGTAATCCGGGGGGGCTCCGATTTCGGCGACCCTTCAACTATCGCCGGGTCGGTGGGGTCCTTTTTTTCGACCAGGAGAACCTGGGTGTCGAGGGGACAGACCTCTCGGTGGACGACCTCGACCCGGAGACTGTGGAGACCATGCGCCAGGTTTCTACCGTGCAGTTGAAGATGATCCAAGTTCAGCCGCTCGAATAGATGGAGCGCTCACTGCTCACTGCTCATTGCTCACTGCGCACTACTCATGAGCTGGCAAGACGGCCGTCCAGCTCCAGCGTCTCGGCCGCTCCCTGCATGGCGGCCAGCACGTTGGCCACGTGATCCCAGAGCTCCAACCCGCCGTGAAAGCATGCACCGCTGAAGTCGGTGGTGGCCTCTTCTACCTCTTCTCGATCTACCCCGGCGGCGAAGGCCTTCTCCTTCCACCTCTTTTTGATTGATTTCAGCTTGACGTCGCGCACGTCCTTGCTGGGTCGAACCAGCGTCGCGGCAATGATCAATCCGGTGATCTCGTCGCAGGCCATCAGCGCGAAGTCGATCGGATGCTGGCGCTCGACTCCGGAGCCCGCGGTGTTGTGGGAGAGGATGGCCTGAACGACGACTTCGGGACAACCCGTTTCTCTCAGGATAGGAGCTCCCCTCGCCGGATGATCTTCCAGAGTTGGATGTATCTCCCAGTCGAAATCATGCAGTAGGCCGGCGAGCCCCCAGACCTCCGGGTCCTCATCCAGCTTGTCGGCGTAGAAACGCATGGCAGCTTCCACCGACAGCATGTGCCGGCGGAGACCCGGTGCCTGCACCTTCTGCGTCACCAGGTCCCATGCCGTGGGGCGATCCATGACGTCTGTCATCGGTCCCTCCTTCGTCGATACTCACTTGACAGCCCGCACTCGGTCCGTCGGTTCATGCTAGAGTACATGGTGAGCTCGAGCAACGTGTCGTAAGACCAACGCCGAGATATCGGCGAGCTCGAAGCTCGGTTCCGGAGGATGCTGAACCGTTCTCCGGATCCTTACATAAGGGGAGACAGCCGCCGTGATGAGCACGGAGCGACGCCGGTTGGGCCGGCGCGAGGTCGATGGGATCGACGGATCGCTCTATGCCACGTCCGACGCCAAGATCGTCGATATAAGCGTCGACGGCCTATCGATCGAGACCACCCGATCCCTCCGGGTGGGTCTTCAAATTCCTCTCTCACTAGGCTGGAGAAGAAGAGCCATGCCCCTCCAAGGAGAGGTGATCTGGTGTGCGCTGGTGGGTACCTGGCGAAACGAGTTGAGTGACGTTCTGCCGGTCTATCGGGCCGGAGTCCGGTTCGAGTGGGAGCAGAAAGACGGCGTCACCGACCTCTGTAAGTTTCTCGAAGAGAATGCGCTCATCACTCTCGACCAGGCGATCTATGGACGCTTCAAGGTTCACTCTCCCACCCTGGCCAAGGTGGAGTTCCTGGCGAGCTTCGCCGTCAAGAGAATCGGTCTCTCGGGGATGCTGGCCGAGATTGATTTCGCCCCCGAGGTCGGGTCCGCGCTCGA
>JBAUDS010000014.1:0-1566 GCA_049678185.1 Thermoanaerobaculia bacterium
AAACAGCACAAACCCGAGGATACAGGTGGCGATGCCACCGACGAACATGGCCCACTCCACGATACCGGGAATATAGAAACCCGTGGGATAGGGAAGGCGGGGATTGGCCAGCGAAGGGACGACGATATTCAAGCGCTCGAGCCACATGCCGACCACCACCGTGACCGAAGCAATAAATATTCCTGGAATTGTCCGGGTGCGACGGAAACTGAGAATCAGCACCGGGATCAGGAAATTGCAGGCCACCATCCCCCAGAAGAAAGGTGCATAGGGTCCGGAGAACTTGTAATAGAAAACACGCATCTCGGATGGCTCATGGCCGAAGAACGCGGTGAGATATTCAGAGAAAGTGAAGTAGAACCACAACAGGGACATGATCAACAGGAGCCTCGAGAGGTAGTCGAAGTGCACCAGTTTCAGATAGCGCTCGAGGTGGAAGATCTTGCGCAGCACGATCATCGTCATTAGCAGGGCGGCGATGCCCGAGAAGATGGCCCCCACCACGAAGTAGGGGCCGAAGATCGTCGAGTGCCAGCCCGGCTGTATGGTCATGGCAAAGATGTAGGAGATGACGGTGTGGACCGAGACCGCGATCGGGATGACCAGGATCATCATGATGCTGACCGCGCGATCGAGCACCTGGCGCTGACGCGGCGTACCCTGCCAACCCCAAGCCAGAAAGGTATAGAACCAATGAGGCCACACCCCCCGGTCGCGAAGAATCGCGATATCCGGAATCATTGGTATGTACAGATAGACCGTCGAGGCCATGAAGTAGGCACTGATCGAGCTCACGTCCCAGAGCAGGGGCGATTGCAGTCGGCCAGCTGTGAAGATATTGAGCATCCGCTCGGGCCGGCCCAGGTCGAGGACGGGATGGAACGCGCCGATGGCCAGCACGACGACGGTGATGACCTCGGCCATCCTCGTGATCGGTCGCCGCCATTCTGCCTGGGAGAGCCTCAGAATGGCCGAAATCAGGGTGCCGGCGTGGCTGATACCGATAAAGAACACGAAGTTGACGATGTAGAAGCCCCACGCCACCGGCTGATTGAGACCGGTAACCCCCAGCCCGTAGAGCAGCTGCCGACCAAAAATCACCCAGCCGGACAGAAGCACGAGCAACAGCAGACTGGAGGTGACGCGGAAACCGACACCGGACTCCTCGATCGGGCGCAGAAGATCGCTGTCCTCGAACTCGGCGGCCGTGACATCTGGGCTCTGCGGATGAGCCTCCTTGGTCATCGATTCCCTCCTAGCCAAATGCTCATTCCTTAACCGCCAGGTAGTACACCTTGGGTTCGGTGCCCAGGTCCTCGTAGAGCCGGGAGGCTCGGGGACTGCGGGCCAGCTGGCTGACGCGGCTGCCAGGATCGTCGAGATCGCCAAACACGATGGCTCGAGCCGGACAACTCTCGGCACAGGCGGGTGTCACGTCACCGTCCTGCAACTCCCGACCGGTGGCTCGCGCCTCTTCACGCGCTCGCAGAATCCTGTGATGGCAGAACGTACACTTCTCCACGACACCTTTGGGCCTCAGGGACACATCGGGATTGACCTTTCGCT
>JBAUDS010000015.1:0-23891 GCA_049678185.1 Thermoanaerobaculia bacterium
ATCTGGAAACCGACAACGCCAAGGGAGAGCTCTATCTTACGGATGCCTTGACCGCGGCGGCCACAGCGGGCCGTAAAGTGGCCCTCTTCGCCGTGGCGGACCCAAGGGAGGCATGGGGAGTCAACGACAGACAGGATCTGGTGCGAATCCACCGTGAGCTGATGAAGCGCAAGATGGATCAGCTGATGGCGGCCGGTGTGACGATCCTCGACCCAGGCTCGACGACTGTCGAATGGGAAGTAGAGGTCGGTGCCGACACCGTGATCCATCCCCAGGTCTCGCTGGCGGGCCGGACCCGGATCGGCAGCGGCTGTGTTCTGCATCAAGGGGTCTGGATCCGCGACTCCTCTGTCGGCGACAACGTCTCGGTGGAGCCCTACAGCGTTCTCGACGGTGCGGAGGCGAGCGATTCCTGTCGCATCGGTCCGTTTGCCCGCTTGCGGCCGGGTGCGGTTCTGCTCGCCGGGGCTCGCGTCGGCAATTTTGTCGAGGTAAAGAACTCCCGGCTGGGTGAGGGGGTCAAAGCCAATCATCTGGCCTACCTCGGGGATACCTCGGTGGGATCGGGATCGAATATCGGGGCCGGGGTCGTGACCTGTAACTACGACGGGCAGGCCAAGCATCACACCGAGATCGGGCGCAACGCCTTCATCGGAAGCGATACTATGTTGGTGGCTCCGGTGGAGGTGGGAGACGCCGCCGTCACCGCCGCCGGCTCGGTGGTGAGCAAGGACGTGCCGCCAGGGGCCCTGGCGATCGAGAGGACCGATCAGCGCAACATTCTCGGGTGGGCCAAGCGGCGCATCTCCTGGCGCAAGAAGAAGAACCAGGCTTGATATGTGTGGAATCGTCGGCTATGTCGGGCAGCGCGAGGTCGTGCCGCTGATCCTCAATGGGCTGCGTAGTCTCGAGTATCGGGGCTACGATTCGGCCGGCGTGGTGGTGCTGCGGGATGGCGAGCTCGAGGCCGTCAAGGCCGAGGGCAAACTGGATCGGCTGATCGAAAAGCTGGAAAAGCAGCCCCTGGGGGGAGCCTACGGCCTCGGTCACACCCGCTGGGCGACCCATGGAGTGCCGTCCGAGAGAAATGCCCACCCGGTGGTGGATGCCAAGCACCGCGTGGCGCTCATCCACAACGGCATCATCGAGAACTTCTTACCGCTCAAAGAGGAGTTGATCGACCAGGGCTGGCGCTTCACCTCCGACACCGACACCGAAGTCATCGCCAATCTGATCAGCTCCTTTCTCGACGACGACCTGAGGGCCGCAACGGCTAAAACAGTCCAGAAACTGGAAGGAATGTACGCCTTTGCGGCGGTCTCGACAATCTCGGCGGGGCAGGAGATCGTCGCGGCACGCCGCGGTCCACCGCTGGTGCTCGGCATCGGCGAGGGTGAGCATTTTCTGGCATCCGACCCGGCCGCTCTGCTGGCCCACACCCGGGATGTGGTTTTTCTGGAGAATGGCGACCTGGCTCGGCTGACGCCCGAGACGATCGAGATCTGGGATGCCTCGGGCAAGGAGGTGGAGAGGCCCCGGGTGCGCATCGACTGGGACCCGATCCAGGCCGAAAAAGGCGGTTTCAAGCACTTTATGCTCAAGGAGATCCACGACCAGCCCCAGGCCATCCAGGACACCTTTGGCGGGCGCGTGGACTTCGAGGCGGGCACCATCGGCTTCGAGACGCTGGAGCTGACGGCGGCCGAGGTGGCAGGCATCCGGGGTCTTCACATTCTGGCCTGCGGAACTTCCTGGTATGCGGGTCTGGTGGGCAAGTTCATGATCGAGGAGCTGGCGCGGATCCCGGTGGAGGTGGACTACGGTTCCGAGTATCGCTACCGGGATCCGATTGCCGACGAAAGCATCCTGGCTCTCGGAGTCTCCCAGTCCGGTGAGACCGCGGATACGATCTCGGCGATGGAAGCGGCCAAGGAGCGGGGTGCCAGGCTCTTTTCCATCTGCAATGTCCAGGGGAGCCAGGCCACCCGCATCAGTGATGGTGTCATCTACACCCACGCCGGCCCGGAGATCGGGGTGGCCTCGACCAAGGCCTTCACCACCCAGATAGTGGCGCTCTATCTAGTGGCGCTCTATCTCCGCCAGCAGCGCGGGCTGGAGGTGACCGCTGAAATGCTGGCGGGTCTGGCGCACGTACCCCAAGCGGTGGACGAGGTGCTGCGACAAGAGGAGAGGCTGGATGAGCTCGCGCGGCGCTACTCGCGGGCCGAGGACTTCCTCTATCTCGGGCGCGGCATCAACTACCCGATCGCCCTCGAAGGGGCGCTAAAGCTCAAAGAGATCTCCTACATCCACGCGGAAGGCTACCCGGCCGGTGAGATGAAGCACGGGCCGATAGCGCTGATCGACGAGGACCTTCCGGTCGTCGCCATCGCCACCGGTGACCGAGTGTTCGACAAGGTGCGCAGCAACATGCAGGAAGTCAAGGCCCGCGATGGCCAGGTGATCGTTGTGACCGACCGGGATGCCGGCCAGGTCGCGGACGTGGCCGATGAAGTGATTCAAGTGCCGCGGGTCTCCGAGCTGCTGCAGCCGATCGTCAACGTAGTCCCGCTACAGCTGTTTGCCTATTTCGTAGCCGTCCGTCGGGGTGCCGACGTCGACCAGCCGCGCAACCTGGCCAAAAGCGTGACGGTGGAATAGCCCCCTCGAAGCTATAGATGGCTGCCCCCCTCGACCTCGAGAGTCAGTTGAACTCCGAGCAGCTGCCGGCCGTGATTCACGGCGAGGGGCCGCAGCTCGTGCTGGCGGGCGCCGGCTCGGGCAAGACCAGGGTCATAACCTTTAGAGTGGCCTGGCTGGTGAGGGAGCAGCAGGTCGATCCTGCCGACATCGTGGCGGTGACGTTTACCAACAAAGCGGCCGCGGAGATGCGCGAGCGGGTCGAAAAACTGCTCGAGCTCTACCCGCTGCCGACGTTTGTGGGCACCTTTCACCGCTATGCTTTGCGGCTGCTCCGCCGCTACGGCGAGCGGGTGGGAGTACAACCGGGATTCGCCATCTTCGACCGGGCCGACCAGCTCTCTCTGGTCAAGAAGGCCTTGGCAGAGGAGGGCCTGGCCGAGGGCGCCTACGAACCCAGAAAGATGCTTGCCGCTATCGGCCGGGCGAAAAATCGTCTGCTCGATCCGGAGGCCTACGAAGCCAAGGCAGCCGGTTTCTACGAGCAGAAGGTGGCCCAGGTCTATCGTCGGTATCAGGGGAAGCTGGTGCAGGCCTCGGGTGTCGACTTCGACGACATGCTGCGGCTGGCGGTCAAGGTCCTCTCCTCGGAGCCGGATCTCAGGGAACGGGTGCGTGAGCGCACGCGATACCTGCTGGTGGACGAGTTTCAGGACACCAACCACGCTCAGATGCGGCTGGTGTCGGAGCTTGCCGGTGAAGGGGGAAATCTCACGGCCGTGGGTGACGAGGATCAGGGAATCTACCGCTGGCGGGGAGCGGACCTGGAGAATGTGCTCGATTTCGAAACCGCCTTTCCGGGTGCGGTGGTGCGCAAGCTCGAGCGTAACTATCGCTCGACTCAGAACATTCTGAGTGCTGCCGGTAAGGTGGTCGCGCACAACGAGCGGCGACGCGCCAAACGGTTGTGGACCGATGCCGGTGACGGTGATCCGGTCCATCTCTATCGAGCCCGAGACGAGCAGGACGAGGCCCGTTGGGTGGTCAACACCTTCCAGGGTATGCGGCCCGAGACACCCTGGAGCGAGATGGCGATTCTGGTGCGCACCAACGCCCAGACTCGCGCCTTTGAAGAAGAGCTGGTACGGCAGCAAATTCCCTACGAGTTGGTCGGTGGGGTGCGTTTCTACGAGCGGGCCGAGATCAAAGACCTGGTGGCCTACTTGAGAATCATCCACAATCCACGCGACAACTTCTCGTTTCTCCGCATTCTGAATCAACCCCCGCGCGGCATCGGCAAGGCCACCCGAGAGCTTCTGGAGGGCCGGGCCGACGAGTTCGGCCACTGCCTCTGGGAGGCTCTCGTGCACGCCGAGCCGGCGAGCTTTCCACCCCGGAGTGCAAAGGCCCTCACAGGGTTTCGGCAGCTGCTTTCGGGATTGCAGAGCGCGGGTAAGGAGTTGCCCCTACCGGCACTGCTCGATCGGCTGCTGGAGAAGACCGGCTACGCCGACTTGTATCGGCAGGACGACTCCGAGTCGAAGGCCAAGCTCGAAAACATCCAGGAGTTCTTGACCGCGACGCAAGAATTCACCGAGCAGACCTCCTGGTCGGGCGAAGAAGATCTGCTGACGGCCTTTCTCGACCATGTCTCCCTGGTAGGCGATATCGACAGTTGGCAGCCCGATCGGGGGGTCTCCCTGATGACTCTGCACAGTGCCAAGGGTCTGGAGTTCGAGACCGTGGTCGTCGGCGGTCTCGAAGAGGGGCTGCTCCCGCACTTCAACAGCAGCGATGAGCGAGAGGACATCGAGGAGGAGCGACGGCTGCTCTACGTGGGCATGACCCGTGCCGAAAACAAGCTTCTTCTTGCCTGCTGCCGTCGTCGTCGTATTGCCGGCCGCTACCAGGATCAATTGGAGTCGCCCTTTTTGGCCGAGATTCCACAAGACCTGTTGGAGATCACCGAGAGCCCGGATCTTTTCTACGACCAGCGGACCAGCGGCGCCTACTCCTTCTTCAGTCGTCGGACCCCTGTAGCCTCCGAGGTGGAGGATGAATCAGCGGGCGGCTTGCGCCGCGGCGGCCGCGTACGTCATGCGAGCCTGGGCGAGGGGGTCATCTTGGACCTCGAGGGCGAAGGCGAGAGCGCCAAGATCACGGTCTTTTTCGACCGCGTCGGCAAGCGCAAGCTGGTGGCAAAGTTTGCCAGCCTGGAGCTGCTGTAGATGGGCTGCTAGCCCGAGAAGAAGTCCTCACGCAGGATGGCATACAGGTAGTTGTCGACCCGTCGGCCTCCGAGCACGAAATAGCCTCGCAGGCGGCCTTCGCGGTGGAATCCCACCTTGGTGAGCACCTTCTGTGAGGCGATGTTATCGACAGCGCAACGGGCCTCTATCCGCTCGAGACCGGTGTTGGTAAAGAGATCCGCCAGCAGGAGATCCAGGGCCTGCGGCATCAATCCCCGCCTCTGGTGGGCCGATGACAGCGCATATCCGGTCTCGGCCAGACCGTGATCCCAATTGGTGACCACCAGGGTCAGCCAACCGACGGGTTGGTCGAGGCAACGGATGATCCACTGGAACTTCTCGCCTCGACCGCGGTAGAGATCGGCGAGGCGTTGGCTGGCCAGCTCGGCGCTCAACTGGCTGAGGGAGACCGGCCCCAGCGGCTGGTATCGACGCACGCTGGGCTCGGAACGCCAGCGCTTTAGCTGTGCCGCATCGCCGGGATGGGCTAGCCGCAGGCTAACGCGCTCGAGTGAGGTCTGTTTGCTGGGCTGCATGAGCGACCGCGATTCAAGTCCGGGCCGGCAGAACCGACAACAGGAACACATAAGTGTACCCGTGCAGGAAGAGATAAAGAAAGAACAACGAAGGCCACATGTCCAGAATCCAGGCCAGGCCAAAGCAGAAGACGAAGCAGAGGGCCAGGATACCTTCGAGGAGGACCGAGAGATCTCGCGGCACCCGGTAGCGCTTGCCCCGCCAGCCGTCGCCGCTCTGCTCGATCCGGTACTTGGGGGTGCGCTCGAAGACGCCCCCCATGTGAACCAGTCCCTCCAGCACCGCCCGCGCGTTGTTGATGGCCAGACCGATGCCGAGCCCCATCAGGGGAACGAGATGGCGGAGCCCCTGTCGCCAGGAACGGCCGGCGCCGATCTGGCTCACCACGTAGAAGACGAGCACCGAAACGGAGGCGGTGAGAAAAAGAGGTAGGTCCACCAGCAACAGCAGTGGCCAGTCGGTGTCGGCTCGCAGCATCATGGCGGGGAACACCAGCAGCGAGAGACCCACCATGAGGAGATAGGCGGCATTGCAGGTCAGGTGAATCAAGGCCTCGAGCTTGACCCGCCAGCCAAAGGGCGAGCGAAGGATTTCCCCCAACAGCTTGCGAGCCGTCTGGATCGAGCCTTTGGCCCAGCGAAACTGTTGACGCTTGAAGGCGTTGACATCGACGGGAAGCTCGGCCGGCACCGTGACCTGGGGGAGAAACAGGAATTTCCAACCCTTCAGCTGCGCGCGGTACGAAAGGTCGAGGTCTTCGGTGAGGGTGTCGTGCTGCCAACCGCCGGCCTCGGCGATGGCCTCTCGGCGCCAGATCCCGGCGGTGCCGTTGAAGTTGAAGAAGCGCCCGGCCCGATTGCGCGCCGCATGCTCGATCACAAAGTGACCGTCGAGGAAGATCGACTGGACTCGAGTCAGCAGCGAATAGTCTCGGTTGAGGTGATCCCAACGGGCCTGCACCATCCCGATACCGGGGTCGGAAAAGTACGGGACTGTCTGCCGAAGGAAGTCCGGTCGAGGCACGAAGTCGGCGTCGAAGACCGCCAGGAACGACCCGCGTGCTCGCTTGGAGCCGGCCTCCAGAGCTCCCGCCTTGAAACCCCGCCGCTCGTGCCGATGGAGGTGATGGATGTCGACTCCCCGGCAACGGTGGTGAGCCACCCGCTGCTCGACAACTTGTCGCGTCATGTCGGTAGAGTCGTCGAGGACCTGGATCTCCAGGCGGTCGCCCGGGTAGTCCAGGGCACAGACCGCGTCGATCAGGCGGGTCGCCACGTAGAGCTCGTTGTAGAGCGGCAGCTGAACGGTGACGACAGGCCAGCTTTCAGGCTCGGGCGGCCGCGACATCGACCTGTTCCGGGTCCGGTAGTAGAGTGCCACCATGGCGAGTCGGTGCACGCCGTAAAGGGCCAGACCGCCCAAAAAGAGGTAGTAGAGTGCCAGTATCGAGCGGGAAAACAGAGGGTCCATACCTCACTCACTTTCTGCCGTCATCTGGCCGGTGGGCAACCTGGGTTGCCGCCTCACTGCTGCTCGTATCCCACCTGGGGCTGCTCTGGACCTTCGAGCTGAGCTCACATCTGCTCCGGACTTTTTTGTGGCTGGCGCTGGCTTTTCTGGGCCTGCTGGTGGCCGACAGGCTGCTCGCCGCTCGCTCCTCCAGTGTCGCGGCGATTCTGCTGGCGGCGGCCTGCCTGCGTCTGATTCTTCTGCCGTTGCCCGCAACCCTGTCCGACGACATCTACCGGTACGTGTGGGACGGACGGGTCGCCGGCGCGGGGCTCAACCCCTATTTTCTGGCCCCGGACTCGCCGGAGCTCGATGACCTTCGAGACGATCTCTGGGAGCGGCTTCCCCATCGCCAGGTGGCGACGGTCTACCCACCTTTGGCGATGGCGATCTTTAGTATAGCGGCTCGTCTGCCGGCGCCCACGCTGGCGCTGAAGCTGATCCTGTCGCTTATCGACCTGGGTAGTTGTGCCCTCCTGCTGCTCCTGATCAGAAGACTCGGGGTACCCGAGCATCGGGCCATCTGGTATGCATGGAACCCTCTGGTGACCCTCGAGATCGCCGGCATGGGGCATGTGGACGCCCTGGGTGTCGCCGCCCTTCTCGTGGTGGCCGTGGCGCTGATGAGCCGGCCGCCCCGAGCCGTGCTGGCGGGTGTGGCGGCTGCGGCCGCTGTTGTCGCCAAGCTGGTGCCGTTGGTGGGGCTGCCGGCCTGGGCTCGCCAGAGTGGCCGACCCTGGGTCTTTGTTGCCGTCGCAGCCGGTCTCTTGGTTGTCAGCCTGGTGCCGATCGTGGTTCTGACCGGTGGAGTACCGTCCGGTCTGGTGGCCTACGGGGTGAGGTGGGAGTTCAACGGCCCCTTGTTCGAGCCGCTCTGGCGCCTGCTCGACCAGATTCGAGCTGCCGACGGAGTGAGCTCGCTGCTCGACTGGGCCAAGACCCAAACCGGCTGGATCGGGTTCTGGAATCGGTTCTATCCCTGGAATTACCCTCAACTTCTCTCCAAGCTGATTCTCGCTGCCGGTCTGCTGGTCGCCCTCGGCTTTGCCTGGACCGACCGACGACCGATACCATCGATGGGGAAGATCTTCAGCTGCGTGATTCTGTTCTCCGCCACGGTCTATCCCTGGTATCTAGTCTGGATCCTGCCGTGGGCCGCCATCTGTCGGCACACGGCCTGGCTCGGTCTTTCGGGCTTGATCCTGTTGTCCTATCTGCCCCAGTTCACCGAGATGCCGCTCTTCCCGTGGGTCTATCTCTTGATCTGGACTCCCTTTTTCCTGCTTTTTCTCCTGCCCGCTTCACGATGGTCTATCGACTGATCCTCTCCTATCGCGGCACCCGCTACGCCGGCTGGCAGCGGCAGGACAACGCGCTCACGGTGCAGCAGGTTGTGGAGGAGGCCCTCTCGGATCTGCTGACCGGGGAGGTCCGCATCGTCGGCGCCAGTCGGACCGATGCCGGTGTTCACGCCCGCGGTCAGGCCGCCCACCTGGAGCTGGCGAAGGAGTTTCCCGAAGCCGGTCTGCTCCACGGTACCAACCGCCGCCTGCCGGAAGACATACGGGTGATGGAAGTGCATCGGATGGCTGACGGATTCCACGCCCGCAAGTGTGCCGAGTGGAAGGAGTACCGATATCGGGTCATCCGCGGCTGGACCCTGTCGCCGCTGGAATCGCTGTTCGCGGTGCCGGTGGATCCCGGCATCGACGTCGAGAGCATGCGACAGGCGGCGGCGGCGCTGGTGGCGGAGCACGACTTTACCGCCTTTGCGCTCTCGGGTGGCAGCCATACGCAGCCTGTGCGGCGGATCTCCGCGGCTGAGTGGCAGCGTCAGGGGGAGACTCTGGTATTCCGCGTCGTCGGATCGGGGTTTCTGCGCGGCATGGTGAGAAGCATCGTCGGGTCCCTGCTGGAGGTCGGCCGGGGCCGGCGCACGGTCGAGAGCTTTACGGAGCTGCTCGAAGGTCGGCCGCGTGAGGAGGCCGGGCCCACGGCGCCGGCGAGGGGACTTGTTCTCGAGCGCGTCGATTACCCGCCGCGGTGGTCGATCGACGGCGGCCTGTCTCGTTAGCCAATTCCCCGCAAATGCACTGAATTTGTGTTAGATTACGTCGCTTCAATCATGATCGACGTATCGAAATTGGCCGCTGTCGGCTCGCCGGAGGAGCTTCTCGTTCGACAACTCGATCTCGGCGATCTGCCCCGTCATGTTGCCGTCATCATGGATGGGAACGGACGGTGGGCCAAGGCGCGCCAGCTGCCACGGGTCGAGGGTCACCGAGCCGGTGTGGCGGCTGTGCGCGACACCATCGAAGCGGCGGCGGCGCTCGAGCTCGAGGCGCTGACCCTTTATGCCTTCTCGGTGGAGAACTGGAAGCGTCCCCGCTACGAAATCTGGACGCTGATGAACCTGCTCAAAGACTACCTCCGCAAGGAGATCGACAACCTGCTCGAGAACAACATCCGTCTCCGGGTGCTCGGCCGGTGGCGAGAGCTCGACGGATCGGTTGTCGGTGAGCTGGAGCGTGCCATCGAGGCGACCAAGGAGTGTAGCGGTCTCGGCCTGAATATCGCCCTCAACTACTCGGGCCGGTGTGAGATCGTCGATGCCTGTCGCGACATCGTGGCCGACTGGGCCAGCGGCAAGAGAGCGGACATCGATGAAGAGACCCTTGGGCGCTACCTCTACACCGCCGGCCAGAATGATCCGGACCTGCTGATCCGCACCTCCGGCGAGATGAGGGTCAGCAACTTCCTGCTGTGGCAGATCGCCTACACCGAGATCTGGGTTACCAAGACCCTGTGGCCCGATTTCCGTCGGGGTGACCTTTTTCGAGCCCTGATCGATTTTCAGACCCGCGATCGGCGCTACGGATCGGTCAGCGATGATGACCAGGGCTACATCTCGGGTCGTCAGAGCTAAGCCGGCATGAAACGAGTGCTCACAGCGGCGGTGGGGGCTCCGCTGGCTCTGGCGGCGATCTTCTGGCTGCCGGGTAAGTGGTTCTTTCTGGTGGTTCTGGCGCTTTTTCTCGGCGGCGTCATAGAGCTCGTCCGGTTGTGTCGGCATCACGCTCCTGGGAGACCCCTCTGGTCGCTGCTGATCCTGGTTCCCGCGGCCGCGGCCGCCATGGGCCCATGGCCGCTGCGACTGCCGGAGGGTTTTCCTGCCCAGGCCGGCCTGCTGGTGGTTGCCGCGGTGGTCTCGGTGGGTCTGGGAGCGCTCGTCCTCGCGACGCGGACACCAACCGACCAGGCCGTGGCTGCCCTGGGTGTACTGGCTTACGCTGTTCCCTATTTCTCTGTGCCGGTCGCCAGTCTCTACCTCCTTCAGCAGATCGATCCCTGGCTGCTTTTCGCTCTCCTCGCCGTTGTCTGGCTGGGGGACACGGCCGCTCTTTATTTCGGCACCATGTGGGGGCGACACAAGATGGCGCCGGTGGTCAGCCCCAACAAATCGTGGGAAGGGGCCGTGGCCGGTCTGGCCGTGGCGATTTTGGTGACCGCGGCGTGGAGCTGGTGGCGGCTGGACAGGCTGAGTTGGCCGCTCATCGCCCTCGGCGGCGTCACCGCGGTGGCCGCACAGACCGGCGATCTGGTCGAGTCCCTCATCAAGCGCTCGGCCGGCGTCAAGGACTCGGGCAACCTGTTCCCCGGTCACGGGGGAGTTCTGGACCGCATGGACGCCCTGACGTTCGCGGCGCCGGTGTGGCTGCTGGGGCTCTGGCTGGTCGGCAAAGAGGCGTGGCTGCCGTGACCCAGCGACTGGCCCTGCTGGGGTCGACCGGCTCGATCGGGGGAAGTGCCCTCGACGTCGTGCGGCACCATCCGGACCGACTCGCGATCGAGACCTTGGCGACCTTTGGGCGCAAGCTCGATGAGTTGGAGCGGCAGACCCTGGAGTTCCGCCCCTCGTTGGTGGCGGTCTACGACGAGGAGAGGGCCGCCGAATTCGCCGGCCGCGCTCCGGCTGGAGTCAAAGTGGTCTCGGGCGAGGCCGGGGTGCTGGAGGCGGCGACCGCTCCCGGCGTCGACCGCGTGCTGGCGGCCATGGTGGGCGCAGTGGGGCTGAAACCGGTTCACGCGGCGCTGACAGCCGGCAAAGGTGTCGCCCTGGCCAACAAGGAGTCGATGGTGGTCGCTGGATCGATCCTCACCGCCCTGGCCCGATCCAAGGGGGTCGAGATCGTCCCTGTCGACTCCGAGCACGCGGCGCTCCATCAAACTCTCCGCGCCAGCAATCATGCCGAGGTCCGACGTCTGGTGCTCACCGCTTCGGGCGGTCCCTTTCGACAGCGGGACATCTCCACCTGGGGGGAGATCAAGCCGCAGGAGGCGCTCAATCACCCCACCTGGGACATGGGGGCCAAGATCAGCGTCGATTCGGCGACTCTGATGAACAAGGGACTGGAGCTGATCGAGGCCCGACATCTTTTCGCCGTCTCTCCCGAGCGCATCGATGTCGTCATTCACCCGCAGTCGATCGTCCACTCGATGGTGGAGTTCTGCGACGGCTGCTGGCTGGCTCAGTTATCGGTCAACGACATGATCTTCCCCATTCAGTACGCTCTGTCGTATCCCGAGAGGTGGGACAACGAGTTTCCCCGGTTGGAGCCATGGGAGCTGGGTAGGCTCGAGTTCGAGGAGGTCGATCCGGTGAAATTCCCCACCGTTGCCCTGGTCAGGGCCGCGCTCGAGATGGGGGACAGCGGACCCGCCGTGCTCAACGCGGCCAACGAGGTGGCGGTGCAGGCATTTCTGGCGGAGCGAATTGCTTTCAGCTCGATCGTGCCGACCGTGGAGAGCGTGCTGGAAGCGCACCAACCGGCGGCCGTCGAGACCTTGGATGAGGCGCTCGCCTGGGATCAGTGGGGACGCGAGCGGGCGGAGGAGACCCTCCAGTAGGGCGGCACGGGCCTTGCACCGTCGAGTCGATTCGAGAAGCGATCGTCATAGATTGAAAGAGAGTACTTAGAGAGTATGTGGAACGTTCTGAGCAACACCGCCGCCTTTGTCTTCGCCCTGGGGGTCATCATCTTTGTCCACGAGGCGGGACACCTGCTGATGGCCAAGGTCTTTGGGATCCGGGTCCTCACCTTTTCGCTCGGATTCGGCAAGCAAATCTGGGGATTTCGACGTGGTGAGACCGACTATCGCGTCGCCATCGTGCCCCTGGGCGGCTATGTCCGGCTGGGTGGCGAGGACCCTTCAGAGGTCTCCGACGACCCCAAGGATTTCTTGAACAAACCGCGCTGGCAGCGGATCATGGTCTACCTGGCCGGGCCGGCGATGAATGTCGTTTTGGCAGTCATCCTGATCGCGGTGGTCCTGATGGCCGGGATCGAGGTCTCGAGCCTGCCCGAGATAGAGCCGGTGGTCGGTGCCGTGGCCGAGGGCTCACCAGGTGAGACGGCCGGTCTGACTCGGGGTGATCGCATCCTCGAGATCGACGGTACTGCCATCGACAACTGGGACGAGGTCCAGTTCACCTTTCTGACCTCCCCCGGCAGCACGCTCGAGCTCCAGGTCGACCGCGGTGGCAACGTCTTCGCCACCGAGATCACCCCCGAAAAAGTGCCCAAATACGAGTTTGGCGATGCGGGGGTTTTTCCGACCGTGCTGCCACGGATCGCGCAGGTACTGCCCGATAGCCCGGCCGAGGAGGCCGGGTTTCAGCGTGGTGATGAGATTCTCGGGGTCGATGGCAGACCGCTGGTCAAATGGGAGGATTTCGTCGCCTATATCGAGGGTCATCCCGAGAAGCCGGTGATCGTGGAGGTCAAGCGGGGTGAAGGCTCTCTGGAACTGAGTGTTGTTCCCCGGCTGGAGGGCGACAAGGGCAAGATCGGTCTCCGCCCGGGGTATTTCCAGCGCCTGGGCCCGATCGACGCGCTCAAGGAGAGCGTCCGCTTCAACTGGGAGATCTCCCGCCAGACGGTCCTCGTTTTGGGCAAGATCCTCACCGGGAGTCTGGCGGCCAAAAGCGCCCTTTCGGGCCCGATCGAGATTGCCGCCCTGAGTGGGGCCGCGGCCCGCTCGGGTTTCAGGCATCTGCTCCAATTGATGGGCTTGATCAGTATCAGTATCGGCATCATCAATCTGTTTCCCATCCCGATTCTGGATGGCGGGCAGATCGTGATACTCCTCTTCGAAAGCCTCCGACGTCGCGATCTTTCGCTCAAGGCCAAGGAGCGGATCAACCAGGTCGGCTTTGTTCTGATCGTGGCTCTGATGGTGGTGGTGCTATATTTCGATCTGGTCAAGAACGTCCCCTCGGGACTCTTACCGGGTTCTTGAGAAGAACCCCATTCCCAGGAGCTGAGCAACCGATGACAGGAAAAGTCGCTGTGGGTAGCGAGGCACCCAATTTCGATCTCACCTCCACCGAGGATGTAGTGCTCATGTTGCGAGACGAGGTAACTCGCATGGCCATGGTGCTCTATTTCTTCGCCGACCCCGACTCGGACAGGGCACGGAGCGATCTGCGCGTTCTAGCGGACCGACAGCAGACCCTCAAGGAGCAAACGGCGACGATCCTCGGCATCTGCCCGGCAAAGCTGCCGGTACTCAAACAGCTGCAACAAGATCTCGAGCTGCCCTTTCCGCTGCTGACCGATGACCGAAAGTTCTCCCTGGCCTACGGGGTGGGGACGGAATCGGAGGAGGCCGAGCCGCAGCCGGCCCTGATGCTCGTCGACCGTCGCCAGCGAATCGCCTGGCAGGCCAACCCGGTCACTTCGGTGGACGGGGATCTTCTTGAGTTGCAAAAAGTCCTGGCAGGTCTGGGTGCGACGACCTCCAACTATCCGCGCAGCGTGATCAATAGACTGGTCGCGCGATTCGTAAGCTGATTATCCACCCACGCAAGTCCTGAAGCGGCCGGCCGTTTCCGTGATCCCTGGGTCCGCCACCCGCCCCGGGCGGGCCGATTAGAGCGTCCGCAGCAGCTTGAGGTCCCGGGCGTGCCCCTGCTCATCGTCGCCTAGAGGTGTCTCCAGGATCATGGGTACCCGGCGCAGACGGGAATCGTGGACAAGACGGGCGAAGAGATCGCTGCCGATCTCGCCCTCACCGATGTTGGCGTGGCGGTCGCGGCGCGAGTCGAAAGGCTTCTGTGAGTCGTTGAGATGCAGACAGCTGGGCTCCTCGCGCCCGAACAACTCCTCGATGCGGCTGAAGAAGGCTTCGTAGCCCTCCTCCTCGTGCAGCGGGTAGCCGGCGGCGAAGGCGTGGCAGGTATCCAGACAGACTCCCAACCTGTCGGGGTGCGCCGAGAGCTCCTGGATGGCCGCCAGATGGCTCAGACGGTGGCCGAGAACGGTACCCTGGCCGGCGGTGTTCTCGAGCAGGATTCTGGTCTCTCCGCCGGCTGCAGCACGAAAAACGTGGTCGAGTGAGGTCGCTACCTTCTTTAGCCCCTTTTTCTCTCCCGCGCCGAGATGGGCACCCGGATGAAGCACGAGAAAGGGGATCCCCAGCCGGTTACAACGGTCGAGCTCGTCCCGCAGCGCGCGACGGGAACGGGTGCGGTTGGTCGGATCGGAAGAGGCGAGATTGATCAGATAGGTGGAATGGGCGGCGATGGGACCGATGGGGCTGGCCGCGTGCAGGTCCCGAAAGCTCCCGACTTCCTCCTCGGCCAGGGGTTTGCCCACCCACTGGCTGGCGTTCTTGACAAAGACCTGAATGGCCTCGCAGCCGAGCTCCTCGCCGCGAGTGATGGCCTTGCTGATACCGCCGGCGATGGAGACGTGGGCGCCGAGAGGGGGGGCGACAGCGGTGCTCATGAAGGTCGCTATCTTTGCACAAATCCGGGGCATGGGCTGCTAGACTCCCGGCCATGTTGGCGGCGCTGTTCAAGATCCTCGGGCGAATGGGCTATGTAGTCCTGCTGCTGGTTGTTTTTGTGCTGGCCGGCTACTTCTCGTTCAGTCTCTTTGTCCGCAGCGGGGTAACCACGGTCCCCGAGCTGGTGGGTCTGTCGGACGCGGAGGTGGGAGCACGTCTGGTGGACGATGGGCTGCGGATGCGCCGGGCCGCGGCCGCCGACCGCTACGACGAGGAGGTACCGGCCGGCCACATCCTCAAGCAATCGCCAGGGGCTGGAAGTCTGGTCAAGCGGGGCAGCGCGGTCGAGGTGACCGTGTCCCTGGGCCCGGAGCTGCTGGAGGTCCCCGATCTCAACGGCCGGGCCCTGCAAGCCGCCCAGGTGACCCTCAATGCGGCCGGCCTCATCGTCGGCCGTACAGCTAGCGTCTACAGCGCGGGACCTTCGGCGGGCACCGTTGTGGCCCAGGACCCAGCACCGGGAACACGCGTCGGGCGTGCGGCCCCGGTCACCCTCTTTCTCTCTCAAGGAAGTTGGTCCGAGACCTATCTGATGCCCGACCTGGTCTATCGTGATCTCGAAGAGGTCCGTCGCTTCTTCGACCGCAGGGGCTTCCGCCTCGGCAGCGTGAAGTTCGAGCCCTACGAGGGAATCGCCTCGGGCATCGTCCTGCGGCAGTTTCCTCTGCCGGGCCATCCACTGCGGCGACGTGATGTCATCTCGTTGGTCGTGACCACCCAGGAGCGGGTGGGGCAGGGAGCCTGAAGACCGTGCTGCTCGCACCCTCGATTCTGGCGGCGGATCTGGCCGATCTGGAGACGGCCGTCGACATCTGCGAGCGGGGGAAAGCCGATTTTCTCCACGTCGACGTCATGGACGGCCATTTTGTGCCGAACCTGACGATAGGCATACCGGTGGTCGAGGCTCTCGCCCGCCGGACGGACCTTCCCCTCGATGTGCATCTCATGGTGTCCAACCCCGAGCGTCTCCTGGACCAATACCTGGATGCCGGGGCGTCGTGGCTATCGGTTCACTGGGAGGTCGCCACGCACCTCGACCGCCTGTTGACTCGTATCCACGAAAAAGGAGGTCGTGCCGGCGTGGCACTCAATCCCGCCACACCGATCGAAGTGCTCGACGACATCTTGCCGGCGCTCGACTTCGTCCTGATCATGTCTGTCAATCCGGGATTCGCCGGTCAGAAATTCTTGCCCTATGCTCTGGACAAAGCGCGGAGACTGCAGGCGAGAGTTCGGGGGAGGAATCTCGACGTGACAATCGCAATGGATGGGGGCGTCGGCCTCGACAACATCGGCCAGGTGGCGGCCGCGGGGGTGGACTTCTGCGTGGCGGGCTCCGCTGTTTTCGGCAGCGAGGACCCTGCTGCCGCCATCGAGGCGCTACGCTCGAGAGCCGAATCGGAGGCGACCTGATGCTCAGCCGGACATGGCAGCGAAGGGGCTTGCGCCAGCTCTCGATCCTGCTGCTGGTCGTAGCACTGCCGGCCGGGTGTGGGGGCGGCAAGGAAGATCCGATTCTCCAACTCTCGCCCGAGGAGTCTCTGGAGATCGGCAAGGAGCTGATGGAGAAGAAGAAGTACTCGCAGGCACGAGAGTATTTCAGCCACACCTTCGAGGTGGCGCCCAACTCGGCGGCCGGTCGCGACGCCCTGCTGCTGGTGGCTGACGCCCACTATCTCGACGGGGGCAGCGAGAACTTCATCCGTGCCGAGGCCAAATATCGGGATTTCCTGAATCGGTTTCCGACAAGTGACCGGGCCGGCTATGTGCAGCTCCAACTCGCCAACAGTCTGTCCAAGAGGATGATGAAGCCCGATCGGGATCAGACGCCGACACGTCAGGCCTTGGATGCCTACAACGAGTTGCTACTCATTTATCCTGGAACCCAATACGCGGAAGAAGGTCGTCTGGAGATGGCAGCGTTGCGAGAGAACCTTGCCGATCACGAGATGATGATCGGCCGGTACAACTTTCGTCGGCGGCTCTACTCCGCGTCGGCTGCGCGCCTGGCGAGTTTGCTGGAGGAGTACCCTGAATACAGCAAGACAGACAGGGCCCTCTACTACTTCATACTCGCCTCCCACTATGCCAACAAGTCCGATGAAGCGAGGGCGGCCCTTGAGCGATTGCAGACCGAGTATCCCGACAGTCCATACCTGAAAGACGTCACCAAGAGAAGCGAGAAGGCGCAGAAGCAAGTGGACAGGTTGAAGAAGAAAATGGAAAAGAGAGCTGCAAAATGAGAAAGAGCGTTTGTATGACATTGCTGTCCGGTCTCCTGGCACTCGGGTGCTCGAGCTCGACGATGGGAAGTGGGGATCAGAGCTCCTCCGCCGAGATGAACGAGATCAAGAGGCGGGTCATGGAGCTCCAGGAAAACGCGACGGTGGCGCAGGTCGAGGTCGAACGGTTGCGGCAGCAAGTCGCCAATCTCGAAGCGGCGCTCAGAGAGCTTGGCCAGCAGCGAGCGGGCGGTGTGGAGATCTCGGAGACGGTCTCGCCGTATGGAAGCATCATCGCGGTCGAAGAGACCGATCTGCCCCCGGTGCAGGTGCCCCAGCCCGCGGCCGGCGCCGAGCTGGGGGGCGAGGATTCGACATTCCAGGAAAGCTCGAGCGATCCCGTGGTGGGCTTCAGACCGGTGGAACCAGCGGCACAGGCCCTCTACGACCGCGGCTACAGCCTTTTTCACCAGGGTCGCTACCTGGATGCGGAGGCGACCTTCCAACGCTTTCTCCAGGCCTATTCGGATACCGATCTGTCCGACAACGCTCAGTACTGGATCGGCGAGTGTCGCTACGCCCGCCAGGACCTGAGAGGGGCGCTGGCGGCCTTTCGTGAGACGGCTCAGCGGTATCCGGCGGGCAACAAGGTGCCGGATGCCATGATCAAGGAGGGGGACTGTCTCCGCGGCCTCGGAGATCTCGAGGGCGCCCGTCTGCGCTACGACGAGGTCATAAACCGCTATCCCGGCTCGGCTGCGGCAAGCGTGGCCGAGGAGCGCAGGAGGGGCACCTAGGCTCACTCGGCAGAGTTGCCAAAAAGCCAGGAAAACAGCTTGTTAAGGGGTATTCTCATGTGGAGCGCTTCCTTGACAGCCTGTGGAAATCTGTGTACGTTGACTCGAGTTGCGACCGCTGTTTAGAGCACTGGCTAAACCTTCTGTGTAAAGGGCGAAAAGGAGCTTCGGACATGATGCAGCACCGTCTCACCTGCCTGGCCTTCTCGATTCTCCTGCTGGGGATAATGGGCATGGCGGTTGCCGCTCAGCCGCCGAAAGATCTCCACATGGTGGGAGATCACTGGACCGCCTGGGATCCGCCGGCGACGTACCCGGAGGGGACCGAGCTTTACGTCATCGAAAAAGGCGACACACTCTGGGATCTCTCGAATCGATTCTACGGTGATCCCTACCTCTGGCCACAGCTGTGGGAGCGCAACCAGTACGTGTTGGACGCCCACTGGATCTATCCTGGCGACACGTTGATTGTCGGACTCGAAGTCACGCCGGTGGAAGAGTTGACGATGGATGTCGGTGAGGGTGTGGGCGAGGGAGTGCCGGAGGGTGACGAGTTGTTCGACAGAGCGCCCGGTGCGCCAGTGCCGCTGGGAAGCGAAGACGACATTTACTGCACCGGCTATATCGACGAACCCAACGAGGTCTTTCCATTCCACGTCGTCGGTGCCGAGTACGAAAGCCTCACACCCACGATGAGGGGTTCTTCGGCCAGGAGGTCGGACGCCTACAGGCTGGCGAGCACCTCCAAGCTCGGATTGCTGATGACCGACATCGTCTATCTCGACGGCGGCCGGCAGGCGGGGATGATGGCCGGCGATGTCTATTCCGCGGTCAGGCCGGAGCACATGGTCAAGCACCCGGAGACCCAGAAGGCAATAGGCCGCTTCTACCGGTACCTGGGGCGGATACGGGTGCTGACGGTCCAGGAGGAGACGGCGATCGCGGAGATTATCCATTCCTGCCTGGGCATCGGTCTCAACGATGGTCTTAAGCCCTTTGTCCCCGAGCCGGTGCCACTGTCGAGGCGGTCGGGGATGATCGGGATCAACAACCCGGTCGAGCGCGAAGAGCTCCGTGGTGCACCGGTGATCGTCAGCTCGGACTACGACCAGATCTCTCTGGGCCAGGGACAGATGGTGTTCATCGATCAGGGGTCGCTGAACGATGTGACACCGGGTGATCTGTTCACGATTTACAGAAGGACTCCGGCTGGACAGCCACCGCTGATTGTCGGAGAGTTGGGAATCCTATCGGTGAGAGAACAGGCCTCCTTGGCCAAAATTCTCCAATCGCGTTACGCCATCCATATTGGCGATCGGCTCGATCCCAAGTACGAGTAGGGGTCGAACCAAAAGAGAGGGAACCACAAGCTCCTGTTTGCGCAGTCTCGCAACTGTGCTATCCTGCGGTCCTTCGGGTCCGAGAGGGAAGAGTGCCAATCAAGCAGAATCTGAACGGGCATCTGTCTCAGATTGTCGACGAGTTGGTGCGTCGAGGGGTGACGCTGGACCAAGCGCGAAGAGAGTTCGAGAAGCAGTTTATCGTCGCTGCCCTGCGCACCAACGAGGGCAACCTCTCGCGCTCGGCCAAGAGCATTGGCGTCCATCGCAACACTCTGCGCAACAAGGTCTGTGATCTGGGCATCGCGACTCGGGACTACTCCGGCTCTGCCACTCGCCGTCGGCCGCCAAGACGCCGCTGAATTCCCAGCCAATCCAAACCCCGGGACTGTGGCATTTGGCACAGTGATTGCTAGGTTTTTGGGCATTGGTGAGGGTCCGGTGGCAGGCGGTGGCAGCCGTCTGGTACAATAGGCCCCGGCCCCCGGCAAAACCCCTGACAAGATATCGACGTATCAAAAGACAAATAGAGGTGTATTTACCGCATGAGTTGTAGCAGTAGGCGCAAGCACGCGCCCAAGATAGTCTCAGCGACCATTCTGTTCCTGGTGGTCTCGCTGAACTCCCCGCCGTCGATCCTGTCGACCACCGATGATGGTCCGCCCCCGCCGACCCCGGAAGAGGTCTACGTCCTCGAACAGCTGGCCGAGTGGGTTCTGGGCGGGCCTATCTCAGAGGACTTCGAGGCATTCACCGATGCCGATCTGGCATCCGTCACTCACGCGCGCCGTCAGAGCTTCGAGCTGTTTCGTCGCTTTGGCAGTGATGACGCCCGTCTGGAGAAGCTTCTCGCTCTGCCCTTCGGCGATCTGATCCAGTCGAGCGCCGAGCGCCACGAGGTGGATGGTCTGCTGCTGGCTGCCATGGTCGAGGCCGAGTCGGGTTTCGACCCCCACGCCGTGTCTCCGCAAGGGGCGCTGGGGCTCATGCAAGTCATGCCTGATACCGCTGCCCAGTTCACCGTTCTGGAGCCGCTGAATCCAGCCACCAACCTGGAGATCGGTGCGCGCTACATGTCGCAGCTGCTGACCGAGTTCGATGGTGACGTGACGCTGGCCCTGGCCGGCTACAACGCCGGGCCCGGCAACGTGGCTCGTTATGGTGGGGTACCGCCCTTTCGGGAAACCAGGGCCTATGTGGATCGTGTGCTGACCCGATATGTGGACTACCACCAGGACCTCTGGGAACGGTCCGGTGCTCGCAGCTTGCTCTTCTAGCTAGTCTCCGGCTTTGTTCTGCGGCGGGCTCTCCGAGCCGGCTTCTTCGTCGTCGGACTTTATCCCCTTCTTGAAGTTCTTGATCCCCTCTCCGAGGCCCTTGCCGAGCTGAGGCAGCTTGGAGGCGCCAAAGATGATGATGACGATGAGCAGGATGATGAGCAGTTCCTGAATCCCTGGCATTGAGCTTGGTCTCCTCTGGAGGTCGAGTATTCAGTCTAGCAAACCGGGTGATCCCGTGTGCGGAAAGCCCTGGTTCCCCAGAAATGGCTCCCAGGCCGTTCTCAGCGGGCCAACAAGGGCACGGGTCTCGGCCAGCTGCTCGAGGTGATAGAGGGCTCGGGTGAGAGTGGGAGGAATCAGGGCCAGGTGGCGGTCATTGCCGTGCTTGGCGAAGGCGGCGAAGGTGCCGGTCGCCTTGAGGGTGCGCTGGACCGCGGCGCGATGGTAGCTGGCTCGATCCTCTGCGGTCTGGATCAATTCCGACAGGAGATCGGTCTCCAACGACGAAGGGGGGAAAAGGCTGTCGTTCATCAGCGACGCGAGATCGTAGAAACGAGGCCCCAGGCGCAGATCCTGGTGATCGATCACCACCGGTGGGCCGGAGCGAGACGGCAGCATGAGATTCCTCGCCATGAAGTCGCGGTGATTTGCCGACAGAGGCTCCGCACCGAGAGTTTCACATAGATTGCGCAAGGCCCGCTTGAGCGCCTCGGTGAGCGTGGGAGAGCCGGTGAGACCCTGAGGCTCGAGGAACACCTGCCAGGTCTTCTCGAGCTCCTGCCACAGGAGAGGGGCATCCAAGACGGGATTCAACGGCTCGACCAGATCGGTTGGCAGAGCGCGGATGCGGCAGGCGATGTCGACGGCCTGCTCGAGCAAGGGCGTCAGCTCACTCCAGTCTCGACCGGTGAGATCGTAGAGGGACTCGTCACCGACGTCCTCGAGCAGCATGAGGCCCGCCTGGCAGTCGGCGTCGAGAACGGCGGGAACGGGGATCTCGATCCCCTGCAGCAGCCTCGTAGTGGTGAGAAATCGCTGACAGGCCGGGTAGAGCTCGACGGGATATGAGGCGAGTACGGCACTACGGCCTCGCGCCAACCGGACCCGACAATAGCGGCGAGAGGAGACGTCTCCGCGCAGCTCCTCGAGCCCCTCGGCTTCGAAACCGCGCTCCCGAAGCCACTCCAGGTGCTTTTCCCTGCTCGAGTCCTGTCCGCAACTCCGTGGCATTGTCTTGGCACCGATTGTCGGCCGAAAGACGGTACCACAGCTAATTGACAGCTCCGGTCGAGGACAACATAATCCAGCGAGTCTTAGCAGCCCGGAGGAGGCTCGATCTGGACGCCAAGCTTCGCCAATTGCTACGAGATCTTCATGGTGCGCTGACCAAGGCGCTCACGGATTCCTCGGATGTCGGCCGCTCGATGGATCGGATTCGTGAAGAGGGGTGGTCCGTGTATCTCGTTGTCGATCGGAAGAAGGAGGACGAGGTTCCAGAGGCCTTCGAGCTGACCGCCGACCGTCGGCGTCAAGCAAAAGCCATTTTTCGCATCGACGGCAGCGATCTCTCCTTTTTGAGGTCGATCGGCATCGACCCCACCCGCAAGGCGCGTCGGCGACGAAAATAGAGCTCGTTTTCAGGACAGCTGGGCCCGCAGCCAGGCAAAGGCTCGGTTGCGCCCTGCACGCTTGCCATCACGCCGGTGACTCCACAGCCGCTCTTCATCACAGTGGCAACAACCTTCGACCGATCGGATGTCGGTGACCCCGGACGAGCTGAGCTGAATCAACGCCGCGGCCTGGAGGTCGAGATGCGGTTTCGACCCCGGTCCGGGCAGGATGACGGTCGGGTTGCTGGCCCGCGCGACGAGCTGCGCGACCTCGGAGCCGACTTCGTAGCAGCAGGGACCGATGGCCGGTCCGATCCAGGCGGTGAGATGCGCCGGCTCGACTGTCATCCGGGTGAGTGTCTTGGCGATGATCGAGTCGGCCAGACCACGCCAGCCGGCATGGATCGCCGCCAGGCTGCCGCCACCCGAGAGCACGACCGGGACACAGTCGGCAGTGGCGACGGTCAAAGCCAGTCCGGGCTCGCGGGTGATCAGGGCATCGCCCTCGCCACAATCACCGACGGCTGCGGAAACCGCCTTGGCCGAGTGAATCTGTCGCAGCCAGGCGAGCCGGTGGACCGATGGAGCAACCGCGGCAAGGGCTGTCTCGGGAGTCGTCCCGGGACCCCGGCCGACAAAGCGCACCTCGGTGGCCCCTTTGGTGTCCTGCCAGCACCAAAAGCCCTTCAGCTGTCTTGCTCTCATCGTCTATCCCTGGCCCGTAGAGGGATTCTACGTCGTCGAGGAGGGCTTGCGACGGGGTAAGATTGCCGGCGTCGTTAGCAGGAGTCGAGGCGGCTTTGATTCACTTTCTCAATGTCAGCAAGCGCTTTCCGGGTGGGCAGATGGCCCTGGAGGACGTCGCATTCGAGATACCAAAGGGTCAGTTCGTGTTTGTTACCGGACCCAGCGGCGCCGGCAAGACGACCCTCTTGCGTATGATCTATCGCGAGAGCGTTCCCACCACCGGCCAGATTCTGGTAAACGGGCGCAACGTCGCCGCCATTCCACGCAAGAAAATCCCCTTCCTCCGCCGCTCGATCGGCGTCGTTTTCCAAGACTTCCGTCTCATTCCACGCAAGACCGTTTTCGAAAATGTCAGCTACCTCCCCAGGATCTTGGGGATGGGGGTGGCGGAGCAGAAGAGCCTGGCCTCGGAGGCACTCGACCAGGTGGGACTTTCCGATCGGATGAACGCGTTTCCACCCGAGCTCTCCGGGGGCGAGCAGCAGCGAGTGGCGATAGCCAGGGCGCTGATCAACGAGCCGGACATACTGATTGCCGACGAACCGACGGGGAATCTCGATCCGGTGCTGTCGCGAGAGATCCTGCGTCTTTTTACCGACATCCACCATCGAGGGACAACCGTGCTCGTGGCCACACACGAGCCGAGCATCATCGACAGCGACGGCGGCAGAATCTTGAGCCTTGATGGCGGCCGCCTGGTAGAGGAGCCCTCTTGAGCTTGCTCAGAATCCTCTCCTATTTTGTGCGTGAGGCTGCGGTCTCTCTGTTGCGTAGCTGGAAGGTGAGTCTGCTCGCCATCGTCACCATCGCCATGAGTGTCTTCGTCGGCGGCACCTTCTTATTGCTCACGGGCAACCTCACGAGGGTCATTGCCGACTGGCGGAGCGAGGCCAGAATCGTCATTTATCTCGATGCCGACACTTCGGCCGACGACCGTGCACTTCTTCTCGAAGAGATCGAGAAGGCCCCCTGGGTGGGCACGGTAGAGCAGGTCACCGCCGAGCAGGCCAAGCGGCGGTTCCAGGAGGTCTTCCCGGGGGTCGCGGATCTGGCGGAAGGATGGGAAGAGGACCCGCTGCCGCCTTCATTGGAGCTGAGCTTCGATGCCG
>JBAUDS010000016.1:0-14626 GCA_049678185.1 Thermoanaerobaculia bacterium
AAAGAGAACAGGGTCAGGACGGCAAGCCTCGTCCAGTCGGCTCCGTGTTTTTCGTTCCGATCAGGTTTCATCGGTCATCTCCTTGCTCCGAGGGATGCCCACCAGCCGAATGTACGAGCCCGGAGTCCTGGTGGGCTTTCTGCCAGGCTCCCACCGAAGTGTAACCCCTCCTGCCGCAATTTCTCCTCACCCTTAGGGGCAGGTCAGTTAGCGCTGGGAACAAGGCGGTCGGGCATGTCGGCCAGAACATAGCCGACGACGGCCAGCATGGCGACAGCCTGGCGAAAGTCCCGAGGGTCGACCTTGTCGAGGGTGTCGGCGTGGGTGTGGTGCCAATCGAAGTAGTGCTCTCCCACCGTGCGCAGCCCGAGGCCGGGAACGCCGTCCCGCATGAGTGGCGCGATGTCGGCGCCACCCCCACCCAAGGTCATCTCACCCGCTCCGAATCCCTCGAGCAGGCGGCCGATCTCCTGGAGCTTGGCCAGGGCGTCGTCGGCGGGAGGCCACTGGCCAGGCTCGCGGATCATCTCGGGGTCGCCGCCGTCGGGAGAGGGGCGAAGGATCCCCAGTCCAAAGCCCACCGGTCGCTCGGCCCCGCCATCCATCTCGATGGCCGCGACGTGGTTGCTGATGTCATCGCCTACCCATTGGTGATAGGCCTTGCTCCCGGACCCCCCCTGCTCCTCGTCGGTCCACAAGACCACCCGGAGTGTGCGGCGGGGTCTGAGGCCGAGCTGCTTGATCAGGGTGAGCGCCTGCCAGGCGGCCATACAGGCCGCGCCGTCGTCGTGGGCACCTTGACCCACATCCCAGGAGTCGTAGTGCCCGCCCATGACCACCACCTCTTCCGGTCTCTCGCTGCCGGTGATTTCGGCGATTACATTGGCCGACTCGGCATCCGGCAGCTTTTTTGCCCCCATCTGAAGCCTGACCACGACCTCCTGGCCGGCCGCCGCGAGTTGGCGGATCCAGGCGGCGTCTTCGACGGTGATGGCGGCGGCCGGTATTTGCGGTATGTCGTCGGCATATCGCATGGCGCCGGTGTGGGGGGAGTAGATACTGGTGTTGGTGACCGAGCGCACCAGCGCCGCGACCGCTCCCATCTCGGCGGCCGCGGAGGCTCCCCTCCCACGATACTCGCGGGTGGGGCCATAGCCCTTCCAGGGCACCGCAAAGAGAACGATCTTGCCCTCGACCTGGTGGCGCTCGAGGCCCGACAGCTCGTCGAAGCTCTCGACCACGACCAGCGGTGCGGTGATGCCGCCCGCGGGCGTGCCGACACTTCCCCCCAGACCGAGCAGGGCAAGGGGCTTCGACACCGGCGACACCATCTCCAGCGACTCGTCCCCCCGTACCCAATGGGGGACCATGACCGGCTGCTTCCAGACGTTCTCCAGACCTTCGCTCTCCATCTGCGCGGCGGCCCAGTCGATGGCCCGCTCCAGCTGGTCCGAGCCGCTGAGACGATAACCGATCTGGTTGGTCAAGTGAGTGGCCTTGTGCCAACCGTTCTCGTCGGTCAGCGCGGCACCGATGAGGCGTCCCGCGATCTCCTGATAGAGCTCGGTGATGCTCGGCTCGGATTCGGCGGCAGCCGGTCCCCCGGCCATCAAGGCGAGGATGAGGCAGAAAAGTGCCGTGCGCAGTCGGGGGGTCATGCAGGATGTCTACTTGGATCGACCTAGACCGGCCAGAAGCTCTTTGAAGCGGTCGTGCTCGCGTAGGGGATCGAGGTCGGGATCGTTTTCGATCCACTCCTTCTGTCCCATGCCGGAGGTGATCGATTGTTCCAGACAGTCAATGGCCCTGTCGACCTCTCCCAGTTGGGCGTAGACACAGGCCACGTTGTAGAGGACCGAGGCGTTGTCCGGGTCGATCAGGGTGGCCTTGCCGGCCCACTGGACGGCCTCTTCGCGCTCACCCAGATGCGTCAAGCAGATGGCGCCCAGATTCACCGCTCGAGCGTCGTCCGGGTTGAGCTCCAGGTGGTTCTTGATGACTTCGAGGGTGCGCTTATACGACTCGTCGGCCTCGGTTTCCCGACCAAGACCGTGCAGCGTCTGGGAAAGCAGCAAAGGTGCGTTGTAATCCTCGGGATTGACCTCGCAGGCTCGCTGAAAGAGCTCGGCAGCCCGCTCGGGGTTCCCCTGGCCGACCAGCGATCGGGCGTAGAGGTAGTGGGCCTCGAAATTGCGATGGTCGAGTCGAATGGCGGTCTCGAACTCCTCCTCCGCCTTGTCGAACTCCTGCCGCAACGACAGGGCCAGGCCACGAGAGGCATGCGCTTCGGCCGAATCGGGGTTGCACTCGATGGCCTTCTGGCTGGCCGCATCCGCCTCGTTGAGGTTGTCCTCGGTCGACTCGAAGTACATGTAGAGAAACGAACAGCAATCGGCGACTCCGGCATAGGCGCGGGCATACTGGGGGTCGATGATGATGGCGCGGGCAAACATCTGGCGCGCGAACTCGATGCCCTGCTGCCGAAATTGGTAGAAGAACTTGCGGCCCTTGAGATAGTAGTCGTAGGCCTGGACGCTGGTGGTGGCCTTCTCGATGCCCCCCTTCTCGGTGGGTGCGAGCTTGACCTGGAGAGCTTCGACAATGCTCTGGGCGATCTCGTCCTGAATCGCAAACACGTCTTTGAGCTCGCGATCGTAGCGCTCGGACCAGATGTGATACCCATCGGCCACCTTGATCAGTTGCGCCGTGATCCGGATCCGGTCGCCGGCCTTGCGCACGCTGCCGCCGAGGACTGTCTCGACCTTGAGACGCTCGCCGATCTCGCGGATGTCGGAGACCGATTCCTTGATCTGGAAGGTCGAGGTCCGGGAAGCCACGCGCAGACCCTCGATCTTGACCAGGGCGTTGATGATCTCCTCGGCGATGCCCTCGCAGAAGTAGTCCTGGTCCTTGTCGGGGCTGAGATCGGCGAGCGGGAGCACTGCCATGGAGGGAATTGCCGACTGCTCGGCACCGGCCTCCCGCTGGAGCTCTTCGAGCTCGTTGCGCAGATCGAGCGCGCTCTGAAAGCGACGGGTCGGCTCTTTCTCCAAGCATCGTTTGATCAAGCGTCCCAGATGATCGGGTAGCTCGACGTTGATCTCGGTCACGGGTCGGGGGCTGTCACGGAGGATCGAGGAGACCAGATCGGCGGAGGTTTCCCCCCGAAAGGGGCGCTGACCGGTCGACATCTCGTAGAGGATCACACCCATGGAGAAGAGATCCGACCGATGGTCGGCGGGCTTGCCCTGCACCTGCTCAGGGGACATATAGGGCACCGTCCCCATCACCATTCCCTCCTGGGTCAGAGCCTGGGTCGGCATCTCGGGATCGGTGGAGGAGGGGTCGGGAACGTGGAGCTTGGCCAAGCCGAAATCCAGCA
The DNA here is from genome assembly GCA_049678185.1 of Thermoanaerobaculia bacterium. Taxonomy (GTDB): domain Bacteria; phylum Acidobacteriota; class Thermoanaerobaculia; order Multivoradales; family JAHEKO01; genus M0029. The sequence continues at coordinate 3,383 of JBAUDS010000016.1, forward strand.
CCTTTACCCGCCCATCCGCGGTGACCATGATGTTGGCAGGCTTGAGGTCCCGATGAGTGATGCCCCGCTCGTGGGCGGCGCTCAGAGCGTCGGCGAGGGGGATGACGATCTGGAAGAATTTTTCGACCGGCAGCCCACCCGAGCTGATCAACCGATCCAGGCTCGTACCGTCGACATGCTCCATGGTGATGAAGTGCCCCTGGTCGGAGGCTTCGACCGAATAGATGGTGACGATCGAGGGGTGGTTGAGGGCCGCCACGGTCTTGGCTTCGCGCTGGAAACGCTCCAATCTCTCCGGATCCGCCGCCATCGCGGCCGGGAGCATTTTGAGAGCTACCTTGCGGTTGAGGGTGGAGTCCTCGGCCAGGTAGACGGTCCCCATGCCCCCCGCGCCCAGCTTGTCCAGAATCTTGAAGTGAGAGAGTGTCTTACCGATCATGGCTTGCTCAACTTCCCTCGTCCAGGCGGCTCAATAGGGCCTGGAATCGTTCGTTGTCACGTAACGGGTCGAGATCGGGGTCGTTTTCTATCCACTCCTTTTGCCCCATACCCGTGGTGATGGATTTCTCCAGGCAGTCGATGCCCCGCTCCAGCTCACCGAGTTGAGAATAGACACAGGCGACGTTGTAGAGAACCGAGGGATTGTCGGGGTCGATCGCCGTAGCCTTTTCCGCCCACTTGATGGCCTTTTCGCGCTCGCCCAGGTGGCAGAGCGATCCCGCACCCAGATAGATCGCTCGTGCATCGTCGGGGTTGAGCTCCAGACGACGGTCGATGACGACGAGAGACCTCTTGAAGGCCTCGGTGGAGTCTGCCTCCCGCCCGAGCCCGGCGTAGGCCACGGCCAGGAGTTGGGGAGCGTTGTAGTCCTCCGGGTTGACGTCGCAGGCTTTTTCGAACCGCTTCGCGGCTTCGGCGAGATTGCCCTGAGCAAATAGCGACCGCGCGTAGAGGTAATGGGCCTCGTAGTTGTTGGGGTCGAGGCGAAGCGCGGTTTCGAACTCGATCTTGGCTTCATCGAAACGCTGGCTGAGCGACACCGCCAGCCCGCGCGAGGCGTGGGCCTCGGCGGAGCCGGGATCGATCTCCACGGCTTTGAGACTGGCGGCATCGGCCTCCTGCAGGTTGTCCTCGCTGGAGTCGAAGTACATGTAGAGGAACGAGCAGCAGTCGGCAACCCCTGCATACGGGCGGGAATAGCTGGGATCGATGACGATGGCACGGGCGAACATCTGGCGGGCGAACTCGAACCCCTGCTGCCGAAACTGGTAGAAGAACTTCCGACCCTTGAGATAGAAGTCGTAGGCCTGGACGTCGACCTGGGTGGCCTTCTGCACCACCTGCTTGGCCTCGCTGGGGCTGAGAGTCACGTGCAGGGCGTCGACGATGCTCTGAGCGATCTCATCCTGGATGGCAAAGACATCCTTGAGCTCCCGGTCGAAGCTATCCGACCAGAGGCGATAACCGTCCGCGACGTTGACCAGCTGGGTGGAAATGCGCAGCTGGTTGGCCGCCTTGCGAACGCTCCCCTCGAGCACGGTGCCGACGTTGAGCCTTTCGCCGATTTCGCGGATATCCGAGTCTGCGTCCTTGAACTGGAAGGCCGAGGTGCGCGAAGCGACGCGGAGGTTTTGGAACTTGCCGAGCCGATTGATCAGCTCTTCGGCTATGCCTTCGCAGAAGTAGTCCTGGTCTTTGTCGGGGCTCATATTGCGGAAAGGGAGAACGGCGATGGAGGAGCCCGAGTCGGTCGTCTCCTTCGCCACCTCTTCTCTTAGGTGTTCGAGCTCTCCGCGCAGCTCTAGTGCCGTCTGGTAGCGACGGTTGGGCTCTTTTTCGAGGCAGCGACCGACAATTCTCCCCAGGTGATTGGGCAGATCCACCTTGATCTTGGTCACTGGGCGGGGAGAGTCACGCAATATGGAGGAGATGAGATCGGCCGAGCTCTCTCCCTGGAAAGGCCGCTCGCCGGTGGCCATCTCATAGAGGATGATGCCCAGCGAGAAGATATCGGTGCGGTGATCGGCCGGTTTGCTCTGTACCTGTTCGGGGGACATATAGGGCACCGTGCCCATCACCATGCCTTCTTGAGTCAGGGCCTGGGTGGGCAGGTCGGGATCGGCTGCGCCCGGGTCGACGGTTTGCAGCTTGGCCAAGCCGAAATCGAGGACTTTTACCCGTCCCTCGTCGGTGACCATGATGTTGGCCGGCTTGAGATCCCGATGGGTAATCCCGCTCTGGTGCGCGGCACTCAGCGCGTCCGCCAGCGGTGCAGCTATGGTGAAGAACTGCTCGACGGGAAGGCCCCGCGGCCCGATCATCTGCTCGAGGCTCTTACCCTTGACCAGCTCCATGCTGATAAAGCGAACCTGATCGGCCTCCTCGACCGAGTAGATGGTGACGATATTGGGATGATTGAGGGCCGCAACCGCCTTGGCCTCACGCTCGAAGCGCGACAGGCGCTCGGGGTCGGAGGCCATTTCGGCCGGCAAGACTTTCAGCGCTACCTGACGGTTGAGCTCCAGATCCTCCGCCAGATAGACCGCCCCCATCCCGCCCTCGCCGAGCTTGTCCAGTATCTTGAAGTGGGACAGCGTCTTGCCGATCATTGTTTCCCCATGCGACACCCCGAGCCTAGCTCTTTGGCTTCAGGGTCTCGAGCAAAACCTGAAATCGAGGGTGCTCGCGAACCGGGTCGAGATCGCTGTCGTGGTCCAACCAGGCCGTATCGCCAAACCCGGCTTTGATCGCCTTTTCCAGTAAGTCGATGGTCTCTTCGACCATGCCGGACAGAGAGTAGACGCAGGCGACGTTGTAGAGGATGAGTGGCTCCTCGGAATCGACGGCCAGCGCGCGTCGCGCCCACTCGAGACCCTGCTCGGTTTGACCATCCCGCACAAACGCCGTGGCTCCCAGACAGAGCGCCCGCAGATCCTCGGGGTTGGCCTCCACGTGCCTCTTGATCAGCTCCAGAGCCTGTCGGTTCAGGGTCGTGAGCTCCTCCTCGGAGGCCCCCAGACCCTCCAGCGCCTGGCACTTGAAATGGGGTGCCTGGTAGTCCTCGGGGCGGACACCGGCGGCCTTTTCGAAAAGCCCGACCGCCTGGGCGTAGTCCCCTTGCGCCAGACAGGCCCGACCAAAGAAGTAATAGGCCTCGAAGAGCTTTGGGTTGAGGCGGATGGCGGTCTCGAATTCCTCGGTCGCCTCGTCATACTTCTTGCTCAGGGAGAGGGCGAGCCCGCGCGAAGCGTGGGCCTCCGCCAGTTCGGGATCGAGCTCGAGGGCCTTTTGGCTCGCTTCGATGGCCTGCTGTTGGTTGGCTTCGCTGCTGTCGGCGTACATGAACAGAAAGGAGGCGCAGTCGGCGATGCCGGCATAGGCCAGGGCATAGGCGGGATCGATCTCGATCGCTCGCGAGTACATCTGTCGCGCCAGCTCGTATCGCCTGCGGTCCATCTGGTAGAAGAATTGCCGGCCGCGCAGATAGTAGTCGAAGGCGTTGACGTCGCGGGTGGCGACATGCTGGATGGCGCGCCGCTCCTTGGGACTCAGGGTGACTCGGAGCGCCTCGACGATGTTCTCGGCGATCTCGTCCTGGATGGCGAAGACATCCTTGAGATCCCGGTCGTAGCGGTTCGACCACAACCGGTAGCCATCCTCCACGTTGACCAGCTGGGCGGTGATCCGCAACCGCTCTCCGGCCTTGCGGACACTCCCTTCCAGCACCGTGGTGACGGCGAGTTTCTCGCCGATCTCCCGGATGTCCGACTCGGAGCCTCTGAATTGGAAGGTCGAGGTCCTGGAAGCGACTCGAAGATTTTGAATCCTGCCGAGGCCGTTGATGAGCTCCTCGGCGATCCCCTCGCAGAAGTAGTCCTGGTCCTTGTCCGGGCTCATATTGACAAAGGGCAGGACGGCGATCGATGAGCCCTTGGTCGCTTCATCGCGGCTGGTCTCTTTTTGCAGCTGCTCGAGCTCGTTACGCAGATCGAGAGCCGTCTGGTAGCGGCGGTCGACCTCTTTTTCCAGACAACGGCCGATGATCCGTCCCAGATGGTTGGGAAGATCTATCTTGACCTTGGTGACCGGCGGCGGATCGTCCCGCAGGATCGAGGAAACCAGCTGGGCCGACGTCGCCCCCGTGAACGGGCGGTCGCCGGACATCAGCTCGTAGAAGATGACTCCCAGGGAGAAGATGTCGGTGCGATGATCGACAGGGAGGCCCTGCACCTGCTCCGGTGACATGTAGGGAACGGTGCCCATCACCATCCCTTCCCGGGTCAGGGCCTGGGTGGGGAGCTCCGGATCCTCGGCCTCCGAGCCCAGCGTCGCATGCAACTTTGCGAGCCCGAAGTCGAGGATTTTCACCCTCCCCTCTGCGGTCAGCATGATGTTGGCCGGTTTGAGGTCGCGATGGGTGATGCCGCGGTTGTGGGCAGTGGTGAGGGCATCGGCGATGGGGATCGCCACCTTGAAGAACTCCTCCAGGTTAAGACCCCCCTTGCCGAGGCGATCGTCGAGGTTTTCCCCTTCAACCAGCTCCATGGTGATGAAGTGGCCCTGGTCGGATTCCTCGACCGAGTAGATGGTCACGATGCCGGGGTGGTTGAGGGTGGCGACGGCGCGGGCTTCGCGCTGGAAGCGATCGAGCCGCTCCTGGTCCGCGGCCATCTCGGCCGGCAGCATCTTGAGCGCCACCTTGCGATGAAGAGAAGTGTCCTCCGCCAGATAGACGGTGCCCATCCCTCCCTCGCCCAACTTGTCGAGGATCTTGTAGTGAGACAGCGTGGTGCCGATCATGTCGTCAGACTCCATAACAGGGTGAGGACCTCCTCAGCTCTCCTTGTCGAGACTCTCGACCAGGGCCGCGAAACGGGAGCTCTCGCGTAGCGGATCGAGATCGGGATCGTTCTCGATCCACTCCTTTTGTCCCATCCCGGTGGTGATCGACTGCTCGAGACAGTCGATGCCACGATCGATCTCGCCCAACTGGGCATAGACACAGGCCACGTTGTAGAGCACCGAGGGGTTGTCGGGGTCGATGATCGTCGCCTTTTCCGCCCACTTGATGGCCTTCTCGGTCTTGCCCTGGTGGCACAGGGCGCTGGCGCCGAAGTAGAGCGCCCTGGCGTCGTCCGGGTTGAGCTCCAGATGTTTCTCGATGACGAGCAGCGCCTTTTCGTAGGCCGACTCGGTCTGTTCCTGGCGTTCCAGGCCGAAGTAGGTGGCGGCCAACAGGATCGGCGCGTTGTAGTCATCCGGGTTGATCTCACAGGCGCGCTCGAATTCCTCGGCCGCCTTCACCAGCTCTCCCTGGGCGAACAGCGAACGAGCATAGAGGTAGTGGGCCTCGTAGTTGTTGGGGTCGAGACGCAGCGCGGTCTCGAACTCGATCTTGGCCTCGTCGAAGCGCTGGCTGAGCGAAACGGCCAGGCCGCGGGAGGCGTGGGCCTCGGCCGAGCCCGGATCGATCTCCACCGCCTTGCGGCTGGCGGAGTCGGCCTCTTTGAGGTTGGCCTCGCTCGAGTCGAAGTACATGTAGAGAAAAGAGCAGCAGTCAGCGACCCCGGCATAGGCCCGCGAGTAGCTGGGCTCGATGACAATGGCCCGGGCGAACATCTGACGGGCGAACTCGAAACCCTGCTGTCTGAACTGATAGAAGAACTTGCGACCCTTGAGATAGAAGTCGTAGGCCTGGACATCGACTGTCGTGGCCTTGGCGATGTTTTTCTTTTGAGTCGGGCTCAAGGTCACCTGGAGGGCGTCGACGATGCTCTGGGAGATCTCGTCCTGGATGGCGAAGACATCCTTGAGCTCGCGGTCGTAGCGATCCGACCAGATGTACTCGCCGTCCGCAACGTTGGTGAGCTGGGCCGAGATACGCAGCCGATCTCCCGCTTTGCGCACGCTCCCTCCCAGCACCGTGTCCACGTTCAGTCGCCGGCCGATCTCCCGGATATCGGTGATTGACTCCTTGATCTGGAAAGCCGAGGCGCGCGAAGCCACGCGCAGCCCGGTGACCTTGATCAGGGCATCGATAAGCTCCTCGGCCAGGCCCTCGCAGAAATAGTCCTGGTCTTTTTCGGGGCTGAGGTCGGCGAACGGCAGAACAGCGATCGAGGGCGCCGTCTTGGTCTCCTTGGTCGCCGCTTCGTGCTCGAGGGTCTCCAGCTCGCTCCGCAGATCGAGCGAGGTCTGGAAGCGGCGGCCGGGATCCTTCTCCAAGCACCGCTTGACGATCCGACCCAGGTCATCGGGTAGATCGATATTCAAGTCGGTGAGCGGGCGGGGAGAGTCGCGCAAGATCGAGGAGATGAGATCGGCCGAGGTGTCTCCTCGAAACGGGCGCTTCCCGGTGGCCATCTCGTAAAGGATGATGCCGAGCGAAAAGATGTCGGTGCGGTGATCGACCGGCTTGCTCTGCACCTGCTCGGGTGACATGTAGGGCACGGTGCCCATGATCATGCCTTCCTGGGTCAGGGCCTGCGTCGGCATCTCCAGCTCTTCGGGACCGGCGACCGAGCTGTGCAGCTTGGCCAACCCGAAGTCGAGCACTTTGACCCTGTTGTCGCCGGTGACCATGATGTTGGCCGGTTTGAGATCGCGATGGGTGATCCCGCTCTGATGCGCCGCGCTCAAAGCATCGGTGAGCGGCACCGCCACCGTGAAGAACTGCTCGACCGGCAGACCCCGGGGCGAGATGAGCTCCTCGAGACTCTTGCCCTCGACCAACTCCATGGTGATGAACCGGCCCTGCTCGGAGTCTTCCACCGAGTAGATGGTGACGATGTTGGGGTGGCTGAGCGCCGCCACCGCTTTGGCCTCGCGTTTGAAGCGCGACAGCCGCTCGGGATCCGAGGCCATGTCCTTTGGCAGGACCTTGAGAGCCACCTTGCGGTTGAGCTCCAGGTCCTCGGCGAGATAGACGGCTCCCATCCCGCCCTCGCCCAGCTTGTCGAGGATCTTGTAATGAGAGAGTGTCTGACCGATCATTGCGTCGCCATTCCGTCCGAGCCCGACTCTCGGGAAACCCCTTCCTCCTCGACTTCCGCCGACGAGTTCCCCAGCGCCCGAAGCGGGTGGAGTTCGGGCATTCTAACGCACTCCGACCCCCTCCGGTGGGGTCGGTTTACAGCCTCGGAGAAGATCGGCCCGGGCGCCGGAATCGCGATTTCGGCGCCCGGAAAATACCCTAGTTGCCAGCCGCCTTGATCGGCACGCAGACCTCGGTGGTGATCCAGCGCAGGCACATGTTCGCACCACCCGCGGTGTCGTCGAAGGCAAAGGTGAGCTGCTCCACCTCCTCCTCGAGCACCCCGGAAGTAGCCTTTATCACCACGAGATCCGTGGGTCCCAGCTCCACGGCCTCGAATTTCTGCTCGACTGGATCGAAGAAACCGGTGCCCGAAAGCCCGAGGGCGGTGTTGAAGTGGATCTTCCAGGAGTCAGGACCGGGAGTGGTGAAAATGGAGTAGGTCCCCGCCGGCAGTTTGTGGTCAAAGACCATGACATCTCCGGTCAGGGTGATCTGGGTGGCCTCATTGGCGCCCGTACGCCAGATCTTGCCGTAGGGCACCAGAGCCTCGCTCTCCTCGGTGCCAAAAATGTTGTCGCGTCCCCGTTTGTAGGGCCGGCTGTAGACCACGCTGATGTAGGTGTCGCCGACGGTGGTGCGGGCCATCCCCATCGGGCTGGGCCGGCGCGATGGATGGAGATCCTGCGCCGCTGCCGGGCTGGGCAGTGCGGCGGCCGCTATCCCGAGCACAAGTCCAATAAAAGCAACAAGATACAAACTTCTCTTCATGAGTACTCCTCCTCGGATTGGGTTCCAAGAATTCGGTTGTTTACATCCAATTGGATGTGGAGGGGCATTCTAACGCAGTCGGTGGAGCTTCGGCTTTGCTGCCGCTTTCCAGTAAGATTTGAGGATCGGAGGTGGAAGCATGAACCAAACCGGAGACAGCCCGCGGATGCGGCAGCTGGTCGACTGGAGCTCGGCGATCTGGGCGGGGTTTATCGGCGGGACGGTGTTCCTGATCGTCAATCTCTTTCTTTCGCCAATCTTGCTGGGGGGCAACGCCTGGGTGCAGATCCGGCTGATGGCTTCGATCGTCATGGGTCCGGAGATCCTGGCGCCACCGGCCACCTTTGACGCTGGTGCCCTGGTGGCAGCCCTGGTCTGCCACTACGCCCTGTCCGTCGGCTTTGCCCTGTTGGTGGCCTATGTGATTCACCGCGGAGGTCTGATCCTGGGCATCATCGGTGGGGCGGTGCTGGGTCTGTTTCTCTATGTCATCAACTTCTATACCTTGACCTACTTTTTCCCCCAGTTCTTTCCCATGCGGGGCGGGGCCATGCTCTTGTCCCATCTGTTTTTTGGTGCCGTGGTCGGCGGGCTCTACGAGGCTCTCGAAGTCGAAGAGTTTGTCCCCGTCGACGACAGCTCGACGCAGGAGGCCTGACAGATGCCTAGGCGATCACCATTTGCCGCCCCTCCCGCCGGCTACCAACGCTCCATGAGGCGGAGTCCCGCGCCTCGGAGCAGCAGCAAGGCGCGTCTCTACTTTGCCCTCTTCCTGGCCGGTCTCGCCATCCTCTCCTACACCTGCTCCAAGGAGTACAACCCGGTCACCGGTGAAGACATACACATCTCACTGACACCGCACCAGGAGATCGCGCTGGGGCTGCAGGCCACCCCGCAGATGATGGAGCAGTACGGTGGCTTGCATCCCGATCAGCAGGCCCAGGCGCTGGTGGACCAGGTGGGCCAGAAGCTCGTCAGGGAGAGCGTTGCCGGACAGACGGAGTGGCAATACGAGTTCCATCTGCTGGCGGATCCGCGTGTCGTCAACGCCTTTGCCCTGCCGGGAGGTCAGATCTTTGTCACCGCGGCGCTCTTCAATCGATTTACCACCGAAGGGCAGCTGGCCGGGGTGCTGGGGCACGAGATCGGCCACGTGGTGGCGCGGCACTCGGCGCAGCGGATGGCCAAGGAGCAGCTTACCCAGGGGGTGACGGGAGCGGTAATCGTGGCCTCGGGTAGCTCCAGCTCGGAGATGCTGGCCAGGACTGTCGCGGGCATGGTCAACATGAAGTATGGGCGCGAAGACGAGCTCCAGTCCGACGAGTTGGGCGTGCTCTTTATGTCGGACGCCGGCTACGACCCCCGTGCCATGATCGAGGTGCAGCAAATCCTCGAAGCGGAGGCCGGTGGCGGTGCGCCGCCGGAGTTCATGAGTACTCATCCCAGCGCCCCCAACCGCATCGAGGTGATCGAGGCGACGATCGCGGAGATCTATCCCAACGGAGTGCCGGCGGGACTGATCCCTTGAGCCGATTTCGGGGACCCGGGAGCTCGTTCTCGCAGCGTCCCGGCTCGAGAGGAAGTGCGAATGACTTTTGATGAAAGGGGTGGAAAATGACAGGTGTCCTGATCTTGGCGATTGCCCTGGCCGCGGTGGTCGCTATCTTTGCCCTTCAGAATTCGTCAGTAATCATGGTCTCGTTTATGGCCTGGCATTGGGAAGCGTCGCTGGCGCTCGTCTTGATTCTCGTGCTCGGTGCGGGGATATTGGTCGGCTATCTCGCCGGTTTGCCCTCCGCCTGGAAGAACAAGGCGGAGCTGAGACAACATCGACGGGAGATTGCCGACCTGGAGAAGGAAGCGACGGGGCGTGAACTCGAGGAGAGTGCTGAAGAGTAGTCGTTTCTAGGGTGTCCTGCTGTTCGTCCTGAAACGGAAGCTCCGTTCGAAAAGGGCTCTCAACTTCGGACCCACTCCTTGACGGGGCGGACTATCCGCCCCGGCACTCTGAAGAGCATCCGATCGAGACGATGCCAGGCTTTCCGGACGAGTAGAAAGAGCGCCTGTTGCGGAGGAAGGCTCTGGGCGTGGCTCGACTTGCGGACGATGGGGCACGAAGGCGAGTCGAGGCAGTAGCGGTGAAAGCGTCCGGCTGCGAGCTCCCGGCGAATCCCTTGAAGAAGCTGGGAGTTCCACACCTCGTCATACTCGTTCATTTGAGCGATGGGGTGCCCTCCGTAGCAGCATGGAAGGATCCCCCGCCGCAAGATGTAGAGGCTCTTCCACGGCTCGGTGCACAGGGGTACCTTTTCCGCTCCAATTGAAGGGGGGTCGTCGACGATCGGGAGTGGAGCCGAATTGGCTTTGGCTTCCGTGGAGTCCCGATGAGACTCGGAGCTCTCCAGCTCTGCGGTTGCTCCGGTCTCTTCTTTCCGCTCGTCGATCTCTTCTGCGGTATCGCTCCGCTCCGAGGCGTATTCCTCGGCGAACGTCTCTTGCATGGCACCGCCAAAATCCAGCTGGTCGGCGACAACGACGCCGCGGTGGCTGCCAAGCTCGACAGCGCGAGCGCTGGACCTGATCAACTGGTCGAAGGGCAGCAGCTCGTCCTCATAGTTGAAACGGTAGCCACCCCTGTCCCAATCGAGGTCGAGCGCCTCGGCATAGTTCAAGGGCCGCAAGACCATCCGGTCCACCTGCAGCTCGGCGCAAAGCTCGACAAAGGCTTCCAGCTCGTGGATGTTGACACGCATGGGCATGAAGATCAGATGGACACGGGGAAGCTGGCCGACCCCTCCCTTGGCCGCGATCAATCGCCGGAGGTTGTCGATGATCCGCTCGAAGCTGTCATTTCGCAGCTTCGAGTAGGTCTCGGAAGTCGCGGCATCCAGTGAGATGAAAAGGTCGATGTCTCGACCTACAAGCCTTTCGATGTTGCGGTCGGTGAGGATCTGACCGTTGGTAGCCACCTCGAGAACCTTGCCGGTCTCGCCGAAGACGTCGAGCAACTCGTCGAGGTTCTTCATCATGAAAGGTTCGCCGATCGAGCAGTTCACCAGCTCGACGGCGTTGTCGAAGTACGCTCCGTACTCTTCGAGAGTCTCACGGGTGAAGGGGGTGTCCACATTGTCCCCTTCCAGGTCCTTGCTGGAATCCCAGTCACAGTAGACGCAGGGAGGCTTTACATTGCACACGCCGTGCAGATCGATGCCGAGCATTTGAGGGGTGCTGTCGAGCGCTGTCTCTCCATCCAGCATCTCTCGAATGTTGGCTATTGCATTCGAGTACTGGCGCTCGATGTGGGTATGGCGCTCCGGGTGGAGGTGCAGTATCGGCGAACGGACTTGAACAGCGAGCTCTCGGGGATCATTTGGATAGTACGCCGCGGGGTAGAGCTTGTTGGCAGCCAGGTCGAGCCTGTCGGTGCCGGCAGGAATCGG
>JBAUDS010000017.1:0-2134 GCA_049678185.1 Thermoanaerobaculia bacterium
CAGTGCGTCCAGCCAAGGCTGGCGCATTCAGCGGGAGCTAGTCCCGCCAGGGCAAGAGTCAGGAGCCCTGTAGCATGAGTCGCGGACAGGAGGGAAACCGAATGATCTGAAGCCGACTGACAAAGCCATCTTCAGGATGGTGAGCGAGTCACCGGGCCGCAACGCAAGTGAACCCATAGGTGGCCTCGTGAGAGATGGTTCCGGAGGCCGAGCTTCCTGGTTTCTAGCGAAGGCAGCACGGATCGACGAATCCTGACCGACGCGTCGATTCGCTCCGGCGGGGTGGTAGGGGCAGCACGGTGACAAGGATGCGCGGAGCAACTGGAGAAGCCGTCCTCGTCCCACCGAGAAATCGGCGGAGCAAGGTAGGTCGTATAACCGGCATCCCCCGGGAAAGCGGCCGAAGACGAGACGGTGGCGGTCGGGCCCGTAGTAGCGATGAAGCGGGGTAACGCCTGTGGAGCCAAGGGGCCCTACTGTTCATGACTTCTTCGCCAACATGGAAGGCAGGGGCGAGATGATAAAGGCGCCCATCGATCTGCAGGACCTGAGACGAAGGATATACGCCAAGGCGAAGGCTGAACCGTCATGGCGCTTCTGGGGACTGTACGTGCACGTCTGCAAGATGGAGACGTTGCAAGCCGCGTACAAGCTCGCCAAGGAGAACAACGGAGCCCCCGGAATAGATGGGGTGACGTTCGAATCCGTGGAGAGTGCGGGGCGTGCGGAGTTCCTCGAGCAACTGCGCGAGGAGCTGGTATCCGGCACGTACATGCCCGAGCGGGTGCGGCGCGTGGGAATTCCGAAGGCCGGGGGGAAGCTCCGGATGCTCTCGATTCCTACGATCCGCGATAGAGTGGTCCAGGGTGCGCTAAAGCTCATCCTGGAGCCGATCTTCGAAGCGGACTTTCAACCGGGATCGTTTGGTTACCGCCCGAAGAAGTCTGCGCACGAGGCGGTAGAGCGAGTTCGTCAAGGGATCTTTCAATGCAAGACCCGTGTCATCGATCTGGATCTTCGATCCTACTTCGACAACGTGCGGCATCACCTCCTTCTGGAGAAGATCGCCGTGCGCGTCGACGATGGCGCGATCATGGGCTTGCTGAAGAAGATTCTGTCATCCTCGGGAAGTCGAGGTGTTCCTCAAGGCGGTGTGATTTCCCCATTGCTCAGTAACGTCTACCTCAATGAGGTAGACCGCATGCTGCAACGGGCTCAAGAGGTCACCCGCTACGAGCGATGGACAGCGATTGAGTATTGCCGTTGGGCAGACGACTTCGTTGTCCTGGTGGACTCGCATCCGCGTCATGCGTGGCTCTTCGACGCGGTGCAGAAACGACTCCGGGAGGAGTTCGACCAGCTGCAAGTGGAGGTGAACGAGAAGAAGAGTCGGGTCGTCGATCTGGAGCGAGGCGAGTGTTTCGGATTCCTTGGCTTTGACTTCAGGCGCGTGCGAACCCGTAGGGGGCGCTGGATGCCTTTGGTCATGCCTCAGATGAAGAAGCGCACGGAGCTGTTGCGGAAGCTGAAGGGCATCTTCAGCCGCTCACGATCTCAGCCACTGTGCGGGGTGATCGATCAGATCAATCCCATCTTGCGGGGCTGGGTGAACTACTTCGCGATCGGGCAATCGAGCCGGTGCTTCTGGTTCATTCGCTGGTGGGTGGAGAAGAAGATCCGACGGCTCTTGGCGAAGGCCCGACAGCGTCGTGGCTTCGGCTGGAAGAGGTGGAGTAGTCGATGGCTGTACGAAGGGCTTGGACTCTTCAATGAGTACAGGGTCCTGCGGCCAATATCGACGAAAGCGTCTCCAGCATGATAGGTCCCATAACCCCTGGCACGAAGTGAACAGGAGAGCGTAGTGCAGGAAATCTGCTTGCTGCGTTCGAGGTGGCGGGGGCTGGAAACGGAGTCACGGTGGGGTCTACGCGCGCACGAACGGGGAAACCCGGGATACGGACAAGGCCACTACCTTACGGACCACCGCGCCAGCCCTCGACCCTACCCAGGATGCCATTGCCGCCATGGACTTCTGCGTCGTCCCCACCGTGAGCTTCCAGCTGTTGTGCGTCTGGTTCGTCATTGATCACGGGCGCCGAAGGCTGATCCACTTCAATGTCACCTCGAACCCCAG
>JBAUDS010000018.1:0-16036 GCA_049678185.1 Thermoanaerobaculia bacterium
TCGTCCACCATGTCTACCTTGTTCAAGTGCACCACGATGTACGGCACGTCTACCTGACGAGCCAGCAACACATGCTCGCGGGTCTGCGGCATCGGACCGTCGGCCGCCGACACCACCAGGATCGCCCCGTCCATCTGCGCCGCTCCCGTGATCATGTTCTTCACGTAGTCCGCGTGTCCCGGGCAATCCACGTGCGCGTAATGGCGATTCTCCGTCTGATACTCCACGTGCGCCGTCGCGATCGTGATCCCGCGCTCCTTCTCCTCCGGAGCCTTGTCGATCTCGTCGAACGCTACAAACGTCGCCAAACCCTTCTTCTCAAACGCTTTCGTGATCGCCGCCGTCAACGTCGTCTTACCGTGATCCACGTGACCAATCGTCCCGATGTTCACGTGCGGCTTCGTGCGCTCAAACTTCTCCTTCGCCATGATCCCTCCTCGGGTTAACGAACCACGTCCCTATCCTGCGGCCTTGGCCACAACCTCTTCGCTCACGTTCTTTGGCGCCTGCTCGTACTCCGAGAACTGCATCGAGTACGTGGCCCGCCCCTGGGTAACCGATCTCAGATCGGTTGCGTATCCGAACATTTCCGCCAGCGGCACCCTGCAGCTGATCACCTGGGCGTTGCCTCTGGCCTCCATGTGCTGAACCCGCCCGCGGCGCGAGGTGACGTCACCGATGACGTCTCCCATGTAGTCCTCGGGGGTGACGACCTCGACGGCCATCACCGGTTCGAGTAGCACCGGCTGCGCCCTCTTGCAGCCATCCTGGAAGGCCATCGAACCGGCGATCTTGAAGGCCAACTCGGAGGAGTCCACCTCGTGGTAGTTGCCGTCGTAGAGGTCGACCTCGACACCGGTCAGCGGATAACCCGCCAGCGGACCCGTCTCCATCGCCTCACGGATCCCCTGCTCCACCGGCCGGATAAACTCTCTGGGAATCGCGCCACCCTTGATCCGGTCGTTGAAGACGAGCTCCTCTCCGACCGCGGGACGCATCTTGATCTTGACGTGGCCAAACTGACCTCGGCCGCCTGTCTGCCGGATAAATCGGCCCTCGCCGTTCGCTTCGACGGTGATGCTCTCTTTGTAGGCCACCTGCGGCCTGCCGATGTTGGCCCCGACGTTGAACTCACGCACCAGCCGGTCGGTGATGATCTCGAGGTGGAGCTCGCCCATCCCCGAGATCAGCGTCTGCCCCGTGTCCTGGTCGGTGTGGACCTTGAAGGTCGGATCCTCCTGCTGCAGCTTGCCGAGGGCCGTCGCCAGCTTCTCCTGGTCCGCCTTCGTCTTGGGCTCGATCGAGACCGCGATGACCGGCTCCGGAAAGCTCATCGACTCGAGCAGCACAGGCGCCCGGGGATCACAGATGGTGTCACCGGTGGTAACACTCTTGAGACCGACTGCGGCGGCGATGTCTCCCGCCCAGACCTCGGAGATCTCCTCGCGCTTGTTGGCGTGCATCTTGAGCAGACGGCCGATGCGCTCCTTGCTCCCCTGGGTGACGTTGAGCACCGAAGAGCCGGTCTCGATGTGCCCGGAGTAGACCCGCAGATAGGCGAGCTGGCCGACAAAGGGATCGGTCATGATCTTGAAGATCAGGGCGGAAAAGGGCGCGTCGTCGGAGGCTTCCCGGGTCTCTACGGCTTTAGTCTTCGGATTCACGGCGTCGATGGCCGGGATGTCGACCGGCGATGGCAGATAGTCGACCACCGCATCGAGCAATGGTTGGACCCCTTTGTTCTTGAAGGCACTGCCGCAAAGCACCGGCTGCAACCGGTTGGCGACCGTGGCCCGGCGCAGCGCCGCTTTGAGCTCGTCGTTGGTGATCTCCTCACCCGACAGGTACTTTTCCAGCAGCTCGTCATCGGTCTCGGCAACCGCCTCGACCATCTGCTCGCGCATCTTGTGAGCCTGATCCAGATAGGCGTCCGGTATGTCCACCACCTCATAGTCGGCGCCGAGGGTCTCGTCTGTGTAGGAGATCCCCTTCATCTCCACCAGATCGAGGACCCCCTCAAAGGAGTCCTCCTTGCCCCAGGGCAGCTGAATCACCGCTGGAGTGGCGGCCAACCGTGACCTCAACATGGCTACACAGCGATCGAAGTCCGATCCCACACGATCCATCTTGTTGATAAAGGCCATACGGGGAACCCGGTAGCGATCGGCCTGCCGCCACACGGTCTCGGACTGGGGCTCTACCCCCGCCACCGCGTCGAACACCGCAATCGCGCCGTCCAGCACCCGCAGCGACCTCTCCACCTCGGCGGTGAAGTCCACGTGGCCCGGGGTGTCGATGATGTTGATCCGATGATCGTTCCAGAGACAGGTTGTCGCCGCCGAGGTGATGGTGATTCCGCGCTCCTGCTCCTGGACCATCCAGTCCATGGTCGCGGTCCCATCGTGAACCTCGCCGATCTTGTAGTTGACGCCGGAGTAGTAGAGGACGCGCTCGGTAGTCGTCGTCTTACCGGCATCGATATGCGCCATGATGCCGATATTTCGGGTCTTGCTCAGAGGTACTTTGCGCGACATGACTCGTGACTCTTCTAGGGCTTCTATTCGGCACAAAAGCGACAGCGGTATTCCGCCGTCGCCGATCAAACCTTCTCACTTCGGCCTGCTCCCCGCTCGGACGGGAAGATGTATCGCTACCAGCGATAGTGAGCAAAGGCCTTGTTTGCTTCCGCCATTCGATGTGTATCTTCCTTCTTCTTGATAGCCACACCGCGGTTCTCCGCGGCATCCATCAGTTCTCCCGCCAACTTCTCGTTCATGGTCTTCTCACTCCGCCGCTCGGCACTCTGGAGAATCCACCGAAACGACAGGGCCAGACGCCGATTGGGACGGACTTCGATCGGAACCTGGTAGGTCGAGCCACCAACCCGACGGGACTTCACCTCCACCGCCGGTCTGACGTTGTCGATCGCCGACTTGAACACCTTCATCGGGTCGTCACCGGAGCGATCGGCGATCACATTCAGAGCTTGATAGAGAATGCGCTCGGCCACCGATTTCTTGCCATCCCGCATGATGACGTTGATGAACTTGGTCACCAACTGCGAGTTGTACACCGGGTCCGGCAGGATATCCCGTTTCGTGGCCGCGGTACGCCTAGACATTCGCCTCGTCCTCTCTCTACCTGCGTATCAAACTACGATCTCGGCCGCTTGGTCCCATACTTCGAGCGACTCTGCCGACGATCTTCGACACCCATGGCGTCGAGTGTCCCGCGAATGACGTGATACCGGACACCTGGAAGATCCTTTACCCGGCCGCCGCGAACGAGCACAATCGAGTGCTCCTGCAGATTGTGCCCGACCCCCGGGATATAGGTGGTCACTTCGATGCCGTTGGTCAGCCTTACCCGGGCGACCTTGCGCAGCGCGGAGTTCGGCTTCTTGGGGGTCTGGGTGTATACCCGGACACAGACTCCCCGCTTCTGCGGCGAAGCCTGCAGCGCAGGACTCTTGGTTTTGTGCGTGTGCCGCTTGCGGCCTTTGCGCACCAATTGATGAATCGTCGGCATCGCCAAAAATCTCCTCGATCACACCGTGTCTCGACCCCAGAGGGCGTCAATACACCCTGGAAACTCCGACTACTCGATCCTTCTGTCGAGAGCCTAGATAGGAGTCCTGACAGGCAACACGACCCCTCGCCGGTCCCCACTTGGGACCTCGGAGTCGAACCGAAGGAGATTAGCAAGCGGAACTGCCCCCGTCAAGGGGTTGGCCGCACCTCTTTTCCTCCTCCGGCAAGCCTCTGAGAACCGCAGTTGCTTGCCGCCTCGAGCTCCCTACTTGGTCTCCACTACCTCCTGGGGAAGGGCACGGATACCCGCCTCACCGAAGTCGAAGATCAGATCTTCCTCCGACGCCTCCGGCCCCTCGTATTCGATCTCCTCCATATGGAAATCGTGGTACATCCCCATGCCCGTGCCGGCCGGAATCAGGCGACCGACAATGACGTTCTCCTTTAGTCCTCGCAGCAGATCCACCTTGCCGCAGATGGCGGCTTCGGTAAGGACCCGAGTGGTCTCCTGGAAGCTCGCGGCCGAGATGAAGCTCTGGGTGGACAGAGAAGCCTTGGTGATTCCCTGCAACATGGGACGTCCGACGGACGGCTGGCCACCGGCTTCCGCGACTCGGGTGTTCTCCTCCTGGAACCGCCAGCGGTCGACCTGCTCGTCGAGGAGAAAGTCGGTATCTCCTACCTCTTCGATCTTTACCGAGCGCATCATCTGCCGGACGATGACCTCGCAGTGCTTGTCATTGATATTCACACTCTGGGACCGGTAGACCTCCTGGATCTTGTCCACCAGATAGCGCTGCAGCTCGTTCTCCCCCAGCACCTGGAGGATGTCGTGGGGGTTGATCGGCCCGTCGATGAGGGGCTCGCCAGCCTGCACACGCTCGCCGTCCTGAACATTGATGTGGACCGACCGCGGCACCAGATACTCCCGCACATCGCCGCTGTCGCTCTCGACGACCACCTTTCTCATGCCCTTCTGGATGTCGCCCAGACGCACCGTGCCGTCGATCTCGCTGATGATTGCCGGCTCCTTCGGGCTACGCGCCTCGAACAGCTCCACCACGCGTGGCAAGCCGCCGGTGATGTCCTTGGTCTTGGTGGTCTCGCGAGGGATCTTGACCAGCACGTCGCCGGGATGCACCGTCTGGCCATCTTGGACCACCAGGTGAGAGCCGGTCGGCAGCAGGTATCGTCGCTCCTGGCCCTTACCCTCGATGATGATGGCCGGCGCCCGCTTTTCCGTTTGCGGCGCCTCGACGATGATTCGCTGCGACAGACCGGTCACAGAATCGGTCTCCTCACGGACGTTCTCGCCCTCGAGGATGTCGTAGAAATTCACCTTGCCGGCGATCTCGGTGAGCACCGCCGAGGTAAATGGATCCCACTCCACCAATTCCAGGCCGGGCTGAACCTCATCGCCATCCCTGACCAGCAGGTGCGAGCCATAGGTCAGCGCATAGCGCTCCAGCTCACGGCCCCGCGGATCGATGATGACCAGTTTGCCGTTGCGGTTGATGGCAACCAGATCCCCCACCTTGCTCTCCACCGTGTTCACGTCGAGGAACTTGATGCGGCCGGGGTTCTTGGCGTGGTGCTTCGATTGCTCGGACACCCGGCTGGCGGTACCGCCATAGTGGAAAGTCCGCATGGTCAACTGGGTCCCAGGCTCACCGATGGACTGGGCGGCGATAACGCCCACCGCCTCACCGAGATTGACCATCTTGCCGGTAGCCAGATTGCGTCCGTAGCAGGCGCCGCACACTCCACGCCGGGTCTCGCAGGTCAGCACCGAGCGGATTCTGATCTGTTCGATACCGGCGGCTTGGACGGCATTGGCAGTCTCCTCGGTGATCTCCTGGCCAACCCCCGCCAGCAGCTCGCTCGACGCCGGGTCGTAGACATCCTCCTGGGCGACTCGGCCCACGATGCGGTCCCGCAAGGACTCGAGAATGTCTCCACCCTCCATGATGGCACTGACATAGATGCCATCAATGGTGCCGCAATCCTCCTCGGTGACGATGACGTCTTGCGCCACGTCCACCAGGCGCCGAGTTAGATAGCCGGAATCCGCGGTCTTGAGAGCGGTGTCGGCCAGACCCTTGCGGGCGCCGTGGGTCGAGATGAAGTACTGGATCACCGTCAGACCCTCACGGAAGTTGGCGGTGATGGGAGTCTCGATGATCTCGCCCGAAGGCTTGGACATGAGGCCGCGCATTCCAGCCAGCTGCCGCACCTGCTCGCGGGAGCCCCGCGCACCGGAGTCGGCCATCAGACGGATGGGGTTGAACACCCCTCCCTCCTCTTCCGCCTGCTGCATGTCGGAGAACATCTCTTCCGACACGTTTTCGGTCACTCGGTGCCAGATGTCGATGATCTTGTTGTGACGCTCACCGGCAGTGATGACCCCACTGGTGCGTTGTTTCTCGATGTTCAGCACATCGTTGCGAGCCTTGTCGATGATCGCCGGCTTCTTTTTCGGAATGACCATGTCGTCGATACCGAACGAGACACCCGCAATGGTGGCATAGAGGAAACTGATCTCCTTGATCTCGTCCAGCATCTTGACCGTCAGATCGTTGCCGTGCCTGATGTAGCAGAAGCCCACCAGATCCTGCAGACCCCTCTTCTTGAGTAGTCCGTTGATAAAGGGGATCTCCTCCGGTAGATGGAGATTGAGGATGACCCGACCGACGGTGGTGTCGATGAGCTCCCTGTCCAGCTCCTGAAGATCGGCGTGGAGGATGTCCTGGTCGTGATACTGGGTCTCGAGGTTGATGTAGCCGCCGGTATGACGGACCCGAATTCGGGTCTGTGTCTCCACCAATCCCTCGTGCAGCGCCAGCAGCACCGAGTCGGTATCGTGAAAGAGCCGCCCCTCACCCTTGGCACCCGGCTTGCCCATCGTCAGGTAGTACCCACCAAGGACCATGTCCTGACTGGGAACAGCCAGCGGACGCCCGTGGGCAGGGCTCAGAATGTTGTTGGCCGACAGCATCAGCACATGACTCTCGATCTGGGCCTTGGGTGACAGCGGCACATGGACCGCCATCTGGTCACCGTCGAAGTCGGCGTTGAAGGCCGCACAGACCAGCGGATGGATCTTGATGGCCTTGCCCTCGATGAGCACCGGCTCGAAAGCTTGAATGCCGAGTCGGTGGAGCGTTGGGGCACGGTTCAGAAGCACCGGGTGATCCTGGATCACCTCTTCGAGCGCATCCCACACCGCCTCCTCCTCGCGCTCCACCATCTCCTTGGCGGCCTTGATGGTGCCGACCAGCTCTTTTCCTTCCAACCTATTGTAAATAAAGGGCTTGAACAGCTCCAGCGCCATCTTCTTGGGCAGACCGCACTGGTTGAGCTTGAGCTCCGGGCCGACCACGATGACCGAGCGCCCCGAGTAGTCGACGCGCTTGCCCAGCAGGTTCTGGCGGAAGCGGCCCTGCTTGCCCTTGAGAGTGTCCGACAGCGACTTGAGCGGCCGATTGTTCGAGCCTTTGAGCACCCGACCACGGCGGCCGTTGTCGAAAAGGGCGTCCACGGCCTCCTGCAGCATGCGCTTCTCGTTGCGCACGATGACCTCGGGTGCGCGCAGCTCCAAGAGCTTCTTGAGGCGGTTGTTCCGGTTGATGACACGGCGGTAGAGATCGTTGAGATCGCTGGTGGCGAAGCGGCCGCCATCCAGGGGCACCAGCGGACGCAGCTCGGGTGGAATCACCGGAATGACATCCAGAATCATCCACTCCGGGCGTTGCCCGCTGCGGCGGAAGGCATCCACGACTTTGAGCCGCTTGGCCGCCTTGAGTCGCCGAATCTGGCTGGTCTCCGTCTTCATGACGATACGGAGCTCCTCGGCCAGCTCGTCGGGATCGATCCGGCTCAGGATCTCCTTGATGGCCTCGGCCCCCATCTTGGCGACAAAGGCCTCGTCACCGTAGGTGTCGCGCACTTCGCGAAAACGCTCCTCGCTCAGCAGCTCCCGCTCCTCGAGATCGGTATCACCCGGGTCGACGACCACGTAGCTCTCGAAGTAGAGGATGCGCTCCAGATCGCGGAGGCTGAGGTCCAGGAGGTGCCCGATGCGGCTGGGCAGGCCTTTGAAGAACCAGACGTGGGAGACAGGGCTCGCCAGCTCGATGTGTCCCATGCGCTCACGCCGGACACGGGAGCGGGTCACCTCGACACCGCACTTGTCGCAGATGACGCCACGATGCTTCATCCGCTTGTACTTGCCGCACAGACACTCCCAGTCGGTAATCGGACCAAAAATCTTGGCGCAGAACAGACCATCCCTCTCCGGCTTGAAGGTCCGGTAGTTGATGGTCTCTGCCTTGGTCACCTCGCCGTGAGTCCAGGAGCGGATCTTCTCCGGCGAGGCGATCGAGATCTTGATCGAGTTGAAGTCTCTAACTGACTGCGGCTTCTCGAAAGTTCGAAGGGGCTGCAACTGTGTACCTCCTTCCACGTGTTTCCTCGATGCGACGTTCCAACGATTCAGACCTGCATGAGCTCGACGTCGAGACAAAGGCTCTGGAGCTCGCGCACCAGGACGTTGAACGATTCGGGTAGCCCCGGATCCTCCGGCACCTCACCCTTCACCAACGCCTCGTAAATCCTGCTTCGGCCCTCGACGTCGTCACTCTTTACCGTCAAGAGCTCTTGCAGGGTGTAGGCGGCGCCGTAGGCCTCCAACGCCCAGACCTCCATCTCGCCGAAGCGCTGGCCACCAAACTGGGCCTTGCCACCCAGCGGCTGCTGAGTGATGAGCGAGTAGGGACCGATGGAGCGAGCGTGAATCTTGTCGTCCACCAGGTGGGAAAGCTTGAGCATATAGATGTAGCCGACGGTCACTTCCTGCTCGAACGGCGCACCGGTCATGCCGTCGAACAGCTGTGTCTTGCCGGAGGTTGGCAGCTCTGCCTCCTCGAGCAAGGCCTTCAACTGCGCCTCGTTGGCACCGTCGAACACGGCGGTCGCGAAGTGGCGGGACAGCTTACGACCCGCCCAGCCCAGATGGGTCTCCAGAATTTGGCCGACGTTCATCCGGCTGGGAACGCCCAGGGGATTGAGCACGATCTCCACCGGCGTGCCGTCGGGCAGGTAGGGCATGTCCTCTTCGGCGAGCACCTGGGAGATGACGCCCTTGTTTCCATGGCGCCCCGCCATCTTGTCGCCCACCTGCAGCTTGCGCTTCATCGCCACATAGGTCTTGACCAGCTTGATCACGCCGGGCGGCAGCTCGTCCCCCTTCTGCAGCAGCGCAATGCGCTCCTCGTTGACCTTGTGCAGGACTTCGATGTAGGAATCGGTCCGACGATAGACCCCTTCAACGGTCTTGAGCAGCTTCTTGTCGGAGATCGGGAGACGGAGAACCTCTTGCCGGGTCAAAGTCTCCAGCACCGACCGGGTGATCTTGTCGCCCTTCTTGAGTACCTTTTCGCCGGCTCGACTGGAGACCGCCGCGGTGACCTTCGTCCCCACCATGAGATCGTTGATCTTCTTGTTGCGCTCCTCGGAGAGAATCCGCACCTGATCCTTGATGTTCTTCTCCAGACGGGCCACCTCGCCGGCCTCGATCTCCTGCGCCCGCTCGTCCTTCTCGACCCCCTTGCGAGAGAAGATCTTGACGTCCACCACGGTGCCCTCGATACCCGGCGGCACCTTAAGGCTGGCATCACGGACGTCACCCGCCTTCTCACCGAAGATCGCACGCAGCAGCTTTTCTTCCGGGGTCAGCTGGGTCTCGCCCTTGGGCGTCACCTTGCCAACCAGGATGTCTCCGGGCGCCACAGTGGCGCCGATACGGATGATGCCACTGTCGTCCAGATCCTTGAGCGCCGACTCGGAGACATTGGGAATGTCCCGGGTGATCTCCTCGGGACCCAGCTTGGTATCCCGAGCCTCTATCTCGAACTCCTCGATGTGGATCGAGGTGAAGAAGTCCTCTTTGACGAGCTTCTCCGACACCAAAATGGCGTCCTCGAAGTTGTAACCGCGCCAGGGCATGAACCCCACCAGCACGTTGCGGCCGAGCGCGAGCTCACCGTTGTCGGTGCTCGAGCCGTCCGCCAGCACATCGCCCTTGCGCACCCTCGTGCCCTCTTCGACGATCGGTTTCTGGGTGACGCAGGTGTTCTGGTTGGAGCGCCGAAACTTGGTCAACTGATAGATGTCGGCTCCGAACTCCTTCGACTCGCCGGTCTCGACGTCCTCCCCCTCCACCCGCACGATGACCCGCTCGGAGTCCACCGAGTCGACGATCCCGCCCCGCTTGCACTGGACAACCGCGCCCGAATCCCGGGCCACGATGTATTCGAGGCCCGTGCCCACGATGGGTGCCTCGCTGCGCAGCAGCGGCACCGCCTGGCGTTGCATGTTGGACCCCATCAACGCCCGGTTGGCGTCGTCATGCTCGAGAAACGGGATCAGCGCCGCGGCCACGGACACCAACTGCATGGGGCTGATGTCCATGTAGTCGATCCGCTCGCGCTCAATGGTGACGAAGTCACCACCGGCCCGGGCAATGATCCGCTCGCTGATCAGATGTCCCTTCTCATCCACCCTGGCGTTGGCCTGGGCGATGATGTAACGCTCCTCCTCCCAGGCGGTCAGGAACCAGGCGTGGGGCTCGGCCTCCACCCCCTTCTTGTGGCCTTTCTTGAGCTTGGCGTTGGCGGTTTCGAGCTCGTCGCCGGTGATGATTTGACCCAGTTTGAACGGCCCGTCACCGATTCGGATAACCCGGTAGTGGTCGATGACCCGCCCATCTTCGACCTTCTTGTAGGGACTTTCGATAAATCCGTACTCGTTGATCCGGGCATAGGTCGCCAGCGAGGAGATGAGACCGATGTTCGGTCCTTCTGGTGTTTCGATGGGACAGATTCGACCGTAGTGCGAGGCGTGAACATCGCGCACCTCGAACCCCGCCCGTTCCCGTGAAAGCCCGCCGGGGCCGAGAGCCGAAAGACGGCGCTTGTGGGTCAGCTCGGAGAGCGGATTCGTCTGGTCCATGAACTGAGAGAGCTGCGATGACCCAAAGAACTCCTTGATCGCGGCGATGACCGGCTTGGAGTTGATGAGGTCGTGCGGCATCGCCGAGTCGATGTCCTGATGGACGGACATCTTCTCCTTGATGGCCCGCTCCATGCGCACCAGCCCGACGCGGAACTGGTTCTCCAGAAGCTCACCCACCGTGCGCACACGGCGGTTGCCGAGATTGTCGATGTCGTCCTCTCGTCCAACGTCCCGATGGAGCCGCATCAGATAGTCGACCACCTTGTAGAAGTCGTCGGCGGAGAGTGTCTTCTGATCCACCGGCACGTCGGTGTCGAGCTTGATGTTGAACTTGAAACGACCCACGCGCGAGAAGTCGTAGCGCTTGGCGTCGAAGAACATCCCATAGAAGAGCGAGCGAGCGCTCTCCAGCGTTGGGGGGTCCCCCGGCCGCATCCGTCGATAGATCTCGATCAGCGCCTCTTTGGCGTTGGTGGTGTGGTCCTTGGCCAGAGTGGTAGTGAGAATGTTGCCGGTGAGATCCCAGTCCGGGAAGAAGAGCTCGATATCGGTGAGGGTACGACCCTTGACCCGCTCTTCCAGGTCTTCGGGGACCAGATTGTTGGCCTCGAACATCACCTCACCTGTTTCGAGGTCGACCACATCGGCGATGAAGTAAGCCCGCTCCAGATCGCCGACCTTGACCGCGATCTCCAGCTCCTGCCCCTTCTCCAGCTTGGCAATCTCGGACTCCTCAAGCTGGATTCCGGCAAACAGACGATAGCTGTCACGGCGCCCACGACTGTGCCGGTCCTTGAGGCGCTCCTGCTCCAGTACTCCAACCGGGAGCCGCAGCTTTACCTTGCCCCGCCCGGCGACCTCCGCGGGAATCGCCTCGTAGAACCGGCGCAGAATGGCCTCGTCGGACTCCATACCCAGGGCGCGCAGAAAGACGGTGCCGTGGAACTTCCGCTTGCGGTCGATGCGGATCGAGAGGACCTCCTTCTGGTCGTACTCGAACTCCACCCACGAGCCGCGATAGGGAATGATCTTGGCCAGATAGGAGCGCGGGCTCTGCTTGGTGAAAAAGACTCCCGGGCTGCGATGCAGCTGGCTGACGATAACTCGCTCGGTGCCGTTGATGATGAAGGTCCCGTTATCGGTCATCAGCGGGATGTCACCGAAGTAGACCTCTTCTTCCTTGGCGTCCCGCATCATGCGGGCTCCGGTCTCGGGATCCTTGTCGTAGACAAAGAGCCGGAAGGTCACCCGCAGCGGCACGGCATGGGTCATGCCGCGCTCCTGGCACTCGGAGATCGAGTGGGTCAGCTGGAGATCGACGGGGTTGCCGCAGATGTCACATCGGGTCACTCGGTTCTTGTTGACCACGCCGCACTCGGTGCAGGTCACCGTCTCCTCGTGCGGGTGCTCGGTCATGATCTTGGCCCCGCAATTGGAGCAGGTCATTCGCAGGTACTCGAGACCCTTGAGCTCTCCGCATTTGCACTGCCAGTCCCCGATCGTGTACTTCACAAAATCGAGTGAGCAGGTCTCCCTGAAATCGGAGAACGGAAAGATATTGGTGAATACCGACTGCAGACCCTGATTGGCCCGCTCTTCCGGCAGCAGATTCATCTGCAGGAAGCGCTCGTAGGACTTGCGCTGGACATCAATCAGGTTGGGAATCGAGAGCGATGAGGTAATCCGCGAAAAATCCATGCGCTCCCTGAGTTGAACCCCGTTCTTCTTTTCCATAAGACCTTCCTCAGCTTCTGATGCTCAGACCAACTCGGTTTGCTTCACAGCCGTCCAGACCTGAGACATCGACACCACTTCCCCGCCGAGCCAGCCGAAACTCGCTCGGTTCGAAGAACTGGTGTCGTCTTGGCGTAAACAGCAACTGCGCCTGGAGAAAACGGTTTTTCTCGTCCGCGACAAAGCTCGAGTAGTGCGAAGAACTCTCGTAAGTCCTCCCGCACTACTTGATCTCGACTTGCGCCCCGGCCTCCTCGAACTTCGCCTTGATCTCTGCGGCCTCATCCTTGGAGACCGCCTCTTTGATGTTCGTCGGCGCCGCCTCGACCAACTCCTTGGCGTCCTTGAGTCCCAGGCTGGTAACCTCGCGGACGGCCTTGATGACGTTGATCTTCTTGTCGCCGATGGCGCTCAGCACCACGTCGAACTCGGTCTGCTCCTCGGCTGCGGCCTCGCCTCCGGCGGCCGGACCCGCAACACCCATCATCGGAACCGCAGCCGCGGCGGCAGAGACACCGTAGTGCTCCTCTAGCGCCTTGACCAGGTTGCTCAGTTCGAGCACCGACATCTCGTCAATCTGCTTGATGAATTCTTCACTCGCAATCGCCATCTTCACTCTCCTTGATAACTACCGACTACGGAAACACCCGTGCGGACATTGTCGTTTCGGCGTGCCGCGCTCAGCTAGCCGCCGGCCTCCTCTTTCTCCTTCTGCTGACGGACCTGCTCCAACACGGT
Source organism: Thermoanaerobaculia bacterium (assembly GCA_049678185.1). Taxonomy (GTDB): domain Bacteria; phylum Acidobacteriota; class Thermoanaerobaculia; order Multivoradales; family JAHEKO01; genus M0029. Next base: position 13,014 of record JBAUDS010000018.1, read on the forward strand.
CACGAACTGCTGGGGTAGCGCCGCCATGACCCGGACAAGACCGGTGATCGGTGACTGGAGCAGGAAAAGCAGCTTGGTGATCAGCACTTCCCGGCTGGGAAGGGCCGCAATCTGCTTGACCTCCTCGGCCTCGACCAACTGTCCATCCACGAGACCGGCCTTGAACTCGATCGCCGGGACCTCCTTGGCGAAATCGGTGAGCACCTTGGCCAGAGCAACGGGGTCGTCGTCGTTGTAGGCGACGGCCGTTGGTCCTTCGAAGTGCTCCTCGAGCCCCTCGAGGGAGCTGCCATCGAGAACCCGAAGCACGATTCGGTTCTTCACCACCTCGTAGTGACCACCCGATTCCCGCACCCGGGCGCGTAGCTCGGTCACCTGGGGAACCGTGATGCCCTGATACCTGACCAGATACACGTTATGCGCCGCGGTGACACCACCCTGGTAGCGCTCGACCAGGTTCTCTTTCGATTGTCGGCTCAATGGCATGACGGTGTCTCCTAGACTTCGATAGCGGCCACGGACGCGTCATCCACCCAGATGCCGGGCCCCATCGTCGACGAAACGCTCAAGGACATGACGTACTTTCCCTTCGCCGATGCCGGCCTGGCCCGCAAAATGGCCCCGATCAGCGTCTCGGCGTTTTCCTGCAGCTGCTCTTTCGAGAAGGAAGCTTTGCCAAACGGCGCGTGAATGATGCCGGCCTTCTCCACTCGAAACTCGATCTTCCCGGCCTTGATCTGCTCGACCGCGGCCCCCACCTCGAAAGTCACCGTGCCGGTCTTGGGGTTGGGCATGAGCCCACGAGGTCCCAGGACCCTGCCGAGACCGCCAACCACTTTCATCATGTCCGGGGTAGCCACGACGGCGTCGAAGTCCAACCAGCCGCCACTGATCTTTTTGGCCAGCTCTTCGCCCCCGACGATGTCGGCACCGGCCTCCTCGGCCTCTTTCATCTTTTCGCCCTGGGCAAAGACCAACACTCGCACCGACTTGCCGGTGCCATGCGGCAGCACCACCGTCCCACGCACCATCTGGTCGGCGTGACGCGGATCGACACCGAGACGCATGGCGATGTCCATCGTCTCGTCGAACTTGGCAAAAGCATTCTCCTTTGCCAACCCCACTGCCTCCGACAGAGGGTAGGGACGGCTCTCTACCTTGGCGGCCGCTTGCTTGAAGTTTTTTCCTGATTTCGCCACGTTTCTCCTCCCGGCGGATACCCTCTAGCCCTCGACCTCGATTCCCATCGAGCGGGCGGTTCCCGCGATGATGAGAAAGGCCGCCTCGTCGCTGGCGGCGTTCAGGTCCGATTTCTTGAGCTTGGCAATCTCTTCTACCTGCGCCCGGGTGACCTGGGCCACCTTGTTCCGGTTGGGCTCGCCGGAGCCCTTCTCGATCCCTGCCGCCTTCTTGAGCAGGACAGCCGCCGGCGGCGTCTTGGTGATAAAGGTGTAGCTGCGGTCGGCGTAGACCGTGATCACCACCGGGATGATCATTCCCGGCTCACTCTGAGTCCGAGCGTTGAACGCCTTGCAGAAATCCATGATGTTGACCCCGGCCTGGCCAAGGGCCGGTCCCACCGGCGGGGCGGGAGTCGCCTGCCCGGCTGGAATCTGCAACTTGATCTGTCCTGCAACTTTTTTTGCCATGCGCTTTCGACCCCTTCCGTCCCTCTACAGCTTCTGTACCTGACTGAAGTCGAGCTCCACAGGCGTCTGGCGACCGAAGATCGTCACCATGACTTTGAGAGTGTTGCGATCCAGGTTCACTTCGTCCACGACACCGGTGAAGTTGTTGAACGGTCCGTCGATGATCTTGACCGGCTCCGAGCGCTCGAATATGTACTTCGGCTTCGGCTTCTCCTTGGCACTCACCACTTGCTCGAGGATTCCATCGACCTCGTCCTGGGTGAGCGGCGTCGGTTTCTTGCCGCTGCCCACGAAGCCGGTGACCTTGGGCGTGTTGCGGACCACATGCCAAGCCGGATCGCTCATCTTCATCTGCACCAGGATGTAGCCGGGAAAGAATTTTCTCTGCGTCTCTTTCTTCTTGCCGCCCCGGTATTCGACGATCGTCTCGGTGGGGATGTGGATCTCGCCGAACGAGTCGCCCATCTCGAGGGCCTCGGCTCTTTGCCGGAGGGTCTTTTTCACTCGATCCTCGAATCCCGAGTAGGTGTGGACGATGAACCACTTCATCTCGGCCTTCTCGTCCGTTACGCTGTCTTTCGTCGCTGTCATCAGCCAAGCACCCTGTAAATACCTTCGTACACCTTGAGGATGACGATGTCGGAGACCCATAGATAGAAGGCAAAAATCACGCTGGCGATCAATACCACGATGGTGGTGGCGACCACCTCGTCTCGCGACGGGAAAGTCACCTTCTTGAGCTCGGAGCGCGTTTCAGACACAAACGCCCGCATCCTTCTCCATCCTTCAGCTGGCGAAATCACTATTCGGTCCCTCGATCCCCGCGAAGCGAGATTCATGGCAGGCCAGGAGGGATTCGAACCCCCAACCCTCGGTTTTGGAGACCGATGCTCTACCAGTTGGAGCTACTGGCCTGTGACTTCCGCTTCTGAGCCTGTGTTCCCTACTCGACAATCTCGGTGACGGTACCGGCGCCCACCGTGCGGCCGCCTTCACGAATCGCAAACCGCACGCCCTTTTCCATGGCGATCGGCGCGATCAGCTCCACCGTTAAATTCACGTTGTCGCCCGGCATCACCATCTCCGTGCCTTCGGGCAACTCCGACGCTCCCGTCACGTCCGTCGTCCTGAAATAGAACTGCGGACGGTATCCATTGAAAAAAGGCGTGTGTCTCCCACCCTCGTCTTTCGTCAACACGTACACCTCGCCCTTGAACTTCGTGTGCGGCGTGATCGAGCCCGGCTTCGCCAACACCTGACCCCGCTCCACCTCGTCCTTCTTCGTCCCGCGCAGCAACACACCGACGTTGTCTCCCGCCTGTCCCTGGTCCAGAAGCTTGCGGAACATCTCCACGCCCGTCACCACCGTCTTCG
>JBAUDS010000019.1:0-10858 GCA_049678185.1 Thermoanaerobaculia bacterium
TCGTCATCTGGAAGAGCGGCCCCAGAATCCAGGTTCGAAAAGCATCCTCCCCGTCGCCCTCCAGGTGCCAGTCGACCAGCGGACGGAAGTGGTTGGGCGGATACCAGGTCTGGCCGGTCTCCTTGCGTTCCGCCAAATCGGCCGTCGGCTCGAACAACTCGCCGTACTCCTTGCTCAGGTGGTGGAGACACGACCAGGTCAGAAAGTTGGCTCCTTTGGCCCCGATGGCGTCGTGCGCCCTGAAGGGGTTGGGCCCGACAAGCTTGCGGGCGAACTTGTCGATCTTCCAGTACGGCATGTTGCCGGCGCCGTGGTATCGCAGCGCCGCCAGTGTCAAGCCACAGAACAGTACATCCAGGACAAAGGACCAGTGATCGCTCACTGGCACCGGGATCAACCCCAACGCCCAGAACAGCTGGGTGATCGCCGAAGGGGCGGGCTCCACCACCTCCCACACTTTGTTGATCTCGTGGGGAAACGCCGGGTGGGCGATACCGACCCCCAGCTGCGAGCTCGGAAAGCCGGAGGTGACCGATCGGATCTCGATCTCCGGGAAGGCCTGGCGGAAGATCTCGTAATGGGCCTTCTTGAGGTCGAGACGCTCGGGGATCGCTTCCAGCAGAAACCGCGGCTGGAGGCGCTTCAACTCGGCCGGCAGCTGGGCGCCATCGAAGGTGAGCCGGCTGATGTTGCCCATGATCCTGTCGGCGTCCTGCCGACCGAAGGCCCGCACCAGACCGGGGTATTGCCTGCCAAGACCATCGGGGGTGCCGGGTAGATCCAGCGCCACGATCGGCACCTCGAACGGCGCAAGTCTCGAGCCGAGCTGCATCGTCTTGCCCGCCCCGACGATGCCGTTGGCGCCGGAGACGACCAGGCAGCCACGTTCGCCGGCCGGACCGAAGACCTGATCCACCAGGCCGCCGGCAGTGGCCGGCAACCGTCCGCTGCGGAAAATGTCGATGACGCTTCCGAGTCCCAGAGTCTCGAGGGTCGTTTGTCTCATTGCAGTGGTCACTTGTCTGATCTCCCTAGGCGACCTGCATGATGGCGGCGATACCCACATCACCGGCAGCACAGCCAAAGACCAGAACGTAGCCACCGCCGAGCGCGACCGCCTCTTCGAGGGCCTCGATCACGATCCGGGTAAGCGTCGGTCCCTGGGGGTGGCCCCAGACCAGGGAGCTGCCGGTCTTGTTCATCTCGTGCCAGTCGTAGTCGAGGACCTTGGCGAAGATGACGTCGTTGACCGCGAAGGGGTTGTGGTTCTTGACCACGGCCATGTCGGCCATTGTCAATCCGGTCCTGTCCAAGAGCTTCTGGACGGCCAGCGCCGGCGCCTCGGGCATCAGACTGGGATGGGTCCTCACCTCGGTCTTGGCCAAGATTCGAATGTCGATCTCGGGCCGAGGGCTGAGCTCCGCGGCCTTCGCCGGGCTGGTGACCAGCAGGCATGCCATCCCATCCGAGGCATGGGTCTGGGTTCCCGAGGTCACGCAGGTGTCCAGCTCGCGCTGCGACCGGAGACCGTCCAGGGTCTGGGGACGCACCCCCATATCCTCATCGATGCGCCCCAACAGGCGCCCCTGGAGGTCCAGCACATCCAGCGGGATGAGCGTCCCGTCGAAGAACCCCGAGTCTCTGGCCTCGAAATACTGCTGGTACCGGTGAAAGGCCAGCTCGTCGACTTCGCGTCGATCGGTCTTGTGTTTGCGAGCCGCCAAACCGGCGGTGGCAATCATGGCCCTGCCCGTCGCCGGATCGAAACCGAAGTTGTCCCAGACGTCACTAAGAGGCAGCGTTCGCTGATGGGCGCGGCGCTCCGGGAACACACCTACCGGCGAGTCGCTGGTGCGATCGAAAGTCAGGACACCGACCACGTCGTTGGAGCCGGCCTGGACCTCGGCCCCGGCCACCAGAATGGCCTGTAGACCGGTAGCGCAGGCCTGCTCCACGTGGTAGCCGGGGATGCGATTCCCCAGACAGCTGGCCACCAGCGGCGCGTTCCAGAACTTCCAGTGCCAGGGTACCGTCGACCCGATGACCAGGTACTCCAACTCACTCTTGGGCACCTTCTTCATGCCCAGAATCCGGTTCATCGCCTCGCCGGCGAACTGACCAATATTGACTTCCGCCAGGGCCGATGACTGCCAGGCGGGGAAATAACTGCTCCCCCAAGTGCCGTAGGGGATTCTGGCTTCAGGAAACATCACACTCGCCGTTCCCATAGATATCTCCCTCGACTCGCTGTTCTGGTACCGCACACGGCCCGTCAGACAGGTGTTCCTCCGGTGTGCGGAATCCCAGCATATCGCCCGTGACCCTCGAGCACCAGTCGGGGCACCTCCAGTGGTTCGAATCCGAAATGCCCAGTCGAGGGTTGCGTGATCTTGGTGCGCTTGTCGCGTACGTCAAATGAGGAGCAATTAGAAACAGAGCAAGTCGTTGACAGGAGGTACCGTCACGAAACAAGCCCTTCGTCGTCACACCCTCGAATCACTAAAGTGGATGGTCTTGCTGCTGGCAGCCGCAGTCACCTCCATCGGCTGTAGCGGCGAGGTCAATGTCACAGCACCGGAGTTTCCGACTTTCACGTCGCAGGGACAGGGTTTTCAGATCGACGGTACCTTGACCGCTGACGTGGGCTCGGTGCTGGAGGCGACGATTCTATTCGACGGCCGCGAGATGCTTGGCGCTCGTTCCATTTGTGCCAAACCCGGCGGCTGCGACCAGCTTCATCTACAAGCCGCGACCTTTGGGGCCACCAGCGGTCGTCACACCATCGCGTTCCAGGTGCTGCGCCAATCGTCGTCACGGGTGGAATACAAGGTGGAAGGGGAGATCGTGCCCGACCTTGACACCGCCGATAACATTGCGCTGGGTCCAGCTCGAGCGACCCTCGAAGCCGGTGAGAGTGTGATCTTCGAGTTCGACCATCTGCGCTGAGCTCTCTACGAGCCTCAGACTCGAGCACCGGGCCCCAAGCCCGGCGCTTTTTTTCCGCTCAGAGACCCCACCACCTCTTGCCTCGACCGAGGCGTACTCCCAATTCGCCACTTCGCGAGGAGTCCCTGCGGCTCAACCGACCGGACATCGCGTTGATGTATTGAGGATGAGAAACGCGATGACTAGACCCTTGATCATCCAACCAAGCGTGGTGCTGACGATCCTCGCCGGCTGGCTGGGCCTGCTCGCTGGAGCCTTCGCACTCGGCCTTCACCTGAGCTGACTGCCGGTGGCGCGCTTGTCGGTGCGACGAGACAGCAGCGGACCGACCCCTTGGCCAGTACTACTTCTAAAGCGCGAGGTAAGCGTCAAAGAACGCATCAGGACCCTCGGCAATGACCTCCTTGAATTTCTCTTGGCCTAACTTCTTGTCGATCGTGGCGGCCATGGCGGCACCTACCCGGTACCACAGCCGGTCCCCGTCGGAGAAATCTTCCAAGGTCTGCCAATCCACATCCTCGAGCCTCCGGTCAGGGGCTGATTTCATCTTCTCGTACAACTCGAAGTATCGGGCACGATAGCGATCCATACGAGCCTCATCGGTGAGCGCAACGTAGTCTCTATCCCTGGCGAGGGCACCCGCTTGCGCTCTGGCTTCATAGGCCGCATAGGTCGCTGTTCCCTCTAGGAAGGTCGAATATCTCAAGAAAGAAAAGAGCTGCTGGGTCGTAGCTATCTGACTTATCTTGACCATCGGGTGAAGGCTGGTCACACCCGCGTGATGCATCTCGTGAATGCAGAAGAACCAGACTTCGTTTTCGTCCTCGAGAAAATGATCGTGCGCCAGGTTCAGCGAGGCGCTACCGTCCATGGCGACGCCGATGTCGTAGCCCCACGTAACGAAGAGGGGATTTCCAAAGCCAAACCGATTGGGTAAGTACTTCTTCGCCTCTTCGACGCACGCGGTCTGACGCCCAGGGTTGGCTCGCACGTAGCTGACGAGGGCTTTCACTTTGGCCGGCCTGCCTCCCTCGGGACCAGGATTGCCCAGAAGTATCCTCGTCAGCTCTAGTCCGCTGGTCCCCGGTCGGTAGTATCCCGTGCGCTCCGAGTGGATGAGCAGATGCTCTGTTGCCCGGCTCTCGGCGATCTGCAGAAGGACCTGCTCGTCAGGATCCGCGAAATAGGCCAAGGCCTTCTCCACATGCTCGAGATCAAAACTCACAGGTGCCCCCGCTGAGCCGAGCGGCCTGGACATCGGACCAACGAGCACAGCGATCAGCACAACGGCAGTTCTCGTCATCTCACTCCCCTGTCGGGCCTGATTCTCTCACTCCGGTCAAGAACGGTGGCGGGAGTGCCCACATCAGAATGGTGAATTGAAAATTACAGTGCTGTCAGTCTATTTGCGGTGATAGATACCCGCCGGCGCCGAAGGCGCGGCCCTGGTTGGGGAAAGCCTGCCACTCCCCCGAGTTGTCCCAGGATGTGTTAGCTTTCAATATCGGTCGGGACAGTTTGGGCAGAAGCAGGAATCTTACGAAAGGGTCTTGCCGTTTCTGGAAGATGCTATTTTCGTTTCTCCTGGCTGCATTTGGGAATACCGAAGGGTGTCCCGGTAAACTTACCTGTTGTCTTCATTGCCGGATGGACGGTGGTGAGAGGATTTTCTGAGGTCACTGGAACCGCATGAATAATCCAGACAGGAAGAAGAAGATCAGCCGGGCAAGGCGGGGCGTCTCGAATGAAGAAACCCGGGGAGACAGTGCCGGACCCGAAGGAGCTCGCCTCCTGCCGTTGTTCGATCTATCCCTGGACATGCTGTGTGTTGCCGGAATCGATGGCTACTTCAAGGAGGTCAGCCCGGCGTTTACCCTGACGCTAGGCTGGAGTCGGAAGGAGCTCTTGTCGAAGCCCTTTTTCGACTTCGTTCATCCGGATGATGTCGAGCCGACCGCGGAGGTCCTGCAATCGTTGGCGGAGGGGGAGGAGCTGGTCGATTTCGAGAATCGCTACCGACACCTGGATGGGTCCTATCGCTGGCTGCAATGGCGTGCCGCGCCTCGAGAAGACATCGTTTACGCCGTCGGCCGAGACGTTACCGAGCGCAAACAGGTGGAGGAGGAGCTCCGGCAGAGTGAGCTGCGTTACCGCCTTCTGGTGGAAGATACCAACGACATTATCTATGACGCGGACCCGGACGGTTGTTGTACATTTTCCAATGCCGTCGCGGCCAGACTCACCGGCTATCAGGAGGAGGAGCTAAGGGGTATGCACTACCTGGAGCTGGTGCACCCCGATTGTCGCGAAGACGCCAAACAATTTTACGCCTCACAGTTCAGCCAAAGAAATTCTTCAACCTATTACGAGTTTCCCATCATCACGCACGACGGTGGCGTCGTTTGGCTGGGGCAAACTGTCCATTTGGTGGCGAAAGGTGACCGGGTGGAGAGCTTTCATGCGGTGGCGAGAGACATCACAGCCCGAAAGCAGGCGGAGGAGATGACCCGAGCACTGCTCCACTCGGCTTCACAGGCGGTGGTGGCCATCGACCGAAGCGGCCGCATCGTGTTCGAAAATCCAACAGCGCAAGAGATGTTCGGCTATTCCAGCGAAGATCTTCGACAATTGACGATCGAAGCCCTGATACCCGAACGCCTCCGGGACACGCATGTCGCGCATCGAGATAGCTTCCTGCCCAAGGGCGGCACTCGGCCGATGGGCATTGGCCTCGAGCTGATAGCCCGGCGCAAAGATGGAACAGAGTTCCCTGTGGAAGTGAGCCTGAGCTCTGTCGAGACTTCTGAAGGACAGCTTGCCGTAAGCTTCGTGTCGGACATTAGCGAACGAAGGCGCCTCGAGGAGAATATCCGTCAACGGGAGAAACTCACGGCGCTTGCCGACGGACTTCTACAAGGCCAGGAGGAGGAGCGGAGCCGGGTTGCGAGAAGGCTACACGATACCGTGAGTCAGGAACTGGCCATGCTGTCGGTGGAGATGGGGTTACTTTCTCGCGAGGTACCCGAGGAAGAACGCTCGGTCCGCGACGAGATGGCCCGCCTTCGTGAACGGATAGTGCAAGTGTCGGATGGAATCCGGGACCTTTCGCATCGCCTTCACCCTGCGGAGCTGGAAGAGCTTGGGCTGGTTTCCACCTTGCGATCGCACGCCGATTGGCTCGCCAAGCACGAAGGGATTCGAGTCGACCTCGTGGTCGAGAAGGAGCCCGCGTCTATTCCTTCCACGATCGGCCTCGCTTTGTATCGTGTCACCCAAGAGGCACTCCGAAACGTTGTCAAGCACTCGGGGGTTGAGGAGGCGAAGGTGTCGTTGGCAGACGCCGACGCCGGCCTCAGGCTCTCGATCACCGACCAGGGTGTGGGCTTCGACGCTGAACGAGTCAGTGCCCACGCGGGCCTGGGACTGGTCAGCATGGAGGAGCGGATACGACTCTTGGGAGGGCAGCTGAAGATCACATCGATGCCGGAACAAGGGACGAAGCTGGAGGTGTTCGTGCCAATCTCCCGGGAGGAAGAATGAGACGGCCGCGTGTGGTCTTGGCGGACGATCACGCCATGTTCGCCGACGCCCTGACTCGGGTACTGGAGCCCGAGTGCGAGGTGGTGGAAACAGTCGGAGATGGGCGAGCCCTGCTCACTGCCGCCGAGAAACATCGGCCCGACGTGATTATCGTGGACATCTCGATGCCGCTTCTGAACGGTGTCGAGGCCACCCGGCAAATCAAGAAGGTCGATCAGCGGGTGAAGGTGATCTTCCTGACCATGCATGAGAGCTCGGAGTTCGCGGCACAAGCGTTCGAAGCCGGGGCATCCGGCTACCTACTCAAACACTCCGCCTCGGAGGAGCTCATCCAGGCCATCCGAGAAGTCCTGAAGGGTCACCACTACGTGACCCCCCTCATCGCTAAAGATGTCATGCAAGTCCTGATGGATAAGCGTGACCGCCCGGATGATCCGACGCAGGTTTTGAGCACGCGGGAGAGGGAGGTGCTCCAGCTCCTGGCCGAAGGCAAGGCGATGAAGGAAGTCGCCGCCGTCTTGAATATCTCCACCAAGACCGTGGAGTTCCACAAATACAACATCACTCGAAAACTGAACCTGCGCACGACCGCCGAGCTGACCCGCTACGCCGTCAAGCACGGGCTCGTCGCGAGCTGACCGGTCACCCACGATCTTGAAGACGCCAATTGGGGCCTCTATGGAGAGGTTCGGCGCTCCACACAGCTCTTCGGTGACGTCCTTTCGGAGCCCCCCTGGGAGTTTTCCTAGTAGAGCTCACGCTGGCGCCAGGATAGCCTAGCGGTGGAGCTCGAGTGGCTGCGGCTCTTCCGGCAGCTCATGAGGAATCGGGTCAAAGTATGGTGACAAAGGACATGAACCGGCCGCGATTGGTACTGGCAGACGACTCGGAAGTCGTTCTCACCGGTATTCAGCGCCTTCTCGATCCCGATTTCGAGGTGGTGGCAACCGTCCCTGACGGCTGTGCACTTCTCGAGGCCGCCGACTCACACGATCCGGATGCCCTCGTGGTGGATGTCTCGATGCCCTGCCTGAACGGGATCGCGGCCACCAGAGCATTGAAGGAGCGCCGTTGCCGCGGGAAGATCGTGATTCTCACCATGCACCGGAGCCGGGCCATGCTCGACGAGGCCCTGGCGGCGGGTGCCGCGGGCTACGTCCTCAAAGCCGATGCGGCGGAACACCTCTCCGAGGCCGTCCGCGAAGCGCTCGCCGGCCGCAGCTACGTCTGCCCGTCGCTCCAGGCCTGAATCTCACCCTCTCGCCTGATCTCCCCGGGAAGTCCCTCCCTCCAAATAGTCTTGCCTGAGGGCCTATTGGTTCTCCAAGGCTCCCTCCGGCGCCGAGATGGTCGCCGTGTGCCGGGCCGATCTCGACCAAGACAACTAGGATAAATACCCTGGAAACCTGGGTAATCTCCTAGTTACCAAGCTTCTTCCTCCCCTTTAATCTATTGCTCATCGTAGAGAAAACGCCGGCACGGTGGTGGTTGAGACCTCCAGACGTTCGCAGGCACAAGATAAACGAAGTACCAGGAGAAAAGAAATCATGAAGAACTTGCTCAAACCCTCCGCCATCGTCGCTGCTCTGCTGTTGGTCGGCACCATGGCCCCCGCCTCGGCCGAGACCTGCGGCACATCCATGGATGTCATTCTATTCGCCGGCCAGACAATCGATGCCGGCACGGTCACCGTCGAAAATGACGATGCCTATCTGTACGTGACCTTCACCGCCGAGAACGGCTGGCTGCTCAGCGAGACCCACCTGCACGTCGCCGACTCGCTGGCGGGTATCCCCACCAATAAGAAGGGCAACCCCAAGATCGGTAACTTCGCCTATCAGAGAAGCTACGACCCGCTCGCGGCCACCCTTACCGACAACATTTACACGATTCCCAAGGCCAACCTGAGCCTGGATGACAACAACTCGGTCACCATCGCCGCGCACGCCGTGGTAATGCAGATCGACGACGACGGCGTCATCGTTGAGAGCGAGACCGGCTGGGCCGATGGCACGCGCTTCGTCGACCGCGGAAGCTGGGCGACCTACTTCCAGTACATCTGGCAGGACTGCGACAACAACGGCGGCGGCGGCGGCGAAAGTACTGAGACCGGCTTCGCTTTCGGTGACGAGTACGCGACCTGCTTCATCAATGCCGACTTCGACGGCGACAGCGCCGACGACGGTTTCAACCGCTGGGGTTGGTCCAACGGTCTCCTGAGCGCCGGTTCCTACACCTTCGGCATCTACGCCGGCGCCGGAAAGTGCGATCTCAGCAAAGGAACGTACGTCGGTGACCTATACATCGTGTACGAAGGCGGCACCGCAACCGTCACTTTCCAGATGACGGGAATCGATGCCAACACCCTCGTGCCCTACAACCTGGTCGAGACCCACCTGTACATCGGCTCGGAGCCCCTCCCCCGGAACGGTGACGACTACACGGTGGCACCTGGACAGTACCCCACCATCCACGGGGACTTGGAGAACGTCGCTAGCGACACCTACACGGTCAGTGGCCTTTCCGGTGACATCTACGTCGTCGCTCACGCCACAGTGGCCGGCTTTCCACCTAAGAAGTAATCTAATCGCTGTAGCTACTCAGAAGTTCGTCAATAGGGCGGCGGGGCAACCCGCCGCCCCTTTTCTTTTTATCTCGAGCGCCGCCCCCGTTTGCCCACAGGCCTGTCATCCCTGCACTGATGGTCGGCTGCCGTCACGACGGCGGAGATCCACCGGACACCGATGCAGAAGTAGATCTCACTCCTCTGCTCCGGAAGTGTGGGCTTCACGAATCAACCGCTATGATGGTGGCATGCGATGGGTCATGGTATCTGCGTTTCTTCTCTTGCCTGCGAGTATGGCCTGGGGTCAAACCGCTCCTTCCTACCTTTTGCGTCCCGCCAGGGTCTTCGACGGTACCGATCTCCACACGGATTGGGAGGTCCTCGTCGAGGGAGAGCGGATCGCGGCCACGGGGCCGAGCGGACAGCTCCTGGCCTCCGAAATTGCCATCACCCTCGATCTCCCCGGAACGACGCTCCTTCCCGGCCTGATCGAGGGCCACTCCCATCTGCTTCTCCACCCCTACGACGAGACGCCCTGGAACGACCAGGTGCTCGAGGAGTCGGAGGCCCTGCGGGTGGCTCGGGCGACGGTCCATGCCCGCGCGACCCTGATGGCCGGATTCACCACGGTTCGGGATCTCGGTACCGAAGGCGCCGGCTATGCCGATGTGGGGCTCAAAACGGCCATCGACCAGGGAGTCATCCCCGGACCCCGCATGCTGGTGTCGACCCGGGCGATCGTTGCCACCGGTAGCTATGGTCCGAAGGGATTTGCACCCAGCTTCGAGGTGCCCCTTGGTGCCGAGACGGCTGACGGGGTTGATGAGCTCGTGCGTGTCGTGCGGGACCAGATCGGAAAAGGGGCGGACTGGGTCAAGATCTACGCCGACTACCGCTGGGGCCCTGCAGGCGAGGCGCGGCCGACGTTCTCCTCGGCAGAGCTCGAGCTGGTTGTACAAACGGCCGCGAGCAGCGGCCGCCCAGTGGTCGCTCATGCCGCGACAGTCGAAGGGATGAGGCGAGCCACCCTGGCCGGTGTCGAGACCATCGAACACGGTAGTGGCGGGACGGTGGAGGTCTTTCGGCTCATGGCCGAGCATGGGGTAATCCTCTGTCCGACGCTCGCGGCAGGCGAGGCGGTTGCCAGCTATGCCGGCTGGGTGAAGGGTCAAAGTCCCGAGCCCGATCGAGTAAGCGGCCAGAAGGCCAGCTTTGGTGTCGCTCTGGAGGCCGGAGTGACGATCTGTGCCGGTAGCGACGCCGGTGTCTTCACCCACGGCGAGAACTGGCGCGAGCTCGAGCTGATGGTGGAGTATGGGATGAGCCCGACCGCGGCAATACGAGCGGCCACCTCGGTCAATGCACGGATGCTCCACCTCGAGGACGAAATTGGATCCATCCGTCAGGGGCTGCTCGCCGACCTGGTTGCCGTCGACGGCGACCCGACGTCGGACATTACAACCCTGCGCCGGGTGCAGCTGGTGATGAAGGGCGGCCGGATCTACTCCTCTCCGCTGCCGAGATCCGCAAACGGGAAGTAGTCGAGCACGTCGACGCCCGGCAAGAGATAATTACGCTATTCTTGATTGGGGGGCCCATACATGAGCGGAAAGGTCTGGCGTTGGATCGCAATTCTGGCATTCGTTGCTTCTGTCGTGGTGGCCCTGCGCCTCATTGGACCCGCGGTACCCAATGAGATCCGCATGCTGACGGGACCCGAGGACTCGGCTTTCTACGCCAACGGGTTGCGGTACAAAGAAATTCTTGGCCGCCACGGCGTTACGGTTCACCTGGAAGAGACCGCCG
>JBAUDS010000020.1:0-1878 GCA_049678185.1 Thermoanaerobaculia bacterium
TTCCTCGAACCAGGACAGCCACTCCTGGTGGGGCCTGCAGTTGATGTGACCACGACCGGTCTGGCCCGGAGGCGCAGCGGTAAAGTAGATCCAGCTGCCGGCCAGCCGGGTCACGGTAGCTACCAGGTCGACGCTGCGCTCTGGCGGAATATGCTCGGCGACCTCGACGCAACAGACCAGGTCCCACTGGCCCTCCGCGGAGGAGAAGTCCCCCACTTCGACAAGGGGCTGGAGCTCGGGCGGCAACACGTCGCGGACGGTGGGGGCGAGCTCGATGCCGCCACACCGCTTGTCGGCGGCCAGAAACTCGCTGAGCAGAAATCCGTTGGCGCAGCCAATGTCATACACGGAGTCGAAAGAGAGATTGCGGACAAGGAATTGCCCGATTACCCGATAGTCGCTGCGGAACTTCTCCCGCAGGCGAAAATCCTTGGCCCGGTAGGGCTTCAGGCGCTGTCGGCGCTTGGCTAGCCAGCTCAATTGGCGATCCACCAGCGATGACGGAGGGTGTCCGCCAGACCTATTGCGTGGCGTCGGTTAGCTGAATGGGGGACAGCTTGTCCGGGTTCTTCTTCAGCATTTTGGCCAGCCGTGTGGCGACGTGGCGAGGCAGCGTGTCCGGCTGGGGGTTGGCCGAGTCGCCGGAGGTCATCCAGCCGCCCGCTATCGTCCCGTGACCACCCCCTTTTCCCCGTCGACCGAGAAGTCGGCGCATCAGTCTGCCGGCGTCAGCCCGCGAATTGGTCGTGCGTATCGAAAGATAGAGGCGGTCACCAAAGTACCCGGTGCACAGAGACCAGGTCTTGCCCTTCATTCTGAGCAGCAGATCGGCGATCTCGGGCACGATATCCGGTTGGTCTATATCTCCCAGATGACTCACCACCAGGGTGCCCACTGTCTCCAGGCTGCCCAGCGCGCCGTGGAGGTTGCGGTAGTAAGTCAATGGCAGCGGTGGGGTTTGAATACGTGCCAGCGCCCGGATGTCGGCGAGGGGGTGAAGAGTGTCGTAGACCGCTTTGTCGGTGCCGGTGTACTCACGGGCGAAGTCCTGGGTCTCGGAGCGGATGGCGTAGACCAGGGCGGTGGCGTTCTTCTTGGTGATCTCCAGTCCACTGACGAAAAGGTACTCTGCGAGGATGGTGGCCGTGGCTCCATACTCGGTGCGGATATCGGAAAACGGGACCTGGTGAGTGGCGCGGCGGGGTGGATGGTGGTCGAAGACGATCTCTGCCTTCAAGCGGTCCGGCAGTTGGTTGTTACCGGTCCCCGGCTGGGTGTCGACCAGAGCAAAGTGCTTGTAGTTTTTCCACTTGAGATGGCGAACGTGGCTCAGCTGGATGCCGAGCACCTTGACCATCTCCTGGTTTTCGGCGCGTCCGATAATGCCGCCGTAGGCCAGAGTTACGCGGCGCCGAAAGCTCTTGCGCAGCAGCTTGCTGAGGGCGGCGGCAGCGGCAATGGAATCGGGGTCGGGATTGTCGTGGGTAAGGATCAGCCAACGCCCCCTGCTGGACTTTCTACGGACCAGGGTGGCCAGCTCGTCGAACCGCCGTCGAGTCAGATCGGTGATCATAAAGGTCGAGCCCGGTTCGAGATTCTACTCCACGAAGATCTTGCCAGGGTTGAGGATGCCCCGGGGATCGAAGAGCCGTTTGATGCCGGCCATGGTCTCCAGCGCCGTGTCGCCGACGGCCAGCGGCAGGTATCGGCGTTGGGTCCAGCCGATTCCGTGCTCGCCGCTGACGGTTCCACCCAGCGAAACAACAGCGCGAAAGAGCTCCTCCTCGGCGGCGTCCCGAGCCTCGTGCCAGGCCTCGGCGTCGAGGTCGCCCTGGAGCAGGTTGACGTGCAGATTGCCGTCACCCGCATGCCCATAGC
>JBAUDS010000021.1:0-3084 GCA_049678185.1 Thermoanaerobaculia bacterium
GTGATGACGTGGGACGAGGTGGTGACGCTGGCTATCAAGGTCCTCGGCCGCCCGTCCAAGTGCACCCGCATACCCGAGTGGCTGCTGTGGTCGGTGGTGCGCTTGGTGCGTCTCTTCAACCGGCACCAGGGCGAGCTGCTGGCGTTCTTCACCACCATGGCGACAACCGATGTGGTGGCTCCGGCGACCGGCACCCACACCCTCGAGGCGCACTTCGAGAGAGAGGAGAGACTATTGCGAGAGGCGTCGCATGTGGCGATCAACGAGGTTCCAGAATGACGCGCAAAGCAGCACAAACAGGACCTGGAGCGATGGTCCTGGTCGCCATCGAGCAGTACTACCCCGAGGGCGAGCGCATCCTCACCGATGACCTCGCCTATCGGATCCTGCCCGTCGGCTTCAGGGTCGAGGTCCGGCTGATCGGGCCGTTCAAGGACTGGGTGATCAGGAAATCAGAGGAGAAGGTGCCCGGTCTCTGGGGCGGCATCATGGCCCGCAAGCGTTACATCGATGACAAGGTGGCCGAGGCCGCCGATCAGGTCGAGGCTGTGGTCAACCTCGGGGCCGGCTTCGACACCCGGGCGTTCCGACTCGAGGCTTTGGCCGCTGTCCCGGTGTGGGAGGTCGATCAGCCGCAGAACATCGATGCCAAGAGATCGAGACTGGAAAAGCTGTTCAACGAGGTTCCACCCCACGTGACCCTGGTGCCGATTGATTTCGATCACGAAGACCTTGCTACCGTGCTGGCGTCGCGCGGCTACCAGCTAGACAAGAAAACCTTCTTCATCTGGGAAGGGGTCACCCAGTACCTGACCGAAGACGGCATTCGGGCGACCTTTGATTTCCTATCAAAGGTGCCGGCGGGCAGTCGGCTGGTGTTTACGTACACTCCGAGGGATTTCATCGCTGGAGTGGTCTTCTACGGCCAGGAATACCTGTACAAGAAAATGTTGCTGAAAGACAAGCTCTGGCTCTTCGGGTTGGATCCCAAAAACGTCGATGACTTTCTCGGCGAGTACGGCTGGCGTCTGCTGGAGCACCTCGGTTACGACGAGCTTGGCGAACGATATGTGAAGCCGACGGGGCGGATGCTGTTGTCGATGGCGATCGAACGGATGGTCTTGGCGGAGAAGCTGTAGGCGGCTCTTCCACGCCGGCAACACCGGGCTCCGCGACGTGAGAGATGAGCTTGCCGACGGTGGGCCGGAGCGCCACCACGCGGGTGATGAGGTCGGCCAGCTGATCTGGCATGGCGGGAGGGTGGCGGTCGGCAGAGGCTTTCGGTGAATTGACAGTTACCTGGAGTAGACCTCTCGGCGGTGGCCGACGCGGACGACGAGGACCGTCAGCTCGTTGTGGATCACTTCGTAGATGATGCGATAGTCGCCCACGCGCAGTCGCCGTAGACCAGAGAATTCGCCTTTGAGCACGCCACCGGCCGTGGGCTCGTTGGCTAGGCGATCGATGGCGGAGATCAAGCGCAGACGCTCGGGTTTGTCGATCCGGCGTAGCGCCTTGGCCGCGCTAGCCTTGATCTTCAGCGAGTAGCCCACGCTTGACCTCTTCCCAGTCGAGAACGGGATCGCCCGGGTCCTGGAGACGCTCGAGGCCCAGCCTCAGGTCCTCGAGATCCGCCAGGTAGTACTCGAGGGCCTGGCGCACGAGGTCCGAGCGGGAGCGCTGCAGACGATGGGCTGCGGCATCGATAGCGTCGACGAGCTCCTCGGGCAGGCGAGCGGTGATCTGAGTCATTGTGGTCTCTCCGATGTCAATGACAGTCATTGTAACACGTCGCGAGTCAAGGTGATGGACCAGCCGGTTGCTGACGGGTTCTGACAGGGGTTTCTTAGAGGCTTGGAGCCTGGAGGTGACCGCGGATGAAGAAGAAGTTGAAAATGGTCGGTCTACTCGGGATTCTGGGGCTGGTGTCGCTGGCGGCATGGGGGCCGTCCCTCGGGCAGAAGGAGAAGCCGGAGCCCGAGGTGCCGCAAAGCATCGCAGAGATGCGCGAGTTCTGGCGGCGCGCGGAGGCGGGGGATCCACGGGCCAGAGAATTCCTCAGCAATGCCTGGGAGGGATATCAACGCCTGAAGGCGGGCGGCCCGAGGTGGGACCCGCTGGCGGAGCTGAGCAAGGAAGGAGAGGTGGGTGCGGAGTCGAAAGCGATGCTGGCGAGACGGTATCGACTGGGTGTTGGGGTGGAGCAAGATTTCGCCGCCGCCCGGCGGCTCGCTTTCGAGGCGCTGGAGGAGGGGGCCTATGGGGTTTACACCGACCTCGGGGAGCTCTACCTCGCCGGCCAGGGCGTGCCGGAAAGTGCGGAGGAGGCGGTACGGCTCTTCGAGGAGGGGGCCCGCCGGGACGTGCCGTCGTCGTACCGCCGGCTGGGTGACGTCTATCTAGAGGGGATCGGGGTGGAGGCCGACGCGGGGAAGGCCGCCGACGCCTATCGCCGGGCAGCCGAGCTCGGTGACTCGCCGGCCGCTCTGGCCATCGGCAAGTTGTACGTCCTTGGCGAATGGGCGGAGCAGGATCCCGGGGAAGTCACAGGCTGGTATCGGCAGGCCGCCGACGCAGGGTTGGCCGAGGCTCTCTACTACCTGGGTGCCTCGGTGCTGGACCTCGTGGATCAGGACGCTGAGGGACTCGAGTTGGAGGAGGAACAGCTCGAGCTGGTGGTGGAGTTGCTCCACCGCGCAGCCGTGCAGGGACATCAAGAGGCCGCGATGGCTCTCAATCTGCGTTATGCCGAGGGCCGGCTCGGCCCGCGGCGTCGGTATGAGCTGACCTGGTGGCCGGGGTCGATGGCGGACCTCGAGGACGGAAAGTTCGTGACCAACATCGTGGCCGCGACGGCGGCGATGGATGAATGCGGCTCGGATTGCAGCGAAGTGTTGGAGATGGGAGTGGCGATGGGCGATCCCCGGGCCGGTCTGAACCTGGGGCTGCAATACGCGAGGGGGAAGGGAGCCGACCGCAGCGCGCTAAAGGCCATCCGCCACTTTCGCAACGCGGCGGCCAAGGGGCTGCCGGAGGCGATGAACGAGCTGGGGGCCTGTTACGCGGCGGGCCAGGGGGTGGGGG
>JBAUDS010000022.1:0-7457 GCA_049678185.1 Thermoanaerobaculia bacterium
GCCACCATGAGGAAGGCCACCAGCGACACGATGACAAAGGTGAACATGAAGACGCCGAGTGCGACTGTGGTCATGAACTCTTTCCCTCTTCTCTACAGTTGCACGCCGGCGAAAGCCATAAAGCCGATCGCCATCAGGCCGGTAATGATGAAGGTGATCCCGAGGCCGCGCAGCGCCGGGGGTATGTTGTGATAGCGGAGCCGCTCACGAATCGCCGCCAGTCCAACGATGGCCAGCGCCCAGCCAATACCCGATCCGACTCCATATACGGCACTTTCAGCCAGGGTGTAGTCCCGCTCCACCATGAAGAGCGAAGCTCCGAGAATGGCGCAATTGACGGCGATGAGCGGCAGGAAGACGCCGAGGGCCGCGTAGAGCCCAGGGGCGTACCGGTCGAGAACCATCTCGACGATCTGCACCATGGCTGCAATGGTGCCGATGTAGGTGAGAAAGCCGAGAAAAGACAGATCGTACTGAGCCAGATTCGGGCTCACCCAGGCGAGGGCGCCTTCTTTCAGGGCGTAGTTGTAGATGATGTTGTTCATCGGCACCGTTATGCCGAGAACAAAGATGACGGCGGAACCCAGACCGACGGCGGTCTCCACCTTGCGCGAAACGGCGATAAACGAGCACATGCCCAGGAAGAAGGCGAGGGCCATGTTCTCGACAAAGATCGCCTTGACGGCGAGATTGAGGAAGTGCTCGACCATCTCAGTCCTCCTCGATCTGATCGGGCTTCCAGACCCGCAACGCCCAGATCAAGAAACCGATGATGAAGAACGCCGACGGCGACAAGACCATCAGACCGTTGGGGTTGTACCAACCGCCCTCGGTGACCAACGGCATGATCTGCTTGCCGAACACCGAGCCCGAGCCGAAGAGCTCGCGCAGGAAGGCGGTGATCATCAGGATGACGGCGTAGCCCAGGCCGTTGCCGATGCCGTCGATGACGCTCATCCCCGGCGGATTCTGCATGGCATAGGCCTCGGCGCGCCCCATGATGATGCAGTTGGTGATGATCAGTCCGACAAAGACCGACAGCTGCTTCCAGATGTCGAACACGTAGGCTTTGAGGATCTGATCGGTGACGATGACCAACGAGGCGATGATGGTGAGCTGAACGATGATCCTGATGTTGGTCGGGATGCGGTTGCGCAACAGGCTGATGAACAGATTGGAGAGCGTCAGCACACAGATCACCGCCACGCTCATCACCAGCGCGGTGTCCATCTTGGTGGTCACCGCCAGCGCCGAGCAGATCCCCAGGACCTGGAGCGCGATGGGGTTGTCGTTGAACAGAGGGTCGATCAACGCCTCCCGGGTCTTGCTCGCCATCAGGCGGCCCTCCTTTCTTCTCTCGACCCGAGCCTGTCGAGCAAGGGGCCGAAGCCGCTCTCACTCATCCAGAATTGGACCAGATTGGTGACCCCGCGGCTGGTCAGGGTGGCGCCCGAGAGACCATCGACACGATACGGGTCCTCGTCCGCCGGCCCGGCCTGGCCCTTGATCACCTCGATCCGGGGCAAGCCGTCCTGACCGTAGACCTTGCGCCCGTCCCACCGGGCCTTCCACCCCGGGTTGTCCACTTCGCCACCGAGCCCCGGCGTCTCCTTGTGCTCGTAGAAGGTGATTCCGCGAACGGTGTCGAGGTCGGCATCCAGGGCTATGAAGCCATAGAGAGTCGACCAGAGCCCGTATCCTTCAACGGGAAGAATGAGCATCTCGAGCTCACCTTCCTTGCTCTGGACCTCGTAGACCAGGGCATGGGCAGGTAGGCGCTTGACCAGAGCGGGGTTGGTGGGAGCCACCCGGCTGGTTGCCGGATCGGTCGCTTCCCTTTTTTGATCGAAGGTCCGGGGATCGATATCCGGTGCTTCCTTCCCGGTCTCCAGGTCGATCACCACGCTGCGGATGGTTTCGAATCGATTCTCGATCTCGTCGGGGCTCACCTTCTCGTCATCGCCGAGAAGGCCGGCAGCGATGAGAACGTTGCGCTGCTTCTCCAGCGCGGAGTTGATCTCCTGTCGCTCCTTGAGCGAGACGGCGGCGGAGGAGACCACCACCGCGCAGACGATACAGACGGCGGTGGCGAAGAGAATGGTATAGAGCGGACTACGTTGCATAGCGCGCTTTCCTCCGCTTGATGTTGGCTTTCAGCACATAGTGATCGATGGTGGGGGCGAAGACGTTCATCAGCAGGATCGCCAGCATCATCCCTTCGGGGTAGGCCGGGTTGACGATGCGGATGAGCACCACGAAGACCCCGATGAGGAAGCCGTAGATGTACCTGCCGCGATTGGTCTGGGCGGCCGACACCGGATCGGTGGCCATGAAGATGGTGCCAAAGGCCCAGCCCCCCAGCACCATCTGCCACCAGAAGGGGACACCAAAGAACGGGTTGGTATCGGAGCCGATGGCATTGAGAGCCATCGTCATCAGGATCGTGCCGACAACAACACCGCCCATGATCCGCCACGAGCCCACGCCGGTGACGATAAGGATTACCGCGCCCAGGAGACAGGCCAGGGCCGAGGTCTCACCCATCGAGCCCGGGATGGTGCCGACAAAAGCGTCCCACCAGGTGACGCCCTGGATCAGAGCCGCCTGTCCCTGCTCGGAGGCGTTGGCCAGCCAGGTGGCGCCGCTCACCCCGTCGGCGCCGGTGGTGGCGGCGATCCACACCTTGTCGCCCGACAGCTCGACCGGATAGGCGAAGAAGAGAAAGGCACGAGCGGTGAGCGCCGGATTGAGGAAATTCATCCCGGTGCCGCCAAAGATCTCCTTGCCGATCACGACACCAAAAGAGATCCCCATCGCCACCTGCCAGAGCGGAGTGGTGGCCGGGAGGATCAGGGGGAAGAGCATCCAGGTGACGAAGAATCCCTCGTTGACCTCGTGCTTGCGGACGATGGCAAACACCACCTCCCAGAAGCCGCCCGCCACCAGGGTGACGATGACGATGGGCAGATAGTAGAGCGCGCCGTGGACGATGCAGGCCCAGATACTCCCCGGATCGAAGCCCATCCCCAGGGCTTCCATCGCCCGGGTCTGCCAGGTATCGAGCGGCGCCGCTCCACGTGAGATGGCCAGGTGGGCCTGATAGCCGGTGTTGTACATGGCCATGTAGGCACAGCCCGCCAGCGCCACCACCACTGTCATCATCATCCTTTTCAAATCGAGCCCGTCGCGAGCGTGCGAGGGTCCGCGGGTGACCTTGCCCGGGGTGTAGAGGATGGTGTCCTGGGCTTCCCACAGCGGGTGGAGTTTCTCCAGCTTGCCACCCGGCTCGAAGTGCTTGCCCTGCTTGTCCAGAAACGAGCGTAGAGACATCAGCCTTCCTTCTCGATGATGGTCAGAACTTCACGCAGGTAGGGCCCATAGTCGTTCTTGCCCGGACAGACGAAGGTGCACAGCGCCAGATCCTCCTCGTCCAGCTCGAGACAGCCGAATTGCTCCGCCATCTCGATGTCGTGCATGAGCAGCGACTTGAGCAGATAGGTCGGCTCCAGATCCATCGGCATGACCTTCTCGTACATGCCGATGGGCACGACGGCACGAAGCGAGCCGTTGGTGCTGGTGGTCAACGCGAACCTCTTTCCCGGCATGAGCGCGGACACAAACGTGCTGATGACCGAGTACTTGTCGGTGCCCGGCGCCATCCACCCCATGAACTCCCGCTCCCGGCCTTCGGCCATCGCGGTGATCTGTTGGTGGTAGCGGCCGAGGTATCCGAGCACCTCGCCCATGGCCGAGCGGCCGGCCAGGACCGATCCGGAGATCACGCGGTTCTCTCCTGCGGCGAGCTCGTCGGCGACCAGGTCGTCGATCGAGGCACCGATCCGGGTGCGCAACAGCCGCGGTTTCTTCACCACCGGCCCGGCCAGCGACACGATCCGCTCGACATCCAGCTTGCCGGTTTCGAACAGATGGCCGATGGCGATCAAATCTTGATATCCGACGTGCCAGACGGTCTTGTTGCGGTCGACCGGATCGAGGGTGTGGATGTGAAAGCCCGCGGTGCCGGTGGGATGGGGTCCGGAGAACTCTTCGCGACGGATGCGCTCCGCCTCGGGAAGCTCGAGCGCCGTACCCGCTTCCAGGCAGACATAGACAGGTCCTTCGGTGAGTTTGGTGAGGGTGGTCAGACCGTGCCCGAAGTTGTGCTCCTGCCCGGACAGGACCACCCCGGCCGCGGGTGCCAGCGGCTGGGTGTCCATGGCGGTGACGAATATCGAATGTGGTCGGGTCTGGGGAGTCGCCACCCGGCTGAACGGTCGTGCCCGCAGTGCCGTCCACAGACCCGACTCGATGAGGAGCTCTTCGACCTGCTCGCCGGTGAGGGCAGAAGGGTGTTTGCCGGTGAAGGAGCGAAAGCTCTGCTCTTCGGCGTCACCCGAGCGACCCTCCCGCTCGCTGCGTGCGAGCTCGACGACCACCGACTGGAAGGCGCGTCGCTCCCCCCTATTGATGGCGACCACTCGGCCGGCCCCCGGCGAGGTGTAGCGGACTCCCGGCATCTTCTTGTCGTCGAACAGGGGCTGACCCCGCTTGACGGTGTCCCCCACGGCAACTTGCATCGTGGGTCTCATGCCGACATAGTCGGCCGCCACGAGCGCCACCTTGCTGGGCGAGCGGGCCGTGCCGATTTCCTGAGCCGGCTCACCCACAATGGGCAGGCGCAGCCCCCGATTGACCTTGTGCAGTGTCATAGGAGTTTCCGAGACAGGTATGACTTGGTTGCAGGAATGGCCGCGAGGCCTCTCGATATTGCATCCTCCGGTCGAAGGCCACGGCCGAGCTGCGAGAGTCCATTTTTCCATTTTGGCGGCCAATCGCCAAGAGCCTCGCTGGCAGCACGAGGCCCCCGTCGTTTGGTAGCATTTTCGTTTGGGAACAGATCCCGATCTGACTCGAGGCTCTCGATACCGACGGGCCGGCGAGTCGCCGGGGATAGGAGGCTGGAGATGGTCACCGAACAGATCCCGACCGCCCGTGATCTGATGGAGGATGTCGATCTCGTATTCACCCCCGGGATGGATCTACTGGATGCAATCGACGAGCTGGCCCGGCACGAGGCATCGGCGGCACCAGTGGTGGACGACAGCCACCACCTGCTCGGCATGGTCACCGAAAAGGACTGCATCCGTATCCTCACCGGTTCGGCCTTTTATCGACCACGCGGTGGCAGTGTCGAGGACTTCATGTCGGTGGTGCGGGTTGCCATCGAGCCGGAGATGGATCTGTTCCGTGTCTCCGAGCTCTTTCTCGGTAACAACTTCCCGATGATGCCGGTGGTGGACGATGGCAAGCTCGTCGGCTGCATCACCCGCCAGCACATGCTCCGCGGCATCATGGAGCTGACCCGCGCCTGGCGGCAGGTACAGTCGAAGTTGGAAGAGGAGGCCGGTGAGGCGGCGGAGCGACCGACCTCCATCCAGGAGCTACAGGAGGTCTTCTCCAAGTACTCCAAGGGCCAACTGGTGCGGCGTCTGGGGCGTCGCAGCTGAAGTCAGTGCCAAGCTGCTGACGACCATTTCCCTGCTCTCCCCCCAACCTTTTAAGGCGGATTGCCGTCAAACAGAGAAGAGGTGTCTTCTCTGCACAGTGGATTACGCTCGACGAGAGGGTTGCTTGCCCACCCGGACAACTGTCCGCGTGGGGCCGGACAGCTGTCAACCTCGATGCCGTTCAGGGATTTGGTGCCAATTTCCAAAGCACTGAAACCAAACCACTTGTCTCGACAGTGCGGACTGGCACACGGCTTGCTCGATAGTCGTGGTGCACAGGGAGACGCCCGATGATTCGCGACTCATCCTCAATGGATCGGCCGATCGATAAGCCAAAGGTCCTGTCCAGAAGGAACGCACTCTACGGTGCGGTCATCTTGCTGGCGCTGTTGGCTCTCGCCGTTGCCTACCCGTCGATCCGGCGGTGGGCTCAGGCCGAGACCTCGGTGGAGATCTCACGTATCCGGATCGGGGAAGTGGTGCGGGGAGACCTCGTCCGCGATGTCTCGGCCGATGGACGCATCGTGGCCGCTTTTCATCCCACTCTCTTCAGCCCGGCCCGTGGCATGGTTTCGCTGACGGCCCGCGCCGGAGAAGTCGTCGAGATCGGACAGGTGCTTTGCCGGGTACGGAGCCCGGAGCTGGAAAGCCGGCTCGAGCAGGCACGCAGCACTCTGCTGTCACTGGAGTCCGATCTGGGCCGGCAGCGCATTCTTGCCAAGCAGACCAGCCTGCAGAACGAGCAAGCCATCGGTCTGTTGGAGGTCGAGCTCGAAGCGGCACGACGGGCCATGGATCGGGCGCAGCGAACACGTGACGAGGGGCTGCTCAACGCGGTCGAGTACGAGCAGGCCCAGGACGATGTCGCGGTCGGCACGTTGAAGCTGGACGTGGCGCAAAAAGAGGCCGCCTTCGAGATCGAGTCGCTCGAGTTCGAGGTCCGGAACCGGCAGTCGATGGTGGAGGGCCAGCAGCTGGTCGTGGAGGAGCTCGAGCGCCAGGTGGACGAGCTCACCATTCGCTCACCCGCCTCGGGCCTCGTGGCGCGGGTGGAGGTCGAGGATCATGATGCCGTCATCCTGGGTCAACCGCTGGTCGCGGTAGTCGATCTGTCGGCCTTCGAGGTCGAGTTCTACGCGCCGGAGAGCTATGCCGACGAGATCTACCCCGCGACCGCGGCGCGTGTCCACTACAACGGGGTCGAGTACGAGGGCGAGGTCAGAGGCATCTCGCCGGAAGTCGAGGGCGGTCGGGTCAAGGGCATCGTGGCCTTCACCCAGCAAGCCCCGGAAGGACTGCGCCAGAACCAGAGGGTGCCCACCCGCTTGATACTGGAGACCCGCAGCGACGTGGTCAAGGTGCCGCGTGGACCCTTTGTCGAAAGTGGCGGCGGCCGCCAGGCCTATGTCATCGAGGATGGCATGGCGGTGCTGCGACCCATCCAGGTGGGAAGTCTCAGCGTCTCAGAAGTAGAGATCGTGTCGGGGTTGGAGATCGGCGACCAGATCATCCTCTCCGACACCGCACGATTCGACGGCGCCGAAAAGGTTCTGCTGCGCCGCTAGAGCAACGAGAGCCAATCGAACTCGCAAGGAGACCCAACATGATTCAGATGCAGAACATTCAAAAGGTCTATCGCACCGAGCACGTCGAGACCCATGCCCTGAGCGGCTTCAGCCTCACGGTCGACGCCGGCGAGTTCGTGTCGGTGATGGGACCGTCGGGCTCGGGCAAAACGACGTTTCTCAACGTTGCCGGACTTCTCGACACTTTCAATCAGGGCACCTACACCATCGACGGTGTGGATGTGAGCCGTCTGCGGGATCGTGAGATGTCGCGTATCCGCAACCACAAGATCGGCTTCATTTTTCAGACCTTCAACCTGATCCCCGACTTGAATGTGTTCGACAACGTGGATGTCCCACTACGTTACCGGGGGATGCCCGGCCG
>JBAUDS010000023.1:0-3664 GCA_049678185.1 Thermoanaerobaculia bacterium
TCTACCAGGGAGAGAATCTTTTCGATCTCGGCATCCGTCGCTACCTTGGTCGACCAGTTCATCGTGGCGTGCGTTACTTCGGGCTGTTCCATGTCAGCAATTGATGCACCATAAGTGACCGACTTGAAATCTGGGTTGAGAACCAACTCGCGGGCGCCCATCACGCCGGAGGTAGCGCCATAGTTGGTTTGCGACTTACCTTCCCAAGCTGCGTACCACTCGTCAACCGGCATGACGCCACCCTCGAGCTCCAAAGGCGTAGTGATGCCGTCGCGCAATGCCAGCTTCTGTCCGAAGGGCGACGTCACATTGTGGTTGTGGGTGTCGATAAATCCCGGTGCGACTACATGGCCCGAGGCATCGATGGTTTCCCTGCCTCGAATTGCCTTTTTTGTGACGGCGACAATCTTGCCGTTCTTGACCCCCACGTTGCGAACCTCGTCGAGCCCGCTCTCCGCGTCGATGACCCGGCCGTTGAGAATCACCAGGTCGTAGTCCGCGGCCTGAGCGGGTATGACCAGGACCCCACCGAAGACAATCAAAGAGAAGATCAGGTATTTCAGTTTCGCATACATTCTTCTCTTCTCCTTTCTTTGGTTTTCAATCCGGCGGGCGCGCCGAAACGCGCCCGCCGAGAAGTGCGTCTTGATGTCCTATTTGCCCTGTGACGCCGTTTGCAGACTCGCCAGGGCATCACCGACGCTGAAGCTGCCCGGCTTCTGCCTTGGCGGAAAGTCCGTAAACGTACTCAGGAAATTGGCAACGACGGCCTGGGCCGGGACCAGTGCATACATTCGCTGCGTGTGCCACTTGTCATATTCGTAGCTTGCACTGCGCCCGCTCGGGCCGGGTTGCATCGCCCGCTCAAACGGATCCGCCCGGAGGTCAACCAAGTAAGGGAAACGCACAGGAACGAAGGGCTCACGCCACACATCCAGGCCTATTGCCTTTTGCTGATTGAAAACAATCTTCCATTTATTGACCCGAACGGCAGAAAGATCGCCGTCATCGGTAATATAAAAAATCTCCTCACGCCTGCCCGGTGCCTCACCTTTGAGCAAAGCGGTCTGATCGTAGCCATCGAGATGCACCTTGAAGGTCTTTCCGGCAGCCTGGTGTCCTTTCAGGAGTTTGTCCTTGATGCCGGGTTCGCCAGCAGCGGCCAGAAGGGTTGGTGTCCAGTCCAGGTGGGAGAAGATGTCGTTGATCACGGTGCCCGGCTCGATGACGCCAGGCCAACGAACAACCGCCGGTACGCGGAAGCCGCCCTCCCATGTCGTGGCTTTTTCACCGCGGAAAGGGGTGGTGCCACCATCCGGCCAACTGAATTCCTCTGCTCCGTTATCGGTCGAGATGATGACGATAGTGTTGTCCGCAATGCCAAGATCGTCGAGTTGCTTCAGAAGCACTCCGATATCGTCATCGAACTCCGTCATCCCTGCTCCATAAAAGCCCTTTTCCGCGACCATTGCCTGGTATTTTGGCGACAGGTGGGTATAGACGTGCATTCGTGTCGCGTTATGCCAAACAAAGAAGGGTTTGTTGTCTTTGACCGCCTTGTCGATGAAGTTGACCGAATTCTCGAGGGTCTCTTGGTCGTAGGTCTCCATGCGTTTCTTGGTCAACGGCCCGTCATCCTTGATCTTCTGCTTGCCGACCCTGCCCCAACGGGGATCAACCGTAGGATCATCCTTATCGGTCGCCCAACTATGAATGACATTGCGTGGACCGAATTTCTCACGGAATGCCGGGTCCTTCGGGTAATCGACGTTTTCCGGCTCCTCCAGCGCATTCAGGTGATAAAGCACCCCTGAATACTCATCGAAGCCGTGCACGGTGGGCAGGAATTCATTCCGATCGCCAACGTGGTTCTTACCGAATTGGCCGGTGGCATAGCCGTGATTCTTGAGCAACTCGGCGATGGTCGGGTCCTCGTGGCTCAAGCCCTGTTTGGCGGCCGGCATGCCAACCTTGGTCAACCCGGTGCGAAACGGAATCTGGCCGGTGATAAACCCGGCGCGCCCCGCGGTGCAGCTCTGCTCGGCATAGTAGTCGGTGAAGATCGCGCCTTCGTTGGCAATGCGGTCTATGTTGGGCGTTTGATAGCCCATCATGCCGCGGCTGTAGGCACTGATGTTCGAAATACCGATGTCATCGCCCCAGATGACGAGGATGTTTGGTTTGTCTTGTGCCAGGGCCGGTGCGGTGGCCAACAGCATCACGCTGAGCGCCAGGCACGAACCCACCTTACTTTTCTTGACGTACTCGATCAGTCTCATGTGTTCTCCTTTTCTTTTTCCTTTGGCCCCATTGGCCGTGATTTTCACCTCAAGAAGACGTGTCATTCAGGAGTTGACGCATGTAGAGAGATGCACCAACTAACTTTGCGCCCCTGGCAGCAAAGGACCGGAGTGCCAGTACAATCTCTGCATCTGCCGACTGCAGGCCCGAAAGATCCAGGAGGACAGCCCCTGGTGCTGCTTGCATTGCCTTCTTCAGATCCTTGACTCCTGTCGCGCCGAGGCGACCTTCGAGCCGGAGGATCGTTTCGTCTGTGCCAGAGACACTGGTAATTCGAAAGGTCAAGGTCACTCCGCAATCATTCTCAAGTAGCAGTCGTCGCCGCTGAAGCGGCGCCCGTACACCTGGGCAACGGAAGAACCGCCTGCCATGCCCGCGTTTCTAAGAAACGGCTCGGACCGATCTAGAGCACAGCCCGTGCCAACCTGACTCTGGCTCGATTTGGCTTGGTTAAGCCATTGAGGAAATGAGACTTCCGGGAACCGATCGACCGCTGGAAGGAGTATGAAACGGGGGCAATAATCTGCCCCCTGAGGGGGCAAGGGGCAAAATCTCGCCCCTCTCTCGCTCCGTATCCGGCCGGGCGCTCGATGCCGAGTCTTTTCATCCGGGCGCGCAGGGTGCTGGGCTTGAGGCCGAGACGGCTCGCGGCATTCCCCTCGCCCTTGATCTTCCAGCCGCACTCCCCGAGTACCTCGAGAATATGCTGTCGCTCGATACTCTTGAGGTCCTTCGAGGTCGACCCTCGCGCATCGCTCCGCGGCGCCTCGGCGGGAAGCAACCCTTCGGCCAACACCAATTCGCTTCCCGGCGACAGGATGATCGCGCGATCACACACGTTCTGGAGCTCTCGCACGTTGCCCGGCCAGTCGTAGGCCATCACGGCATCCATGGTGGCCGTTGGAATGGATGCGATGTTCTTTCCCAATGCCTTGCTCCGGCGGGATACGAAGTACGCAGTCAACGGCGGGATATCCTCGCGGCGATCCCGCAACGCTGGGATCTCGATCAAAAAAGTGCTGAGGCGGTAACAGAGATCGGAACGAAAACGACCCGCTTGCATCTCCCACTGTAGATCTCGGTTCGTCGCCGCAATGATCCGGACGTCGATGTGTTGCACTCGCTTCGCGCCGAGGCGTTGGAACTCTCCCTCCTGGATCACCTGAAGCAACTTTGCTTGGAGCTCGATTGGCAGCTCGCCGATCTCGTCCAGAAAAATGGTTCCTCCGTCTGCCAACTCGAACCGGCCGGGTCTGGACTCATGGGCGCCGGTAAAGGCTCCTTTCAGGTGTCCGAAGAGCTCACTCTCAATCAGTCCGGAAGGGAGGCTGGTGCAGTCCACCTTGATGAGCGGCCGGCCTTT
>JBAUDS010000024.1:0-2636 GCA_049678185.1 Thermoanaerobaculia bacterium
AATCTGAACCGGCGCCTCCATAAACTTGAAGGGTCGTACGAATAGCGGACAAAAAAGTCAGCTATTCTGTAGTACTCTCCAGGGTATCGAGATGGCACCGTTCTTGCCCTAGGAATTCGCGGCCCAATAGTAGGAGGGGGCCCGAAGGCGGAAGGAAGGAAGGCTGAACGGTGGTCTCGATACTGCTCACTCTGGCGAGTCGGAAGCTCCGAGAGGCCACCCTCGATGGGGTACAATCCGCACCATCGCGGCCGGTCGAACAGCGGCAAGATGCCCGCTTCCCGGCCACCATAGATCGGAGAGTCTGGTGGGCACGCCGGCCAGCCAACTCGAGTGGCCGCGGGTCGAGAAGTCTCAGGGGATGTAGAACGATGATTCATAGCGCTGCCACCAAATACGCCATTCGAGCGGTCTGCTACCTGGCCCATCTCCCAGAAGGGACCTACGCTCAGGTGCGCGAAGTCTCGACGGCACTGGATATCCCCCAGCCCTATCTGTCGAAGATACTCCAGGACCTGGGCAAGAAAGGGATACTCAGCTCGAGCAAAGGGCCCGGTGGTGGTTTCCGCCTCAACTGCTCCCCCACCGAGACCAGCCTCTACACGGTGATCGAGGCCGTCGAGGGCCCGCAGGACGAAGACGAGTGTCTTCTCGGCTTGAGTATCTGCTCCGAGGAGACCAAGTGCCCCATGCACGACTTCTGGTCCGAGATTCAGGCGGCATTTCGACAGCAGATGGCGTCGATCTCCCTGCTCGACATCGTCGAGGCCGAGCAGCGGAAAGTCGCCGCGCTCAGCGGATTGCAGCAAGAGAAAGAGAACTAGATGCTCTTTCTTTTTTTGGGCTTGGTTTAAGAGAAAAAGGTACTTTATTCCGTAAATTTGCCGAGGAGAGAAAACGATGACCATCATGGATAAGGTCGTTGAGAAAGAGGCGCCGACGCGCTTCGCCAAGAAACAGATTCGCGAGCCAGCGGTTCTCAACGAGGCGTATGACTACGCCACACCGGTTCCCTTTTCCCGCGGCACGCGGGTGGAGCTGCCGGGTTTCTCGCTCATTCTGATCAGCGGTACGGCAAGCGTCGACGAAGTCGGCGATTCGATCCACGTCGGGGATATCGAGGCCCAGTCCTGGCGTACTTTCAAGAACATCGAAGGTCTGCTGGCCACCGAAGGGGCCGACTGGCACGACGTGGTCCGCACCACCTGCTACCTGCGCGACATGTCCCGCGACTACGAGCCGTTCAACGAGGTTCGCATGGCTTTCTACAAGGAGAAGGGGCTCGATTTCTTTCCTGCCAGTACCGGCATCCAGGCGACCCTCTGCCGCGAAGACCTGCTGATCGAGATCGAGGCGATGGCCATCGTTCCGTCCAATCGGAGGCCCCGGTGATCCCAACCTGTGCCAGGACAACCGAGACAACCAAGAGGTGACTCCAATGCTCGTCATCATGAAAGAACAGGCCACGGCGCCCGACCTGCAACGCATCGTCGACAGGGTCGAGGACGCCGGGGGGACCGCCGAGTGTCACAAACCCAGCGAAACGGTCATCGTCATCAACGGCTGCCCGCCCAGCCTCGAGGACGAGATCAGGGCACTGCCGGGAGTCGCCTCGGTCCGTCGCAAGGCGACCGGCCTGTGGTTGGTCTCCCGTGAGCGTCAGCCGCAGGACACCGTCGTCGAGGTCATGGGGCGGCGAATCGGTGGGTCGAATCCACCCGCCGTCATCGCCGGGCCCTGTGCCGTCGAGTCGGAAGACCAGCTCTTCCAGATCGCCGAACAGGTCCAGAAGGCAGGGGCAGGACTTCTGCGCGGGGGCGCTTACAAGCCGCGCACCAGCCCGTACTCCTTTCAGGGACTCGGGGAGCGCGGATTAGAGTTGCTGGCAAAAGTCAGAGAGCGATTCGGGATTCCGATCGTGACCGAGCTGCGGGACATCAGTGCCCTCGACCTACTCCTCGTCTACGAGGTCGACGTCATCCAGGTCGGTGCCCGCAGCATGCAGAACTTCGAGATTCTCAAGGAGGTAGGCAGAGCCGGCAAACCGGTACTCCTCAAGCGCGGTCCCGCCAACAGCATCGACGAGTGGCTCAACGCCGCCGAGTACATCATGCTCGAGGGCAACCCCCAGGTCATCCTGTGCGAGCGCGGAATCGTTTCGGCCAAGCACTCCAAGACCCGGTATCTACTCGACCTCGCAGCGGTGCCGATCGTACAAGAGCTATCGCATCTCCCGGTGATCATCGATCCTTCGCACGCCGCCGGTGACCGCCGCTGGGTGCCGCCCATGGCCCGCGCGGGGGTTGCCGCGGGAGCCAACGGTCTGCTGATCGAGGTGCATCACGCCGCCGAGCTGGCGCTTTGCGACGGACCCCAGAGCATCAGCCCTGAAACCTTCAGACAGCTGATGCAAGACTTGAGGCGACGGGGATACATCAGAGAACCCATGAGCGTCCCCGGCGAGAATGTAGTCCGACTAGCCACTGTAGTGCACTAAATCGAAGCGGCCGGCTCTCTCATGCCGTCCGTCTGGTCGAAGCGGTCGGCCTCCGAGCCGGCCGAGCCAGGGCTTTGAGGGTGGATGCGGACTTACCACTCGAGGGTTAGCTCTTCTTTGTGTCCAAAACCACGAGTAT
>JBAUDS010000025.1:0-86754 GCA_049678185.1 Thermoanaerobaculia bacterium
TGCAGTTTCTTGCCGTCGACCTCGGTGAGTCCGAGTCGATCGTGCGGGAGTACGCGCGTGAGCGACCCTTCTCCTACCCAGTCCTCCTCGACACCGAGGAGGTCCTGGGAGACAAGCTCCAGATCTATGCCCTGCCGACGGTGATGGTGGTCAACGAGGAGGGGAGTATCTCCTTCCTGCGACCCGGCATCGCCAACGGCGACACCCTCCACCGGCTCCTCACCGAAGCCGGCGCCAAGACTTCATAAAAGAAAAGCCCCGCGGCGGGAAGCCGCGAGGCCAGTGTCTCGTCAGCGATCGACGTGACCGTTCTTGAGTCGCGCGAAAGCTCGATGGACTACTGGAGGACAACCAGCGCGATGCGCCGATTCAGACTTCTGCCCTCACGAGTGCCGTTGTCGGCAATGGGGGCCGACTCACCATAGGAGATGACCGACATGCGGTGGAGCGGCACGCCATGACTCATGTTGAGGTACCGGCGTGTAGCTTGCGCGCGGCGCTCACCCAGGTCGATGTTGTAGTCCTCGGCTCCAGTGGAGTCGGTGTGCCCCTGGATCTCGATAAACACATTGGCGTTGTCGGTCGAGAGCCGCTGGGCGAATGTGTCGAGCTCCGACATCGCCGGCTCGGTGAGGTCGGCCTGATTGAAGTCGAAACGGACGTTCTCATCGGTCAGCAGCGTCTCGTAGAGGAACTTGCCTTCGGCGAGCTTGCCGGCCGCGAGGGCTCGATCCAGCGCCTCTTGCGCCGTCTGTGAGACCTCGCCGATATCCTTCTCCTGTTGATCCAGGCGGGTCTGGTTCGCCTCGACCTGGCTTTCGACGCCATCGACCCGTTCGGTGATCCGGGTTTCGACATCACCCACCTCGGTGCTCACGTACTTCTTGCTGGCGCATCCCGATACCACAAGCGCCAAAGCTAGGCATAGAAACAACCAATTTCTTCTCTGTCTCATGGGTATACCTCCTCCTCGTACACCGGGATGTCCCTCCGTGGGATCCGGTCTGTGGTGAAGGGATATCTCGAATTACAGTCTCTATTTTCTCACATCGAGCGCGAAGGCGCCACTTCAGCAGGTGTCCCTTCGTAAGCTCGGCGGTAGGCAAGCGTATGTTTTTTCTTGCTTTTTCGCAGCTCGACGCGGATTTGCCGACGGGCGACCGGCCCCGCCGCGGTGGTGGAGAAACCCAGGACATACTGCTGCCTCAGGTCGGCAAATATCATCGCACAGGCCCGGTCGACTGCCGCCTGACTCGCGATCCAGAACAGCTTTCCACCGGTGGAGTAGGCGAGCTCATCAAGGTCCTTGGCGATACCGCTCAACTCGACGTCGTCGGCACGAGTCTCGTCGACCGCGCCGAGAGTGAGCGCCATCACATAGACGGGGAGCTCCGCCTGCCGGACCCGCTCCCGGGCATCGCTGGCTTCGATCTGGCTGGCGTTGTCGACACCATCCGAGATCAGCACCGCCGCTCGTTTGCTGCTGGTGATCTCGAGGGTCATCTCCGGCAGCCAGGAGACCGCGTCGTGTAGCGCGGTGGTGCCATAAGGCGCCCAGGAGTCCATGGCCGCATGGAGCCGATTCAGATCGGAGGTGAAGACGACATCGATCTCCGTGCGGCCGTGGGCGAAAGAGGCAAGGGCAAAGAGGTCGGCGGGGCGTCTGACAGTGAGAAACCGGTGGATCGTACGTCTACTGAGACCGATCTTGAGGCCGTTGGCCATGCTCCCCGAAAGGTCCTGGAGAAAAATCACGCTGATCGGCGCATTGACTCCACGGTCGAAGCTGGTGATCGGCACCGGCTGATCGTCGACAAACACGCGGAAGTCGTCGGCCTCCAGATCCTGGACGTATCCCTTGGGTGAGCGGACGACCACCGGCACCAGGATGTAGTCGACCGAGACCTCCAGCTGGTAGGCCTGGGAGGGATCCACCTGCCCCTGAGGGCTCGCGTTGCGGATCGCGAATACCCCGCTGAAAAGTGCCGTGGCGGCAGCGACGACAGCAAGACTCGGTCCAAGGCGCGGGCGTTTGGTAGCAGGAGTCATCCGCATGGGGCTTTCAGGAATAGAATCTCCTCATGAAACCGGAACTGCAAATGATCAACATTCGCAACATCTCTGTCAAATGCGGCAACTGCGACACCTACCAGACCCTGCGCGGATTCGATCGACGGGAGGACTGGCATGTCTATACCTATGAGTGCGAGAACGAGGTCTGCGAAGCGGCTGTCACCCGGACCCTGATCGAGGTACCGGTGGAGCTCGATGAGTTTGCCCAACGGCAACCCGGACCGGGGGACAGTGGCCCCGGAAACTGAGCCAACGTCGGGCTGCCAGAGCTGGACGGTGTGCTAGGCTTCTGACGATCTCGAACCCGCCTTATCAAGGCGGCATCATTCCAATCTACTGAATCAGCGAGGGAGCCATGAAGAGAATTGTCCACATCGTTGGCACCGGTACCATCGGTGAGCCCCTGATCGGTCTGTTTACGGACTTTCGGGACCGCATGGACATCGATGAGGTGACTTTCCACAAACGTA
Organism: Thermoanaerobaculia bacterium; assembly: GCA_049678185.1. Taxonomy (GTDB): domain Bacteria; phylum Acidobacteriota; class Thermoanaerobaculia; order Multivoradales; family JAHEKO01; genus M0029. The sequence goes on from JBAUDS010000025.1 coordinate 2,544, forward strand.
CACCTCTTGTCTCCGACCGGGCGCGGATCAACCATCTCATGGAGCGGGGAGCAAGGCTCGCTACCGACACCGATCGTGTCGACTCGTTCGAGAAACTGGGTCACAAGGTGAGCTTGGAGGCCGAGGAGGCTCTGGAGAGGGCTACCGTGGTCATCGACTGCACCCCGGCGGGAAACAAGAACAAGGAGCTGCTCTACGAGAAGATCAGCGGGCCGCGGGGCTACCTGGCACAAGGCAGTGAATCCGGCTTTGGCAAGCCCTATGCCCGGGGTATCAACGAAGAGGCTCTGGACGCCGGCGAAGATCGATATATCCAGATTGTCTCCTGCAACACCCACAACATCACGACCCTGGTCAAGACGGTCTCCGGAACCGACAGTGGCGACTACGACCTGGAGCGTGGTGTCTTTGTGTGCATGCGGCGCGCCAACGACATCACCCAGGTCGAAGGGTTCATTCCGGCTCCCAGCGTGGGCAAGCACGACGATGCCGAGTTCGGCACTCATCACGCCCGGGACGCCCACCGCCTGTTCCAGACGCAGGACAAGGATCTCAATCTCTTCTCCAGCGCCGTCAAGCTCAACACGCAGTACATGCATTCGATCTGGTTCCAGCTCGCTCTCAAGCGGAAGACCAGCCTGGAGGAGATTCTCGAGCGTTTCGAGGCGAATCATCGCGTGGCCATGACCCACAAGCGCGAGGCCAACCTCATCTTCAGCTTTGGTCGGGATCACGGCTACTACGGCCGCATCCTCTCGCAAACGGTGGTGGTGGTTCCGACTCTGACGGTTCATCACGACAAGGAGGTGGTCGGCTTCTGCTTTACGCCACAGGACGGCAACTCGCTGTTGTCTTCGGTGGCGGCGGCCCTGTGGGTGATGGAACCCGATTGGGACCGGGTCGCTCGAGAGCTGGATCCGCTCCGGCGCTGGCTCTACCGTGAGATTTAGGGTGCGGTAGGCATGGCCACGGCGTCCCTACGTTTTGGCGAGCTGAGGATCGAAGGGACATCGCGCGCCGGCGAGGAGACCTGGTTCCGTGTGCATCCGCCGGGTTTGGCCTTCGATGTCGGCCGGGGCGACCCGGTTCTTGCCGGCGCCCGCGATCTCTTCCTGACCCACGGGCACCTCGATCATGCTTTGGGAGCGGCCCATGTGCTCTCCCAGCGGAGCCTGCATCGGGATGAGACTACGCGCGTGATCTGCCCGGCGCCGGTGGCCGAGGGGGTGGTGGACCTGCTCGAAGCCGCCTCCCGACTCGAAGGGGTCACGTATCGGTACGAAGTCGTGGCGTCGAAGGCCGGTGATCGGATTGCGGTGGGCAAGAATCTGGATGTCGAGTCTTTTGCCACCGATCACGTGGTTCCCAGTCTGGGCTATCACCTGCTACGGCGAAAGCGTAGGCTGGCGGCGGAATTTCGCGGTCTCGAGCCGGATGAGCTTGTGGCGCTAAAGAAGTCGGGGCGAGAGATCGAGCAGGAGGAAGAGGAGATCTGGCTCTCCTACTGTGGCGACACCGCCGCGGGGGTCTTTGCCAGCGAGCCGCGGCTCTTCGCCAGCACGATCCTGTTGATCGAGTGCACCTTTATGACCGATGAGTTGAGGGACAGTAGTGCGAGCTACAAACACCTGCATCTCGAGGATCTGGTCGAGCGGGCCGGGGAGTTCCGCAATGAGGCGCTGGTCCTGCACCATCTGAGCAGACGTCATCGGCCCGAAGAGCTGCGCGCGGAGATCGACCGGCGTATGCCAACACTCGCGCCCAGGATTCATCTCTTTCCTTCATCAACGGCATGACCTCGAAACCTCACTCACCGGCGGCGATCCGTCTGGCCGAGAACGACGAGCTGGTGCTCGACATCGAGAAGCTGGTGGCGGGTGGGGACGGCTTCGGACGCTATCAGGGGATTCCCATCTTTGTACCCCGGTCGGCTCCCGGTGATCGGCTCCGGGTGCGGGTGACCGATCGGTGGACGGACTATGGGCGGGCGGAGATCGTCGAGATCCTCGAGCCGGGACCGGGACGTCGCAAACCACCCTGCCCCCATTTCGACAGCTGTGGTGGCTGCGATCTGCAACACCTGGAGGATAAGATCCAGACCGACCTCAAGGCCAAGGCTGTTGGTGAGACTCTGGAGCGCCTTGCAGGACTGCGCACCGCGCTGCCGGTGGAGGTCATTGCCGGCTCCCCATGGGGTTACCGGCTGCGGACACAACTGCAAATCGAGCGCGAGGCAGACCAGGCGGTCGTCGGCTATCACGCCCGGCGCAGCCACACGGTGGTGCCGGTGAACAGCTGCCCGGTGCTGGTACCGGAATTGGAGGCGATCCTGCCACGGCTTCCCGAAGTGCTCTCCGAGCCCGGGCCACGCCGACTGGACATGGCGGCCGGCGGTGACGGCTCGCTGTCGTGCGCACCAATGGTGGCAGGGCTACCGCACGGCGAGCTGAGCCTCCAGGTCGGAGATGTCGACTATCGTTACGACGCCCGCTGCTTTTTCCAGGTCAACCGGGAGCTACTACCGAAACTGATCGAGCGCACGGTGGGCGAAGCCACAGGGGAGCAGGCCTTCGACCTGTTCGCCGGAGTGGGGTTTTTCAGCTTGCCGCTGGCTAACCGCTATAGCCGAGTGGTGGCGGTCGAGGGGGACCGCATCGCGGCACGGTACGCTCGCAAGAACGCCCGCCACAATCACCTCGAAAATATCGAGGTCGTCAACCGGGTGGTCGAGAGTTGGATCCATCAACTTCCGGCGGCACCGGAGCGGGTGGTGGTCGATCCACCACGATCCGGACTCTCGCGCCCGGCAAGAGAACGGCTGCTAGAGCGGCGACCGACCCGGCTCACCTACGTTTCCTGTCACCCCGCCGCCCTGGCCCGGGATCTCAAGGCCATGCTGACCACCTACCGGATCGAATCAATGACCCTCATCGACCTCTTTCCGCAGACGGCGCACCTGGAAGTGGTGGTGCAACTCATCGCGGAAGAGACCAAATGAGTCTGTGAGGATCGAAGCGGCCGCCGTCAAGCCGCGGGTTTCGGCCGGTATCCACGCCCAGCATCCCCAAGAAGGCCGGCACGGTGGCCGGCCGCGTCGTTCATCTACAGTTTCAGGCGCTTAGACGAGGTGCGAGGAGCTCCTCCACCTCTCCGTCGTTCGGGAACCTACCGGTGCTTCGTTTCGAGTAGATCAGCTCGCCCTCGATCTCCACTTCGAAGACACCGTCCTGGCCCTTGATCAGCTCGGGCTCGAGATCGAATCTCTTTTGGATATCGTCCGCCAGACCGGCGGCACGGGGGTAGTAGTTTCAGACGACGCAGTATTCGATAGTCACTTTTGGCATCGATATCCTCCGGACCGGATTATAGCCAAGAGGCCACGGTCTGCCGGAGGGCGATGGATCCCCAATAGGATAAGATCCGTAGTTCTACTCAGGCAGAGATGCGAGTCGAGGTAACCGGTGCGATGAATGGAAAGTCGGAGTTGCTCGAAGGTGCTGGTGTGACGACCGTCAATGGGCTCGTCGTCAACGAGTCCGAGGCCAGACAGCTGGAGAGGGTCGCCGAGCACGTGCAGGCAATTCTCTTAGAGCTGGGCCTCGACACCTCGGATCCCAACCTCGTAGACACCGACCGCCGCGTGGCCCAGATGTATTTCGAGATGTTCCACGGTCTGCGCGAAGGTGCGGAGCCGGCGGTCACCACCTTTCCCAACGAAGAGGGCTACAGCCACATGGTGATGGAGAGGGACATTCCGTTCTACTCCATGTGCGCCCATCATCTCGTCCCCTTCTATGGCAAAGCTCATATGGCCTACATTCCCGGTGATCACATCGTCGGCATCTCCAAATTCGCCCGAATTCTGGAGTTCTACGCCAAACGACCGCAGCTGCAAGAACGGATCACCGAACAGGTCGTGGACTTCCTCGAGGAGAAGCTGCACCCTCTCGGTTCCATGGTGGTCATCGAGGCCCGCCATCTTTGCGTCGAGATGCGCGGGGTCAAGAAACCCGGTGCCCTGACGGTCACCTCCGCCATAAGGGGCGCCTTTCATCAGCGCTCGGTACGTGAAGAGTTTCTGGACCTCCTCCGCCGCTAGGCGCGGGCGCGTCGCTGCGCTCGCCGCCCTTCTGCTTGTCGGGCTTTCACCGGCTGTCGATGCTCGCAAGGCGAAGAAGCCCAAAGCGGAGGACTTGACCAACTTCCTTGTTTCTCCCAAGCACGCTCATTGGCTATTGGGGCCGATCTCTCAAATGGCGACCACAGCCGAGATCGAGGGGTATCTGGCTCTTGGCAGTGACGAGGAGGCGACTCGCTTCATCGACGCCTTCTGGGAAGAGCGTGATCGGAGCGTGGTCTTTCCGGCGACAAGGATCAGCCAGCAGTTCGCAGAGCGGGTGGCGACGGCCGACAAGTACTACAGCGAAGGGGCAAGAAGGGGTCGTACCACCGACAGAGGCACCATCTACGTGCTCTACGGGTCCCCGGGTTTGATCCGGTTCGAAGTCCTACCGCGAGACGCCACCAGGTCGATCGAGGAGTGGATCTACGAAGAGGATGCGGAGTCCGGGCTCGACGGCAAGCAGCCCGAGCGCTCTTATCGCTTCTGGAAGGATGGCGAGTTGACGGTTTTCTATCGGGGCGCCATGCCGCGCCGAGGCCGCCAAGAGCTCATACCCAGCAGAGGTGTCGATATCGGAGGGAAGAGATGACCGAGATCAGGTCGTTGATGGTGGGGTGCGGCATAGCCGTGCCGCCGCTGCGGGTGGACAACCAGATGTTGGCGCGCATCATGGATACCAGCGACGACTGGATTCGAGAGCGAAGCGGCATCGAAACGCGATACTTCGTCGAGCCCGGGGTGGGCTCGGCCGAGCTCGGCACGGCAGCGGCGCGGGCCGCTATCGAGGACGCGGGGATCGACGCCGGGGAGATCGACTACATCGTCTGCGCCACCATGACGCCGGATCACTACTTTCCCGGTTGCGGCACCCTGATCCAGCATGGTCTTGGCATCGAAGCGCTACCGGCACTCGACATCCGCCAGCAGTGTGCGGGGTTTGCCTATGGTCTCCACGTGGTGGACATTCTGATCCGCAGTGGCGAGGCCCGCACCGTCCTGCTTGTCGGCTGCGATGTCCACACCAGTCTCATGCCCTTTGCGGAAGAGACCTGGGATGTGTTCTTCGAGCGCCGCCCGGGGCCGCTCAGCCCAGAGCTCTTCGAGTGGAACTCACAGTTCCGACACCTGGTCGTCCTGTTTGGCGATGCGGCAGGGGCGATGGTCTTCCGGGCCCACGAGCAGGACGACGGCCGCGGCATCCTGGCAGCCGTTCTCTACGGCGACGGCGCCGAGAAAGAGATCCTCTATGTTCCCGGGGCCGGATCCGCACGCCGGCCCTGGGTCGATGCCGCCATGGTGGCGGCGGGGGACACGGTCCCCCGGATGGACGGCCGCCAGGTCTTCAAGCTGGCGGTTACCCGGATGCCCAAGGTGACTTTGGAGGCTTTGGAGCGACGCGGTTACAGTCTGGAAGATCTCGATCTGCTCATCATGCATCAGGCCAATCTCCGCATCAACGAAGCGGCGCAGAGGGCGATGAAGTTGGCCGACGACAAGGTGCACAACAACATCCAGAAGTACGGCAATACGACGTCGGCGACACTCCCGCTCTGCTTTCACGAGGCCCGCGAGCTGGGCAAGGCCCCGGAGGGCGCGCTCGTGGCCTTTACCGCCCTGGGGGCCGGTCTCCACTGGGGCTCGGTTTTGATGCGGGTCTAGCTCACGAGGCTAGGGAACATCCATACCCCGGCCGCGCTGGAGGAGCTGGATGTCCACCTGGCGGAAGAACTCCTCGCTCCGCTCGCGCCATTGCGTGGGTGTGAAGGTTTCGGGCGCGGCGCTGATCTGAACCAACCCTTTCCCCATCGTCCCGTCGGAGACCTTGATCCGGAAATCGGCCCAGATCAGGGCCCAGCCGGGTGTCATCTCGACGCGGCGATCGAATGGTTGGCCGGAAATCTGCAGGGCATCGACCACCGCGCGCAGGAGGCGGTTATCGGCTCCCGAATAGGGGATCTCAAAGGCCTTGGTGGCGGTGTAGGTGCCCGCGGGAGGTCGATAGGTATCGTTGAGCAGCAGATCCTGGAATCGGGGCTGGGTTTCCAGCGCCGCAAAATTGGGGTCGGTGCGGGCCCGCAGCCGGGTCTTCTCGTCGAGCTCGACCGCCCGCTGCAGATTCTCGATAGCCAGACCCGCGTAGCCGGCCATGGCGTAGTTGGTGGCCACCAGATAAAAGGCCCCGGCCAACCCGGGGTTGAGACTCAGATAGCGCTGAAATCTCTGGTTGGCCCCATCGAGGTCGCCGCGCAGGATGAGGACCGCGCCGATATTGACGTCGTTGTCGGCTGCCGCGGGGTCGAGCCGCTCGGCTCTCTCGAAGTCCTCGAGAGCCCCATCGTAGTTCTGGTCGGCGAGGTTGAGCGCGGCACTATTGAGCCAGGCTTGGCGCAGCTCGGGGTCGGCCTCGAGGGCGCGGCTGAGATCTCGACGGCCCGGCTTGTCATCACCGAGGACGAAATGGGCCGTGCTGCGCGCCAGAAGAGCCTCTGCGCTGGAGGGGTTTTTCTTGACCACGCGGTCGAGCAGGGCCAACGCCGACTCGGCATTGCCGGCCTCCAGGAGCTCCCGCGCCTGGGCCAGCTGTGGCTCTAAGCCCTGGGCCCGGGCCGTCGATGCCAGGCTGACGGCTACCAGCCCGAGCAGGAGAATAGGGAGCAGACGACGCCCACGGCGCCAAGGACTTGGCTGGATGTCTGTCATGACCTGCTGAATCTAGCTTAGCTGCCGGTGCCGGCTCAAGTCGCAAGCGCGCATCTCTCCCAGGTTCCACAGACCGCCGGGTGGCAGTAGCATTAGAATCGGGCCATGACTCAAGCCACCCCGAGTGCCGCCCAGATCGCAGAGGCCCTGCGACAGCGGGTCATCGGTCAGGAAGAGGCCGTACGCGAGATATCCATCGCCCTGGCCAAAAAGCTGGCAAATCTGTCGACCGGCAATGTCCTGCTGATCGGCTCCTCCGGTACCGGCAAGACCACGGTGATGCGCGCGGTGGAGGACTATCTGGTCTCCAACCCGATGCTGGCCGACCGCTCCACCCTGGTCCGGGTCCACGCCAACATTCTGGCTGAGCACTCCGCCGGTGGTCGCGCCGGAGGCGCCCTGCTACGCCGGGTACTCGATCGAGCCAGGGAGCAGTTGGGTCCCGAGGCGCCGGTCGAGCGGCTCATGGGGCGGGTGGGAAGCGCCATGATCTTCGTCGACGAGATAGACAAGATCCGAGCCGCGGTGGGCGACCAGCCGAACGTCAGCGGGATCCGTGCTCAGGAGGCGTTGCTGACCCTGATCGAGAACGAATCGGTGCCCTTTGTCCTGCCCGAGTGGGCGGGGGGCGGCAACGTGGTGGTGGACGCCAGTGGTCTCCTGTTTGTCGGTGCGGGTGCCTTTGAGGGACTCTACGACTCGGTCTACGACCGGGTGACGATCGGACGGGATCGGGGCGCGCTGCAGGCGGTGAGCGTGATGGAGGGCGGCCAGGTCCATCAGGAGCTGCGGTTCTCGCTACGGGACTGGCTGCGTCACGAGGATCTGTTCGACTATGGAATGAGCCCTCAGTTTCTCTCCCGCTTCGACGCCGTCGTGCTGCTCAACGACCTCACCGAGGACGAGCTGGTCAAGATTTTTCTCGACAGCCCGGAATCGGGTTTCCAGCAGGCCGTGGCCTACTTCGAGGGACACAATATCCAGCTGGCCATGTCGCCGGCAGCGGTGCGCAGAGTCGCGGCGGCGGCTGTTGCTCAGCCACGCCTCGGTGCCCGGGCGCTCAAAGAGGTCTTCCGTCGGGTTATCCGCGACTACGAGTTCGAGCCGGAGAAGGCGGCCGCGGGCGGTACCCTGATGATCGACCTGCCCGAGGTCGAGGCGGCACTAGCAAACTAAATCGAGTTCTTCTTGTCGTAGCGTCGGCGCTTCCACGCCTGCCTGAGCGGCACGAGGAAGGTCAACAACAGGATCAGGATCAAAGCGACAATGAGGTTGCGGACCACCGCCTGGCGGCCGCCGGTGGCGACGGTAAAGAGAGCTTGCCCGAAATAGGTGTAGACCAGCAGTGACGGTGCCAGACCGAGCACGGAGGCGGCGAGGAACTGTGGCAGGGGATATCCCGCCAGGGCGGCGCCGAAGTTGACCAGGGCGAAGGGAAGGGGGATGAACCGGACGCGGACCAGGTTCCAGAAGCCGTGGCGCTCGAGAAGCCCCTCGACCCGTTTGACCAACGACTCACCCGCCAGGTGAACGACCAGGTCCCGTCCCAGGGTGCGGGCCAGCAGAAAGCTGGCGGCGGCCCCACCCATGGCTCCCACTAGGTTGTAGAGCCAGCCCGAGCGGACACCAAAGACAAGACCGCCGGCGAAGATCAGCGGACTGATGGGCAGCCCCAGGGGGGAGGCAACCAGATAGAGACCGATGAAGACCAGGGGAGCCCACCACAGCTCGCGCAGCTCCGACAGGGCGACAATCAGCGCCTCCTTGGTAAAGAGCTCCGACAGCGGTGTCCAGCGCAGAACCGCAAAGCCGATCACCAGCAGGGCGGCGAAGACCGCAAAGCGCAGCAGAGCCGAACGGGGGATGCGGGCCACGGGGGGGATGGCGCGTGGGCTCACTCGCCGGTGGAGGACGGTTGGTCGAGTGCCAGAAACTCCCGCAGTTGCTGCACGAGAATCTCGTTTGCCCCAGGATCCATGAAATTGAGACGGAACTCGTTGATGACTATGACCTCTGCCTGCTGCCACTCGTTCCAGCAGTCGGTGCAGATCCCGGCGACGATCTCCTCACCCAGCTCCCCGGGATAGGGGGGGCTTTCGAGGGCGGGCTTCTCCAAATGGCAGCGAACGCAATTAACAGTCATGGCGGTGTGCCTCAGCCTACCTCACCGGGCAGCACTATGCGGCTGTCCGCCCGGTCCAGCACATCGCTGGGGATACGGACGAGAAGCACCACGTCACGATCTTCACGCTTGCCTCGCACCGACTTGACCATCTCGTCGGGTACAGCCAGCTTGATAAAGGCGTGTCGCTTCTCGTTCTGTCGAGCGCTGTCGATGAGGAGCTGCTCGACCGGCGCCACCTCGACCTTTTCAGGATACTTGTCGAGGGCGAAAAGAAGGGATTTGAGGGAGTCGTCCATGGCTAGTCCTCGGTCTTTCGGGCCAGAAGCTCGCGAAAGTAGTCGACGGTCTGGAGCAGCCCCTCCTCGAGAGGTACGCGAGGCTCCCAAGCGAGAGTTCTCTTGGCCAGGCTGATGTCCGGCTGGCGGGTTTTGGGATCGTCCACCGGCAGAGGTTCGAAGACGATCTCGCTCTTGCCATCGGTGAGTCTTACGATTACGTCGGCAAACTCCAGAATTGTCATCTCGTGCGGATTGCCGATGTTGACCGGGTCGGTGAACTCGCTGTTGAGCAGCCGCCAGATGCCTTCGACCAGATCGTCAACATAACAAAAAGAGCGGGTCTGGTTGCCGTCACCAAAAACGGTCAAGGGTTCGCCGAGCAACGACTGCTGGATAAAGGCGGGGACAACGCGTCCGTCTTTGGGGCGCATCCGTGGACCGTAGGTATTGAAGATTCTCACGATTCTCGTGTCGAGACCGTGGAAGCGATGGTAGGCCATCACCATCGCCTCGGCGAAGCGCTTGGCCTCATCGTAGACGCCACGCGGCCCCACGGGATTTACGTTTCCCCAGTAGCTCTCGGGCTGTGGGTGGATGAGGGGGTCGCCGTAGACCTCGGAGGTCGATGCCAGCAGATAGCGGGCCTGCTTGGCCATGGCCAGGCCGAGGGTGTTGTGGGTCCCGAGCGACCCTACCTTCAGCGTCTGGATCGGCAGCTCCAGATAGTCGATGGGGCTGGCGGGGGAGGCAAAATGCAGCACGTTGTCGATCGTTCCCAGAACCTCGAACGGCCTGGTCACATCGTGCTCGAGGAACTCGAAGTCGTCGTGGTCGAGAATATGGGCGATGTTGGCCTTGGTGCCGGTGATCAGGTTGTCCACGCAGACGACCCGGTGCCCCTCCTCGAGCAGACGCTCGCAGAGATGGGAGCCGAGAAAGCCGGCCCCGCCGGTCACGATCGAGGTGATCATGCCTTGACCTCCTCCAGGCGGGCGTTGGGGCGCCCGACGGAGATGTATTCGAAGCCGGCGGCTTTCATCTTTGCCGGCTCGTAGATGTTGCGCAGATCAACGATCAAGGGCCGCGACAAGAGCTTCTTGAGTCTCCCGAGCTCCAGCGCCCGAAACTGATTCCACTCGGTGGCGATGACAATGCCGTCGGCGCCTTTTGCGGCGTCGTAGGAGGTCTCCGCGAAGTAGACATCGGGCCAGAGCGGCCGACACTCCGGCATCGCCACCGGATCGAAGACCCGCACCTGGGCGCCGGCTGCCAGCAGATGGTCGACAATCTCCAGGGCGGGCGACTCGCGGATGTCGTCGGTCTCCGGCTTGAACGACAGACCCAGGACACAGACGGTCTTGTCGTCGAGTCCTGCGAAGGCCGTCGACACCTTCTCGACCATTCTCATCTTGGTGCCTTCGTTGACCCGGAGGACGGCCTCCATGATCTCGAACTCGATGCCCTGATCGCGAGCGATCTGGGCGACAGCTCTTGCGTCCTTGGGGAAACAAGAGCCGCCGAATCCGGGACCTGGATGTAGGAATTTGGGTCCGATCCGCTCATCCAGACCCATGCCACGGGCCACGGTCTCGACATCGGCGCCCAGGATCTCGCTCAGACGGGCCACCTCGTTGATGAATGAGATCTTGGTGGCCAGAAAGCCGTTCGAGGCGTATTTGATCAGCTCGGCGGTCTCGACGTTGGTGATGACGAAGGGAACATCGGCGACACGGAGCGGTGAGTAGATATCGAGCATGATGTCGATGGCACGTGGCTCGTCGCTGCCGATGACGACCCGGTCGGGGTCCATGAAGTCCTCGATCGCCGAGCCCTCCCGCAGAAACTCGGGGTTGCTGACCATGGCGAATGCCTGGTCATGATGGCTCTCGGTCTCGACGATCTCTCGGATCATCTGCCCGGTCCCGATCGGCACGGTGCTCTTGGTGACGATGACCTTGTAGCCGGTCAGATGGGTGCCGATCGATGCGGCCACTTCGCGGATAAAGGTCAGATCGGCGGAGCCATCCGCCCGCGACGGGGTACCAACGGCGATGAAGATGGCTCTCGCGTCTTCGAGAGCGGGCCCCAGCTCGGTGGTAAAGCGGAGTCGACCCTCGTCCATGTTCTTGCGCACCAGGGTCTTGAGCCCGGGCTCGTAGATCGGTATCTCTCCCTGCTGGAGCGCCTCGATCTTGCCCGCGACTTTGTCCACACCAACGACCTTCATCCCGAAGTCGGCTAGACAGGCCCCGGTGACGAGACCCACGTATCCTGTGCCTACGACGCAAATTTTCATCGTTCCGATTACTCGCTAGTCAGGAGTTGATGGATCGTTCTCTCGATACCACTCGACGAAACGTCTCACGCCCTCGCGGATGGAAACACGGGGCGAATAGCCCAGAATGCGGCCCGCCTTGCGCACGTCGGCGTAGGTGATGGGGACGTCACCGGGCTGATCGGGAAGATATTGGATCCGGTGCTCCACGCCAAGCTCGTCGGCAATCATGCGCACCAGATCAGCCAGCGCCGTGGTCTCCGCTCCACCCAGATTGAGGATCTCGAATGGGGGAGCGTGATCGAGGGAGGCGACCACACCATCGATGATGTCGTCGATATAGGTGTAGTCGCGGCGGCTGGAACCGTCGCCGTACATGGGGATCTCTTCGCCTCGGGCCAGCAGGTCGGTGAACTTGTGAATTGCCATCTCCGGTCGCTGTGCCGGGCCGTAGACGGTAAAGAACCGCAGGCACGCGATGTTCATATCGTAGAGGTGGTGATAGTTGTAACAGAGAAGCTCACCGGCCCTCTTGGTGGTGGCATACGGGCTGATGGGCTGGTTGACCTCGTCGTCCTCGGCGAAGGGCACCTTCTGGTTGATGCCATAGACCGATGAGGAGGAGCCGAAGATAAAGGTGTCCGGGCCGTGGTGGCGCGCCGCCTCGAGCAGACGGAGGGTACCGATGCAGTTGGTGTCCTCGTAGAGGATCGGCTCTTGGAGGCTTGGCCGCACCCCGGCCCGGGCCGCCAGATGAACAACGCCATCGAACTGGTGGTCACGAAAGAGCTCTTCAACGAGGTCCGCATCCCGGATGTCGCCCTCGACGAGCGAGAAGCCGTCGCTGGCTGCTACCCGGGCGACGTTGGCACGCTTGCGCGCCGGATCGTAGAAGTCGTTGAAGTCGTCCAGGATGGTGACCCTGTCACCCCGGTCGAGCAGTCGACGGGTCAGGTGGCTACCGATAAAACCGGCTCCGCCGGTCACGAGTATGTGCGCGCTCATGGCTTCGATCTATTCCTGATCCTGGGAGGGTGGTTCCGGCCCCTCTTCGCCTTCGACTTGATCCTCGTAGCGGACCTGGATGCCCGATTTCTGTCGGTTACGCACCAGCCAGCGGAGCATCTTCGACTCGTCGATGCCGACAATAATATCGTTCATCGCTTCGTAGACCTGCGGGTCGTTGATCAGCTGACCCAGGGTGCCGTCTCCCTGTTCCAGTCGATCGGAGAGAACCCGTAGATTCATGATCATCTGCTGGATGTCCTGCCGGACCTCGGCGCCGTACTCCTTGTCGAAGAGCATGGTGGCGAGCAGGCCTTCGCCGTCCTTGATGTCCGCCACCAGCGCCGAGAGGTCCTGGGTCATGGTGCTCATCGCGTCCAGCGTCTGATCGACCTTGTCGCGGGTGGCCGGGTCGTTGAGCAGGGCCGCCACGGCCCCCTCGCCGCTCTCGACCTGGCCCAGAATCCCGTCGAGGTGGGCCACCGCGCTCTCAGCGCTGTCCGCCAGGCTGCTGTCATTGATGAGCTTGCCAAGGGTACCCTCGCCGCTGTCGAGCTTCGCCGTGATATCGCGAAAGGTCTCGAAGGTCTCGACCAGACTTTTCTTTGCCCTTGTTCCGGTCTCGCTCTCGGTGGTCAGCTCACCGAGGATTCCCTCACCCGCCTCCATCCGCTCGAGGATGGTGCGCAGGGAGTAGGAGATGGCCACCAGGTTCTCCACCGCGTCGCCACCGGTGGCGATGATCTTCTCGACATCGGTGGCTGCGCCGGTTCGGATCTCACCACCCGACTCGATCTGGGCGAATCCTGGGGAGCCGGAGGTGAGCTCTATGTACTTGTCTCCCAGCAGACCCAGGGTCTTGATACGGGCGCGAGAGTCCTCCCGGACCCTGTCGGCATAACGTCGGTCGATCGAGACCCAAACGGTGAGATATTGCTCCTCGACATCCTCCGGCAGCACGACCCGGTGCACGCTGCCGACGATGACACCGTTCAACTGGACAGGGTTGCCGGTGGCCAAGCCGCTGACGCTCTCGAAACGGACAAAGTACTCGTTCTTGCGAGCAAAAACATTGCTTCTCTCGCCGACCAGGAAGATCGCAAGAGCGGCCACGATAAGTGACACGATGACCAGAATACCTACCTTCAGCTCACGCGACATGGCTCTCCTCCTCTTCGAGGCCGGCCAGGAATCTGGAGAAGATAGGGTCCTCGGATCGGTCGGCATCACTCCACGATCCGACAAACGAGAAACGGCCACCTTCGAGGAAGGCGACCCGGTCTCCCACCAGGCGCGCCAACGGGATGTCGTGCGTGACCACCACCGAAGTAGTCTTCATATCCCTCTGCGTGGAGCGGATCAGATGCCCGATGGTGGCGGCGGTCATGGGGTCGAGCCCCGTGGTCGGCTCGTCGAATAACACCACCTCCGGATCCAGCGCCAGGGACCTGGCCAGCGCGGCGCGCTTCTTCATCCCGCCGGACAGATCCGCGGGCATGAGATCCTCGACGCCGCCGAGTCGGACCATGGCGAGCTTCTGTTCGACAATCTCGGCGATCTCGTCGGCGGTCAGATCGGTGTGCTCGCGCAAGGGGAAGGAGACATTTTCAAACACCGTGCCGGAGTCGAAGAGCGCCCCGCCTTGAAAGAGCATGGAAACCCGGCGACGCAAAGGGAAAAGTTCTTTCTCTTCCAGAGTTGTGATCTCCGTGCCGTCGAAGACAACCGAGCCGCTATCGGGCTTCTCGAGACCGTTCAGCTGTCTCAGCGTCACACTCTTGCCCGACCCGGACCGGCCGAGGATGACGAGCGACTCACCGGAGAAGACGTCGAAGTCGATCTCGTCGATGACGACATTATCGCCATAGCTCTTGGTGAGTCCGCGGATAGTGAAGATGGCCTGTGGCACAAGAGAGCTCCGAGCGGTCACCCCTCAAAACAAGATGTAGAAGAGCTTGGTGAGGAAGAAGTCCGAAACCAGGACCAGGATGGCCGCCATGACGACCGTGTTGGTAGTCGCCCGTCCCACCCCGTCGGCTCCACCGCTGGCGTAGAGGCCATTGTAGCAGCCGATAATGGCGATGAAGTAGGCAAAAAAGAAGGATTTGCCGATACCGCTGCTGACATCCTGCAGAGTAAGCGCGTCCAAAACGTCGTTGATGTAGAAACCGGCCGTCAGTTGCAGCTGTCCTATCGAGACGACCAGCCCTCCCAGGATACCCAGAAAATCGCCCAGTACCGTGAGCGCCGGGAGCATGACCAGGGTGGCCACCAGCTTCGGCACCACCAGCTTCTTGACCGGGTCGGCCGCCATCGACCGCATGGCGTCGATCTGCTCGGTGACTTTCATCGTGCCCAGCTCGGCCGTCATGCCGGCGCCGATGCGGCCGCCGACGATGAGCGCCACCAGCACCGGTCCCAGCTCGCGCACCAGGGACTTGGAGACCACCGTACCGATGTAGTACTTCACGCCGATGTCGGGGAGGCTGTAGGCTGTCTGGAGAGCGAGGACCATGCCGGTGAAGATCGTGGTAATGGCGGCCACACCCAGCGAGCGCACCCCGATCTGCTCTGCCTCCCGGATCCAGAGGCGGAGCTCGTACGGCGGGGCGATGGCCGCCTTGAAGGCTTGAGCGCTGAGCAGGGCGAGATGCCCCGTGACGCGCACAGGAGTTTGCAGAGAGGAAGTGAGACTCATCGGGGGGCGGACATCCGCGGATACAATAGCCCTCTCAGGGCTGCCGTGAAACGGGGATTGTAGCAACTGGCCGTGGGGCACTCGCCAATGACGACAAACGACAGCAATCGGCAGCCAAATGGGGGTCCCGGCACCCTTGCCACTCTGCTGGCGACCCTCGCGGGCAACTTCTACCTCCTCTTTGGGACCATCGTCTGGGCCACCGTTGCCATTCTGGTGAGCTGGATCCCACCCCGTGGGGATTGGACCTTCCACGTAGCCAGGATCTGGAGCCGCGGGTTGCTGGCGTCTAGCGGCATCCGTATCGAGGTGGAACACGAGACCCGGCTCGACCCGAGCCTGCCCTCGGTCTACATGTCCAACCATCAGAGCCTGTACGACATCCCGGCGCTGATCGTCTCTCTCCCCGGACAGACTCGGTTTCTGGCCAAACGCAGCCTGTTTCGCATCCCGATCTTTGGCTGGTCGATCAAAGCGGGTGGCTTTATCAGTATCGACCGCGAGGACCGGAGTAAGGCGAGCGAGAGCTTCGCCGCAGCGGTCCAGCGGCTACAAGCGGGCAACTCCGCCCTGGTCTTCCCCGAGGGTACGAGGTCGGCGGACGGCTCGCTGGGACCCTTCCAGCGGGGCGGGTTCCTGCTGGCGCTCAAAGGCGGGCTGCCGATCGTCCCGGTCGGCATCCGTGGCAGCCTGGCGGTCCAGCCCAAGGGGTCGCACGTGGTCCGTCCGGGACGCATCACCCTTCGCTACGGCCGACCCATCAACGCGACCGAGTACGGGCTCAAGGGTAAGAGGGACCTGGAGCAGGAGGTGCGTCGGGAGATAACCCGGCTCGCGGGACTGGGTTAGACTTCGGGCTCCCTGAGAATTCTCGAGAGACAAGGATTGGATATATGGAAAAAAAAGTCTGGGAGCTACTGAAAGAGGTGAGATTCCCCGGTATGAGCCGGGATATCGTCTCCTTTGGCTTTGTCGACAAGGTGGAGGCGGATGGCGACAGGGTGGTCGTGGATCTGGCCATCGCCACCCACAACCGGGCGAGCGCCGACCAGGTCAGAGACGACGTGGAGGCGCTGCTCCGGGAGCGGCTGGAGAGTGCCGATGTCGAGGTCAACCTGCAGACGGTCACTCCACCCGCCGCCGCCCAGCAGGGTGTGGTCCAGGACGAGAATCTCCTGCCCGAAGTGCAGCACGTGGTGGCGGTTGCCAGCGGCAAGGGCGGGGTCGGAAAGTCGACGGTGGCGGCGAATCTGGCGGTCAAGCTGGCGCAGATGGGCTACCGGATCGGGCTCCTCGACGCCGACATCTATGGGCCCTCGGTGCCGATGATGTTTGGCATTCAAGGGAACCCTGTCGTTCAGGACAACCGCCTCCAGCCGTTCGAGCGGCACGGCATCAAGCTCATGTCGCTGGGTTTCCTGCTGGATGTGGATACACCCGTCATCTGGCGTGGGCCGATGGTGGTCAAGGCCATCGAGCAGATGCTGGGGGACGTCGACTGGGGCCCGCTCGACTATCTCATTGTCGATCTGCCTCCCGGCACCGGCGACGCACAGCTGACCATCAGCCAGAAGATCCCGATGTCGGGTGCGGTGATCGTCACCACGCCCCAGGACATCGCGCTGATCGACGCGCGCAAGGGTCTGGCCATGTTCCGCAAGGTCAACGTCCCGGTGATCGGCATCATCGAGAACATGTCGACCTTTGTCTGCCCCCATTGTGGGGAGGAGACCGCCATTTTCAAGCAGGGGGGAGGCGAGCGCACCGCCGAGATCCTGGGTTGCCCCTTCCTGGGGCGGGTGCCGCTGGATCCGGCGATCGTCGAGGGAGGGGATAGCGGCGAGCCGATCGTCGTCTCGCAGGCCGAGGGTACTCACACCGAGGCCTTCGAGCGGCTTGGCGAAGCGGTGGTCTCCGAGGTCAGCAAGAACCAGGCAAAGAAGATATCCATTTTCTAAGCAAGCGACCGAACCGAGTCTGTCTCATGTCGACCGCCGTCATCGCCGATGCCCACATCGGCGGACCGGGTGGTCCGCCGGCGCCACTGATCCGGCAGCTCGAAGAGCTCGCCGACGGACCCTGCCGGCGACTGATCCTGCTTGGGGATCTGTTTCATGTCTGGGTCGGCGATCGACGCTATGAGACCCCGGAGATCAGGGCCGTGGTCGAGACTCTCGGCTCGCTCAAGGAGAGCGGAATCCGCTTGGACTATGTGGAGGGAAATCGCGACTTCTTTATCGGTCGGGGTCCCTATGCCGACCTCTTCGACCTGGTGGGATCGGAGGTCGATTTCTCTGCCGCCGGCAAGCGGTACCTGGCGGTGCATGGCGACGGTCTGAACGACGCCGACTACATGTACCGTTTCTGGCACTGGCTGTCCAAGAGTCCTCTGAGCCGGTTCATGATGCACAACCTGCCGGGCCCGCTGGCCCGGGCAGCGGTGCACCAGACCGAGCACCAACTGGCCAAAACCAACTTCAAGCACAAGAGACACATCCCGGAAAAGGTCATCCTCGAGTACGCCGAGCGCCGGCTTGGGACCGACTACGATGTCCTGGTCCTGGGGCATTTTCACGAGCCGAAGACCTGGCAGGTGAGCGCCGGCGAGGTTCACCTGTTGGATGCGTGGTACCGATCGCAACGGGTCGAGTGGTACGCGGAGAGCTGAGGGCGGGAGCCGGTGAGGTAACGAATGGGTACGGGAGCGCACAGGGTTGCAAGCGGCAAGCGGGTCTCCGGCAGCCTGCGGGTACCGCCGTCGAAGAGTGTCACCCAGCGCTACCTCGCCCTCGCCCTGCTCTCCCGCCGGCCGGTCACCCTCGAGCATCCGCTGGTGGCCGACGACACCCGCCAATTCCTGGCGGCGATGCGGGCTCTGGGTTGGCAGACCGTCGAGGAGGCCGAGCGGTTCGAGCTCACCCCCGGCGTTCTGCCAACGGAGGCCGGGATCGATTGCGGACACAACGGCACCATGCTGCGGTTTCTGGTAGCGGCGCTGGCCACCCTGCCCGGTGAATGGCGCCTCGACGGCTCGGAGCGGCTCCGCCAACGCCCGGTCGGACCGCTGGCCGAGGCCATGGAGCAGCTCGGAGCAAGGGTGGAGTGGCTTGTTCGCGAGGGCTTTGCCCCACTCGTGGTCAAGGGCGGCAGCCTCGAGGGCGGTCACACGCGCCTCGATGCCGGTCTCTCCAGCCAATTCCTCTCGGCTCTGCTCCTGGCGGCGACCCGTGCGCGCGCGCCGGTATTGATCGAAGTGCTGGCAATGACCTCTACCCCCTATGTCGAGCTGACGCTGGCGGCGATGGCGGATTTTGGGGCAAAGGTGGAGCGGCTGGAGGACCGGGGATTCTGCGTCACCCCGACTGAGCTCCGCGGCGGCACCGTGCCGGTCGAGGGTGATTACTCGGCGGCGGCCTATCCGGCGGCCGCGGCCCTTGTCACTGGTGGCGAAGTCGAGCTTCATGGTCTCGAGCCCGGCTCACGCCAGGGTGACCGAGGCTTTCTCGAGGTCCTCGGCCGGATGGGTGCCGAGATCGAGTGGCAGACCGAAGGCGTCCGGGTCGCGGCCGGCTCACGCCTGACGGCTGTCGACCTGGACCTCTCGTCGATGCCCGACCAGGTGCCGACGCTGGCGGCCCTGGCGCCTTTTGCTCGGGGGACCACCCGGATTCGAAATGTCCCTCACCTCCGACTCAAGGAATCCGATCGGCTGGCGGCGATGGCGAGCGAGCTCCGCAAGCTGGGTGTCGAGGTCACCGAGATCGAGGATGGTCTGGTCATCCCCGGTCTCTGGGCCGAGACCACTCCACCCGAAGAGCAGGTGATCGTCGACAGCCACGGCGACCACCGGATCGCCATGAGCCTGGCCCTGACCGGTCTGCGCAGGCCCGGTGTAAGCGTCGCCAACTCGGGGGTGGTGGCCAAGTCCTACCCCTCGTTCTGGAGCGATCTCGAAGGGCTGCTCGGCGCATGAGGAGAGCGGCTCCGACGGTGGAGCTGCACCACCCCTCCCTCGAGCCGTCGGGGGGCAAAGCCCTGGAGTCGGCCCACCTCACCGACCGCCAGCGGATCTCCGTTCTGCTGCAGGCCGCGGCGGTTCTCTCCCATCTCGACTTTGGGGGTTGGCGCCTACTCGGCGGTTGGGCCGGCGCGACGGTCGACGGCACGGGCCGGTTGGGCTCGATCAGGGCCGAAGCCGGTACGGACGGTCACCTGCCCCAGACCCTGATGCGGGATCTGGCGCTGGCTCTCTTCCAGGGCGAGACGACCATCTCCGGTCGTGGACAGGCGCGCCGCGCCGCCCGTCGACTGCTGGAGGCCTGGGAGCAGACCCTGACCCCCGTCGCCGCCGACAGCATGGTGGAGCAGGTGCTCGACGCCGCACCCTTTTTGTGGGACCAGGACTGTGCCGCGGCCAGAGCCGGTCTGGTTGCCGAGCATGTCGGTCAGCAGAAGCGACAGCTCTGGGTGGCGGGGTCGGGTCGTTTTCGACGCCGGCTGCTCGCTGCGGGAGGCGACTGCTCGCAGCTCGAGACCATTCTTGCGGGAGAGCTGGCCAGGAGTTTCTGGGAGCCGGTGCGCGCGGGCGAGGATCCGATCGCCCTGGCGCGCAGAGGTCGCTGGCGAGATGCGGTGACCCGCTGGCGGCTCGATCCGCCTGCCAGCTCGGCGGAGAAGATCGAGCTGGCTCGGGCCCTCTTTGCCCTCGCCCGATTCGCCGAGGCGCGGGCAGAGCTGCGCGGTCTGCGCTCGGCCGCCGCCCGGGTGCTCCGTGCCTGGTGTCACAGCAAGCTGGGGGAGATAAAGGCCGCCGAGCGCATCGTCCGGCAGCTGGAGGAGGCGCCGGTCGAGCCCGAGGAGCTGTTGGAGGCAGCCGAGCTGGCGGTCCGCACCTACGGCAACCTGGGGGAGGCGGATCGCGCCACCCGCTGGGTCGAGCGGGTGCTCGCGAGCAGAGATCCCGAGCTGGCGCTTCGCGGTCGGTTGCTCGCCGCTGCCGCGGCCTGGGATCGCCAGGATATGGAGGCGATGGGCAAACACCTCGAAGACGCCCGACCGGCACTGGAAATACCCCGTCTGGCCTGGCGCTGGTATCACGCCAAGGGCCTCGAAGCCCTACACCGCAACGACGGGCAAGACGTCATTGCCAATCTCGAGTGCGCCCTGGGAGAGGACCGGCGGCAGCTGCGTCCCTTCGAGGCCTCGGCGCTCTGGAACGATCTGGCCTATGGCCGGGCACTGGCCGATGATCTGGCGGGGGCCGAGAAGGCCTTTAGGCATTCTCATCGCCTGCTGGGTGATTGGCAGGGTCCGCGCACGACGACCCTGGCGCTCTTCAACCTGGCAGAAATCCGGCTGCGTCGGGGCCGTCTCGACGGGGTCCGTCCCATCCTCGAGCAGACCATTGCCGAGAACCGCCGCACCGGAAATCTGCGGGGGATGGTCCAGGATGCAGAGCTCTGGGCACGATACGAGCTGGTCGAGGGTCGGCCCGCCGCGGCGCTCGAGTGGGTGGAGAGAGCCCAGCGTCAGCTCGATGATGCCGAGCTCGACTGGCGTCGTGATGTGCTTCACCTGCTGGCGGCGCGGGCGCTAGGCTGGCTGGAAGAGCCCGAGCGGGCCCTTACCGAGCTCGAAGGGACGACGGCCGAGACCATGGGTGAGCTCGAGCCGGAGGAGCGGCCGGCCGTGTGGGCTCTGGCCGGCGATCGCGAACGGGCCCTCCACCAGGTTGTGGACAGCCCGCTGGCTCCCTTCTGGCAGAGCCTGCTATCCAGCGGCAAGATCGCCACCCGACTCTGGCGGTCGCTGGAG
The DNA here is from genome assembly GCA_049678185.1 of Thermoanaerobaculia bacterium. Classification (GTDB taxonomy): domain Bacteria; phylum Acidobacteriota; class Thermoanaerobaculia; order Multivoradales; family JAHEKO01; genus M0029. Next base: position 23,562 of record JBAUDS010000025.1, read on the forward strand.
GGGCTCGACGACTACCGTGCCGCCCGCCTGGTCTTCGATGTCGAATTGGTGGCCCCAGGTGTGGTGCCGCCGGTCTGGCTGCGGCGCGCTGTCGTCGGACTCCGCCGGGTGGGCGCGGCACCCATGGTCGAGCGGCTGGAGGCCCGTCTCAAGGGGCCCTGGCGGGCGCTCGAGAAGTACCTACGGGACGACCGCACCGACGACGAGAGCCTGGCAAGCCTGTTGGCCGGCGCAGGTTACCCCGAGGCCCGCTTGACCTGGAGAGACGATGCGAATGAGACGGTGGTGGTGGCGGGGAAGGGTGGGTCGAGCGAGATGTCGCTGCCCGCCGGGGGAGGGCAGCTCATCCTCGAAGCGCCGGAGCTCGATCCCACCTTGAGGACGCTGTTCGCCCTGGCGGCGAAGGACTTCCGAACGCCCGCCGGGGCCGAACGTCGTCCCGCCGCCGAGGGGATGGGCGGCATCGTCGGTGAGAGCCCAGCGCTCAAACAGGCGCTCGCCCGGCTCGCCCGACTGGCCGCCGCCGACATCCCCATCCTGATCAAGGGTGAGACCGGCACCGGCAAGGAGCTGGTCGCCAAACGGATCCACGCTCTGAGTCCTCGAGCCGCTGAGTCGTATGTACCCTTCGACTGCGCCAGCGTCACCGAGTCACTCATCGGCTCGGAGCTATTCGGACACGTCCGCGGTGCGTTTACCGGTGCCGACCGGGATCGGATCGGGGTCCTGGAGCTGGCCAGGGGCGGCACGGTCTTCCTGGACGAGATTGGCGACCTGTCAAAGCAAGCGCAGGCCAGCCTCCTGCGGTTCCTACAGGAGAAAGAGATCAAGCGGGTGGGCGAAAGCCTGCCGCGCTCGGTCGACGCGCGGGTGATTGCGGCCACCCACCATGACCTGGAGAAGATGGTGACCGCCGGCGACTTCCGCCAGGATCTGCTGTTTCGTCTCCGTGTGGGAAGCGTCGAGCTGCCACCACTGCGTGACCGGAGCGGGGACATCGAGCTGCTGGCCGAGCACTTCTTGCACCGTGTGCATCTCCCGCGGCCGTTACGCTTCTCCCGGACCGCCAAGACCAAGCTTCTGGGTTACTCTTGGCCGGGCAACGTGAGAGAGCTCCAGAACATCGTGCAGGTGGCGGCGGCGCTGAGCGAAGGGGAGGTCATCGATCTGGAGCATCTCGACCTACCCTACGCCAGCGCACCATCGACCATGGGCTTTCACGAAAAGGTGGAGGACTATCAAAGACGTTTGATCCTCGAGGCCATGACCGCGACCGAGGGCAACCAGTCAGCGGCCGCCCGCCGACTCGGCATCAGCCGCCAGGCCCTCTCCTATCAGATACGCAAGCTGGGGATCGTCGTCAGCGATGACTGATTATCTGATCCGGCGTCTGGCCCAGACCCTGCCGATCGCGCTGCTGGTGGCGACATTGGTCTTCTCACTGATCCACATGATTCCCGGGGATCCGGTGGAGATGATGCTCGGCGAGGGCGCTCAGCGCTCGGACGTCGAGACTCTGCGGCACGAGCTGGGCCTCGACCGACCCCTCATCCAACAGTACGGATCCTTTCTCGGTGGGCTGCTCAAGGGCGACCTGGGCCAATCGCTCCATTTTGGCGAGCCGGTGGGGCGCATCCTGGCCCGTCACTATCCGGCCACACTCGAGCTCGCCTTTGCCAGCATGCTGGTGGCGCTGGCCATCGCGCTGCCTTTGGGTATCCTGGCCGCCTTCCACCGCGACGGCCCCATCGATCACGCTTCGCGGTTCTTCTCGCTCCTGGGCGTCTCCATACCCAACTTCTGGCTCGGTCCGATGTTGATCCTGGTCTTTTCGATCCAGCTGAATCTCTTTCCGGTGTCTGGTCGCTCGGGTCTTGCCAGTCTGGTGCTGCCGGCGATCACACTGGGGACAGCACTGGCGGGGCTGTTGACCCGCATGATCCGCTCGTCGCTGGCCGAGGAGCTGCACAAGCCCTATCTGGCGACGGCGCAGGCCAAGGGCTTGAGCCGTCGGCTCGCCGTTGTTCGGCACGCGCTCAAGAATGCCTCGATCCCGGTGGTAACCATCGTCGGTCTCCAGTTTGGTGCGCTTTTGACCGGCGCCATCATCACCGAGACCATCTTTGCCTGGCCGGGGTTGGGTCGTCTGATCATCCAGTCGATCCGTCTGCGCGACTACCCACTCGTCCAGGGGGGAATCCTGGCAATCGCCCTGACCTACCTGTTGCTCAACCTGGTGACTGATGTGGTTTACGCCTATCTCGATCCGAGGATCCGGCTGCGATGAGATCTCCAAATGGCTGAAGTCAACGGTACGCCGGGGAGTGGCCGCGCTACTTTGTGGGTGGGCGCCGCGCTCGTCGTCGTCGTTCTGCTGATCGCTCTTTTCGGACCGCTCCTGACCCCCTACGACCCCACGACCCTGCGGCTGGAGCAACGCTTGGAGACGCCCTCGCTCGCTCACCCGCTGGGTCTCGACGAGCTGGGCCGCGACATCCTCTCGCGTCTGGTCTACGGCGCCCGCATCTCGGTCGGGGTGGGCCTCTCGGTAGTGATTCTCGCGGGGCTCATGGGGACACTCCTCGGTGCCATCTCCGGCTATGCCGGCGGCAGGGTCGACACCATCTTGATGCGGCTGACCGATGTCTTTCTCGCCTTCCCGGGGATTCTGCTGGCCATCGCCCTGGTGGCCGTGCTGGGACCTGCACTGCGACACGTCGTCCTCGCCCTGGTCACCATCGGCTGGGTCGGCTATGCGCGTCTGGTCCGCGGACAGGTGTTGCAGATCAAGGAGCAGGAGTTTGTGACGGCGGCGCGAGCTGCAGGTGTCAAAGCTCCGCGCATCGTCCTGCGGCACATCCTGCCAAACGTTCTGCCGACACTGCTCGTCTCGGCCAGCCTGGGAATGGCCGGCGCCATCCTCGCCGAAGCCAGCCTCTCTTTTCTCGGTCTCGGCATCCAACCACCGACGCCGTCGTGGGGAGCGATGATCAATGCCGGCCGCAGCCATCTGCTCGACGCGCCCCACCTGGCACTCTTTCCCGGCATCGCCATCCTGCTCACCGTCATGGGACTCAACTTTCTGGGAGACGGTCTGGTGGATCTGATCAATCCCCGCCGCCGTCCTTCGGGTGAAGCGAGCGACGAGTAACTTTAGAAATAATTGTGAAAAGTTGACATTACGCCAGGATGTTTTGATAATTCGTTACATGGCAAAGAAAACAAAGAAGTCGAGCCAGAAGCTTTATACGCTCAGTGAAGTATCCGAGAAGACCGGCATCTCCATGCCGACCCTGCTCCGCTACAAGAAGGCGTATCAGAGGCGCATCCCTTCGGTGGGCAAGGGCCGGACACAGCGCTATCCGGCGAGCGCCTTGAAAGTATTCAAGGAGATCAAAAAAGAAAACCTCGCAAAGCGAGGTCGGCCGGCAAAGAAGAAGGCGGCAGGCTCGACCCGCAAGCGTGCGACGGCCGGCCGCAAGCGAACAGCTCCACGCAAGAAAGCGGCTGCCAAAAAACGAAAGAAGCCGGCGACCACAAAAGGCAAGCAGGAAGACCTGCTGACGCTGTCGGAGATCGGTCGGCAGACCGGCATCTCCTATCCAACGCTCATCCGCTACGTCAAGGTTTACGGCAAGAAGATCCCCTCGGTCGGTCGTGGCCGCACGCGGCGCTTCCGTCCCGAGGCGGTCGCTGTCTTCAACCAGCTGCGCTCCCAGAGCCGCAGAGGCCGCAAGAAGGGCACCAAGGGGTCGCGCACCGCCACGGCGCGTGTCACCGCCGGCGCCAACAAGGCCCTGACCGACCGCATCAAGAAGCTGGAAAAGGCCCAGACCGACATCAGCAAGCAACTCGAGGACGTCATCAAGCTCCTCAAGCGACCTCTACAGGTCACTATCAAGAGCAAGTAGCAAGTCCAAGAGTGAATCCGACCCTGTCTGCATCCGCGGCAGGGTCGCTTTCACCAACCCTCGAGGTGCCTGAAACGTTAGAATGTCGCCGATGGGAAAGCACTCAGATCGACCTGTCACGAGGGTCGGCAACAGTAACCGGCACTCAGATCCGGCCAGCGAACCGACCGCCGAAGGGGCTTTCGCAGCCGACGGGGTTGATCTGACCCTGGTCCGGTGGATGCTAGAGAAATCACCCACCGAGAGGCTGAGCGCCGCGCAAGATTTTGTCGACGCAATCTGGGCGTTACGGGCCGGACGTGAAACCTGACTTCTTGGAGCTCTTCCGCGCTCTCGACCGCGCCGGTGTCGACCATGTCTCCACACTCCTCGACCAGATAGAAGCCCGTTATCGAGACCCGGCGGGACGCGACATCCGACCGACCTTGGACAGACTGAAAAGCAACAAGATGAACCTCCTCGAGACGAATCTGGGTCCGCTCGATGCCATGCAGCGAATCGGAGCCGGCTGGTTCTGGGCCGAGGTGGTCGAAAGATCTCATGTCGTCCAGGTAGGCGATCTCGAAGTGCGGGTCCTCGACCTGGCCTCTATCATCGAATCCAAGGTGGCTGCCAATCGTGACAAGGACCGTGCGATGCTCCCTCTTCTGCGTCGGACCCTCGAAAGCAAAGGAGGGGAGCAATGAGCGGTGTTCTTCTCGCGTCACGAGCCACCACCCGCCCCTACCCTGAGGGGTAGTGTGCGAAACAAGGTCCTTTCTGTAGTCTGAATCCTGTCTGACGCAAATCGCCGATGGGTCCTCGGGACTCAGTGGGGGAGCCCGAGCAGCGGCAGGCTCACGACGCTCTCGAGGGCAAAGAGTATGAGTGCCGAAGTCGCCACGACGCAGTGGAGCCAGGTGCTGGCCGCCAGGGACGGCTCCGACACCGAGGCGCGGGCCGCCCTGGAGATGCTGTGCCAGACCTACTGGCAACCCCTCTACGCCTACATCCGCCACCAGGGCTCCGACCCTGAAGAGGCCAGAGACTTCACCCAGGCCTATTTCACCGAGCTGCTGGACAAGGACTTCCTGGCCGACGTCGATCCGTCGAAGGGAAGATTCCGAGCGTTCCTGTTGGCCTCGTTGAGGCACTTTCTTTCCCACCAGAGAGATCGAGCCCGGGCTCTCAAACGGGGTGGGGGTACCCCAACCCTGTCGCTCGACGTCGCAGCCGGCGAGGAGAGCTATACGCTCCAACCGAGCGACGAGATGACCCCGGAAGACGTGTTCGAGCACCGCTGGGCGCTCACTGTTCTCGATCGGGCGATGGGTCGGCTCCAGCTGGAGAGCGCCGAATCCGATGATCTGACCCAGTTCGACAAGCTCAAGCCCTATTTGACCAGCGCGGAACCCCAGGCGACCTATCAGGAGTCGGCCGCCGATCTGGGGATGAGCGTCAGGGCGATCAAGACCGCGGTGCACCGCCTGCGAAAGCGCTACGGGATGTGCCTGCGGGCCGAGATCGCCCAGACCGTGGCCAACCCGGCCGACACCGACGAGGAGGTGCGCCACCTGCTGGCCACAGTCCGTCCGTAGCAGGTGGAAGGGGCGTAACCTCTTCGCGACATATCGTCTATTTCTCTCGGACCGGGCCCCAGGGCAGTCCCCCGGGTACCTGGATCTGGAAGCGCGATGGTCGAGCTGCGAACCAAAATGGAGTGTCCCGCCTGTGGCAGCACCCTGCTGGACGCGGGCGGCAGCGAGGGTCTGTGTCCGGGGTGTCTGCTGGAGCTGGCGCTGGAGTCGCCGTCGTTGCTGGCCGAGCTCGAGGGCACAGAGGAAGAAGAGACCCTCACCTACTCCCGGGAGGCCTTCTCCTCCGGTCAGATCCTGGGTAATCGCTATCGCATCCGCTCGCTGTTGGGTCGGGGCGGGATGGGGGAGATCTGGCGGGCCACCGATCTCAAGCTGCGGGTCGATGTAGCGCTCAAGGCGCTACGACCGCAACTGCTGGCGGACACCCGCGCTCTGGAGACACTCCGCCAGGAGGTGCGCGTTGCCCGCGAGGTGGTCTCGCCCAATGTCTGCCGGGTGTTTGACCTGGTGGAGCTCGACGGCCAGGAGCTGGTGTCGATGGAGTACATCGACGGCGTGACGCTGCTGGACATCCTCAAGATGCGCGCACCGCTCGAGCTGGCCGAGGCGCGCGAGATCGCTTCCCAGTTTCTGGCCGGCCTCGAGGCGATCCACGAGGCGAGTCTGGTGCATCGGGACGTCAAGCCAGAGAACCTGATGATGACCCGCTCGGGGCGGGTGGTGCTGATGGACTTCGGCATTGCCAAGGGCCTGGCGGAAGGCAAGACCGGGACGATCTCGGGGACCCCGGCCTATATGTCGCCGGAGCAGTCGCGGGGCGAGCAGCTCGATGCGAGAGCGGACGTCTATTCCGCCGGCGTCGTGCTGGCGGAGATGATCGCCCCGGGGGGCTTGAAAAGCTTCGAGGCCCGCCAGCGGATCTGGCAGGGGATCCATCACGAGCCACCGGAGGTGCCGGATTCTCCCTGGGCTCCCGTGTTGAAGATGGCGGTGGCAGGGCAGAGAGAGCGACGCCAACCGAGTGCCGCGGCGCTGGCCCGGGCACTCGAGGAGGTGACGCTGCGGGTGGCGGGGGCCGAGGACGTCAAGCCCTACCCGGGGTTGGCGTCTTTTACCGAAGAGGACGCAGAGTACTTCTTTGGCCGCGAGCTGGAAGTGGAGGAGATGTGGAAGAAGCTCCACCGGCCGCATCTGCTGGGGCTGATCGGCGCCTCGGGGGCCGGCAAGAGCTCCTTCCTGCGGGGCGGGCTGCTGCCGGTCATCCCCACCGGCTGGCGGGCCGTGGTCCTGACGCCGGGCGGCCGACCCTTCTCCGCCCTGGCCCGGGCACTCGTGCCGGAGCTCACCGGGGATACCGAGGCTCTGCAACTGCTGACCAGCCCGGACCATACCGACGCTGTGCTTGATGCAGTGACTCGCTGGCGGCGGCAACATGACGAGGCCCTGCTCATCATCGATCAGTTCGAGGAGCTCTTTACCCAGAACCCACCCGAGGTGCAGGAGCGCTTTGCCGAGCTTCTGGGCCGGCTCGCCCTTGAGACCGATGTTCACGTGTTGCTCTCGATGCGGGACGACTTTCTCGCCTACTGCTCCCACCAGGAGAGCCTCAACCCGATCTTCAGCGAGCTGACGCCTTTGAAGCCTCTCTCGGGTGCAGCGATCCGGCGCGCTCTGGTGCAGCCGGCCCTGAAGTGCGGCTACCGCTTTGAAGACGATGCTCTGGTGGACGAGATGGTGGGGGAGGTCGGTGGCGAAAGGGGTGCCCTGCCGCTGCTGGCCTTTGCAGCCTCCCGTCTCTGGGATCACCGCGACCGCGACCAGGGCCTCCTGACCCGCGAAGCCTATGAACACATCGGCGGCGTCGGCGGCGCCCTCGCCCAGCACGCCGAGCAAACGCTCGAGAAGATAGGTCAGGATCAAATCCCCGTCGTCCGCGAGCTGTTCAGAAACCTGGTCACGGCGCAGGGGACGAGAGCGGCGCGCGACCGTCAGGATTTGTTGTCCGTGTTCGATGGGCGGGAGGAGGACACGAAGCGGCCGGCCTCCGTGCCGGCCGGGGAGGGGGATGACACCGGTGACCGCGAAACGGCCGCCCACGTTCTCGACACCCTAATCGACGCCCGCCTCTTGACCTCCTACGAGGTCCCCGCCGCCGACGAGAGCGAGCCACCCCACCAGCGGATCGAAATCATCCACGAATCCTTGCTCATCAACTGGCCCCGCCTGGTGCGCTGGCAGACCCAGGACGCCGACAGCGCCCAGCTGCGCGACCAGATCCGCCAGGCGGCGCAGATGTGGGAGGAAAGGGGCCGACCCGAGGATCTGCTCTGGACCGGCACATCGTTTGGCGAGTTCCGGCTCTGGCACGAGCGCTACGAGGGCGGCTTGAGCACCGCCGAAGAGGATTTTGGCGATGCCATGGTCTACCGTGCCGAGCGCCAGAAACGACGACGCCGGATCGCCATCAGCGCCGCCTTCGGCGTCCTGCTCGCCGTCCTCGGGGTCATCGCCTACTTCGGCTGGCAGGCCGAACTCGAGCGTCGGCGGGCGGAGGCCGGCAAGCTCATCGCCCTGGGTGAGTTGGAGATCCAGACCTACCCGACGGCGGCGCTGGCCTGGGCCACCAAGAGCCTGGAGCTCGCCGACACCCTGGAAGCCCGCCTCCTCGCCCTGCGTGCGCTGCAGCAAGCGCCCCCAGCAAGGGTACTCGGGGAGATAAGTAGAAGCGAATCCTTTAGCCCAAACGGCGAGTGGTTCGCTATGGGCCACCGTGACCAGGCGTGGCTGCGCTCTCACAATGGGAGCGAACCCACCGCCATCGGAACATTCGAGCACGAGGATATTCAGGTAAATCTGGCCTTTGCCAGTGACAATGAACTGGTCACCGAACACGACGGTGATCTCCGCGGGTGGTCGGTGCCGGCAGGAGAAGAGCTCTGGCGCTCCGACGGCGAGAGGGGGCGGCTTATATCGGCGTTGGCCCGGGGTGACGGCTACTTCAGCTTGACCAGAGAAGAAGGCAAAAGACTGATCCACTGGTGGCCCTTCGGCGAGGGAGCCACACGGATGGTGGAAGAGATGGCAGATTGGGGTGCTTGGAATATCGACTCCACCGGCTCCTGGCTCGCCTACGGCTTGGACAAGACCGTTTTTCTGCGCTCGCTCGAGGACTGGAGCCGGCCTCGCCTCCGGCTCGGCGAGCATACCGACAGCATCCGGGACCTCGCCTTCCACCCCTCGGGTGACCGGATCGCCGCCGTCGATGAGACGGGTGAAATCCGCTTCTGGCCGACGACCGGTAGCGCAGCAGGGCCGCTTCGCACGATGCAAGCTACGAGGCTCGTCGGGCTCCGCTACGACCCTACCGGGAGATGGCTTGCGGGCAGTAGGGTAGAGCAAGGCCTTGCGACGGCCTGGCTTTGGGACCTGACGGCACCGCAGGGTACCGACCCTCTGACGCTCCGCAGAACCGATGACGCCACCGTTGATGTGCCCATGTTCCATCCGACCAGGTCCTGGCTATTTTTCCCAGGCGGCGGAGGATTCAGTGTCTGGTCGTTCACCCATCGCTATCCGTGGATACTCCGAGGGCATAAGGGGAGGGTGTGGACGGTCGCCTTTGGTCCTGATGGCGACTGGCTGATAACCGCTGACACTTTTGGGGTTCGAGCCTGGCCGCTTCAGGCTCAGGAGCATGGCGCCTCCCGCATACTTCTCCAAAAGGACCTCGGCTACTTCCCACAGGTCGATGTCGATCCTGCAGGTAGACGTGTGGCGGTTGCGGCGATGGACAAGACGATCTTGGTCGTCCCCCTCGATGGAGGCCCGACTCGGGAACTGACCGGCTGGGACCCCTCATCCGACGTTGGGAGAATCAAGGTCGCCTTCAGCCCGGATGGTCGGCTTCTGGCCGCCGTGCCGAATTCTGGGCCAGCGGAAGAGATGGCAGTGCGGGTCTGGGATCTCGGATCGGGTGAGGTGCGGACCTTGGGCCGGGTCGATGGGGAGACCGCCTATCTCGACTTCGCCGATGATCGCCATCTCGTCTGGAGCGGCAATGATTTCTTCACAGAAGGCCGAGGGGGCGGGGAGAGGGTATTCGACCTGGAGACAGGGAGTGTCGAGGTGGTGGCGGAAGGCGGATCGGAGGAGTCCAGAACTGTCAGCCGGAGTGGGTCCTTCATCATTACTACGGAATTCCGAGCTGGCGAGGGGGGTGGGGGGGCCGATCTGGTCTGGAGGAGTCTCGAAACGGGGGAGTCACGCCGCATCACCTCCCATGGCGGCCCTCCTGTGTCCGTAGCCTTGGATCCTTCAGACCGCTGGGTGGTAACCGGGGGCTCTCAGGGCCTCGTACGAATCGGTCCGGTTTCGGGTGAAGAGCCCCACCTGCTCTACGGTCACCAGGGGCCTGTTGGCACGGTAGCCGTCTCACCCGATGGTCGCTGGATCGCCTCCGGTGGCAACGACAGAACAGCCCGCCTTTGGCCGATGCCGGATATGTCGAAGCCGCCGTTTCACATCCGGCCGCTCGACGAGCTGCTGGCGACCCTCCACTCCCTGACCAACCTCCGGGTGGTCGAGGATTCCGAATCCTCGACCGGCTGGAAGATGGAACTAGGCCCCTTTCCCGGCTGGAAGGAAGTGCCGGAGTGGTGAGACGGCCACTTGCGGGGCCCCAGGCATCAGCCATCGGCTGTAACCCTTTGAAGTCGTTTGGTCTTTTTTCTTTGTGGAGAGCGACGGACCCGAAAGGAGGGTTCCCATGAGGTGCAACACTGAAGCAAACGCCTGGCTGATGGTGGCCGTGCTGCTCCTCGGGGCAGCGGTCGCCGGCAGGGTCGACGCCACCACCACCGGCCAGCTGGCGGGTCGCGTGGTCGACGACGGTGGGGTCCCCCTACCCGGGGTCTCGGTGACGGCCGGCTCTCCCACCCAAATCGGTGGGATCCAGTCGACCCAGACAGACGCCCAGGGTTGGTTCCAGTATCCCCGGCTCAACCCCGGCTACTTCACCGTACGGCTGGAGCTCGACGGCTTTCTCACCCAGGAGCTGACCGAGGTCCAGGTGCGTCTCGACCGCATGACCCGGCTGCTGGTCACCCTGCCCGTGGGGACCTTTGCCGACCAGGTGGTGGTCACCGAGACGACGCCGGTGGTCGACCCGCAGCGCATCTCGACGGGGCAGACCTTCACCAGCGACTTCATCGAGGAGGCTGCCATCGGGTTGAATGTCCGCTATGCCTATTCGCAGATCCTCCTGCAGGCGGCCGGGGCCGCCTCCGAAAACCCGGGAACTGAATCGGGCGGTGGAGCCTTGTGGGCCATCAGTGTGCTCGGCTCGACCGGGTCGGAGAACGTTTTCCAGGTCGATGGTCTCGACACCTCGGATCCCTATTATGGGGGCGCCATGACCATGATCCCGATCGACTCGATCCAGGAGTTGGCTTTCGAGTCGGGTGGTTTCGAGGCCGAATTCGGGCGGGCCACGGGTGGAGTTATCAACGTGCTCACCAAGTCGGGGAGCAACACGCTGGCCGGCAGCGTCGACGTCCGCTTTCGGAACGAGAATCTAGAGACTTCGGGGGACCACTACGACCCCGACGAGGAGGAGTCGGGTGTCAGGATCGTGGGGGCCACCCTGGGTGGCCGCTTCGTCCGCGACCGCGCCTGGTATTTCGCCTCGGTCGAGAACCAGCTGTACAAGGCCACCCCAACCGGCGCACCGACCACCTTTGAGGAAAGAATCAATCGCGGCTTTGTCAAGGTGACCGGGCAGGCGACTCCGAGTTGGCTGCTGCTGGGCAAGTACCACCGGGGCCCCTGGGAATGGCTGAACGCTGGTTCCGGTCCCTTTAAGGCGCCCGAGGCGACCGTGCGTTATGAGGTGGACGGAACCATCCTCCAGGCCGAGGCTTCCGGGGTACTGTCACCAAGCCTGCTGTGGGAGATGCAGATCGGCTCCCACTCGGTCGACGAGGACTGGGGTCCGATGAGCGGCGACAGCGAGCCCATCAATCACTACAACCTCGATACCGGTCTCGAGACGGGCAACACTTTGGAGATGTTCTATAGAAACAGCGATCGGAATCAGCTCGGCACGGCCCTGACCTGGTTGGTGGGTGACGCCCTGGGCAGCCACGAGTTCAAGGCCGGGGGGGAATACCACCAGACCTCCCTGGATCTGCACACGTGCTATACGGGACTCACCGGGGGTGGCTTCTGTCGGGCCGGCGAGCCGGGCTACGCCTTTCTCGACTTTGCGGATGGTGCGGGCAACAGTATCCCCTTCTTGATGACCGTCCGCACGCCGCCGGGCCCCGTTGAAGTCACAGGGACTTTCCCCTCGCTGTTTGTCCAGGATACCTGGCGGCTGCTGCCGTCGCTCTCAATCAAGCTGGGGCTGCGCTGGGACCGCTCGATCTTCGACGACGATGCGGGTGAAGAGGTGGCCGACCTGGCGATGCTCCAGCCACGCGTCGGCGTCACCTGGGACGTGGCCGGCAATGGTCGCAATCTCTTGCGGGCCTCTTGGGGTCGTTTTATGAACTCCAGCTTTCTACGCCTGCCGCGGTTCGGGACGACGACTGCAGACGTTTTTGAAGACTGGCTCTCCTGCTCTCTGGAGGGGCTGACCGACCCCGAGATCTGTCAGGGCGTGGCCGCGATCGAGGGCCTGACCTGGCGCTCGGACCCGGAGGGCTGGGATCCCGCCGGTTGGCTGCTTTTGGACACCTTTGGGTCCTTCCCCCGCCAGATCGCACCCGATCTCGAGCCCACCTATGCCGACACGCTGATCCTCGGCTTCGAGAGGGAGCTCTTCCGCCGCACCTCCCTGGAGCTGAGCTTCGTGGATAAAGCGACGCGGGACATCTTCGACGATACCTGCATCGGCAACTATCCGACACCCGCCCCTGGCGCCGACTGCAGCACCGCCATCATCGCCAATATCGACGAAGCGCGCCGCGACTACACCGCCTGGATACTGAACTTCGAGAGCCGGGCGCTCGATCGTCTGCATGTGCTCGCCTCCTATACCAATTCCGATGCCAAGGGGTCGATCAGCACCGGCGCGCTCGCCACGAACGACTTCGACCTTTATCCTTACCACTGGGAGAATCGGTACGGGTATCTCGAGTATCACCGCAAACATCGGGTGAAGGTCAGCGGCTACGTCTTCCTGCCCTGGGACTTTGCCTTGGGCGTCAACGGTGTCTGGGGCTCTCCCTTTCGTTGGACGCCCGTCCAACCGGCTCGTTTGGTCGACCCCAGGGCCTGGGGCTTGATCTTCGTCGAGCCCCGTGGCAACCGTGAGGGGGACGAGTGGGCCCAGCTCGACCTCCAGGTAACGAAAAGTTTCCGCCTTGGCCGGGTCCGTCTCCGACTCATCGGCACCGTGGTGAATCTCTTCGATTCCGAGAACGCCATCAACGTTTGCGACAACGTCAATGGCTGCGGCGACTTCGAGCTCGGCGATCCCACCGCCTGGCAGTTACCCCGCCGCTACGAGCTGGGGCTGAGGGTGGAGTTCTGATCGACCTACGGTACGGGACCTTCTCTTCAGCCTGCTGGTGTGAGGGCGTACTCCCCAGTCAACGCGAGATGACCCGACCCAGGCCCTTCTTGGACTCGCCCATTACGAGGAGGGATTTTGCCAGCTGATCGAGGGATGCCTGACCTTTCTCCATCTTCGAGACCCTGCCTTGGCTCGTCTGGAGAAGTTTCGCAGCTTTCTCCTGGGAGATCCTTTTTTTTCTCCGCAGTGCTTTGAGCTCCTCGCCAAGCCGAATCTTCATGTCGATAATGGCTACTTCTTCAGGGGAAAGATCGAGCCATTCTTCGACGGTCGTAACCCGTCCTCCCATTGCTTTGATGCGCGCCTTCTTCTTGGAGTCAAGGGGCATAGTCCACCTCTTTTTCAATTTGCGTCGTACTGTGCCAACAGTCTTTTTGCCTGATCTACGATCTGTTTTGGCGCCTTGCTCGTCTTCTTGCTAAACAGGGCTGCCACGAGGACTGCATCACCGTCGGTCCTATAGATCACACGCCATGTCTGGTTCTCGTCGTTGATACGTAGCTCGTGACAGCGCCGACCGATCGACGGCATTGGCCGGGAGCTTGGCATCTCGAGCTTCAGACCCTGCTGCAGCTTTCGCATGAGGAATCCAATCTCGCGCCGTGCCGTCAAGGAGAGCGGCGGAGTCTTGATCTCCCCGCTCAGGATTACTAGAGCCTTACCCTCATGCTTCACCGTCATCCACCCGAATTATGCCCAATACGGCATACTTTGTCAAGTCGGATCGGGCATAATCAAGATCCACAGGGACGGAAGACCGGCCTCGGAAAACGCCGCCGCCGCAGCCTTCCCACCGTTCGGTTGAAGTCTTTGAGCTTGACTTGGACTTGTACACGTATTGGTGTACACTAGTTGAGTGAAGAGGCGGGAGCTCGAGAGGGCTCTCAGAAAGCTCGGGTGGAGCTTTCTGAGACACGGTGGCAAGCACGACGTATGGACCGATGGTGAGCGACAAGAAGCGATCCCCAGGCATGCCGAGATCAGCGAGAGATTGGCCAGGGAGATTTTGAAACGAGCGAAGAGGGAAGCCTAACGATGAGATTTTCTGGAAGGGTATACAGGGATGGGTCATTCTGGCTGGCCGAGGTTCCGGTTTTCGAGGCCATGACGCAGGGTCGTACCCGGCGGGAGGCGCTCGAGATGATCGAGGACTGGTTTGCCACGATGGTGAATCGTCCCGGGTTCTCGGCCAAGGCTCATCTCAAAGGCAGGGAAGAGTTCGAGGTAAGCGCGTCGGATCTCAGGAGCATGGTCAGTCTGCTTCTTCAACGCCAGCGTCAACGAAGCGGACTGTCCTTGGCCGAGGCAGCTCAGAGACTTGGCGCCAAATCCCGCAACGCCTATGCACGCTACGAGCGAGGAGAATCTCTGCCGACTATCGAGAAACTCGACCAATTGCTCCATGCGGTGTCGGGAGATCGGGATCTGGTGGTGGGTCAAAGTGGTGGGAGATAGGTTCGCTGCTACCTCGCCGCTACGGGCTGGGAGTGAGGCTTGAGTTCTAAGGGTCTATGCCGAGAGCCTCTTCACCTCGGCAACGATGCTCTTCTTGATCGCTGACCAGGTGGCCTCGCGAATCATTCTTGGCATGGGTTCCGCCTCGGCATCTTCGAAATAAACCAGGCTCTTGAGGAGCTGGTACTCGTTGTAGTCGACCTTTGGGAAACGGCGGCGGACGAGATCGATTGTTGACTCGAGACTGCCCCCGGTCTGCAGGAAGAAGTAGAGGTCGACGAAATCCTTGCGACTGCCGCGGCCGCCGATCGCAACGATTTTCATGGCGGCGATATCCCGCGGATCGGCGATGGTCAGCCCGCGATAGGGCGTACCCGGGTAGACCAGTGGCGCCTGCATCCCGAGAAAGCTGACTCGCAGGCTCTCCAGTACGACGTGGAGTGTTCTCGACGACCGGCTCTGAATCGAAAGAGAGCCGACGTCCGACAGTCGCTCGATCAAGGGCTCGGTCTCGAAATCTTCCACGCGGAAGAAGCCGAGGTCTTCTGAGTAGCGGTGCCCGAATTGGAGGGCGAGTCCGGTGCCGCCGGCAAGTGTCCACCCCTCGAGGCAGCCGTCTGCCACCAAGCGGCGAACGAGTCTCCAGGCTTCAGGGCTGAGGACTTTGGGGTTCATTGGTCTTCGATCCCAGGATAAGATTCCAGTAGTTCCGGGTCCGCTCGTCTGTCTCCCGGTGAGCAGCTGCTGCCCGTACGTCGTCGTCACCATAGAAACGCCGGCTCGCCTCGACCTGCTGCCGATCGCCGTACATGAGTGCTCGACGAAGCACCCACTGGGGGTACTGTTCGATGTCCTTTGGCTCGAGCGACCGATCCCAAAAGAGCGGCTTCAGGAGGCGAGCCAGACCCCCACTCGACGGTGTCGACTCGGGCTCATCTCTCCGCAGCGGCTCCAGGCTCACATTCAACCGCACCTCGAGCGCCGCAGCCAGTCGCCTCAGGGTGGCGAGCTCGAATCGGTCCCAACCGTTCTCGTAGCGGTGAAGAGTAGGGGCGCTGGTTCCAGCCCGTCGCGCGAGCTCGGCCAGGCTCCACCCGCGCTCCTTCCTCAGGGTGCGAATCTGAAGCCCAATTGGAGCCTGATGGAGGTTGTAAATATTATCGGACATGATAATATTGTATCTCGTCCGAGATCGGCATGCGGCAATCCTTCCCAGGTCGGAAGGTGACCTCAAGGGTACTGAGTTGTAGGGCAGCCTGGCGTCAGGGAGCGGCGGAGCCCGGGATGACGATGATCTCCACGCGGCGGTTGCGGGCGCGGCCTTCCTCGGTGTCGTTGCTGTCCACGGGGCGGGATTCGCCGTATCCACGCTGATCGATGACAACGCCGCTGAGAGTCTGCTGCTGCTCAAGGAAGACTCGCACGGCGCCGGCCCGTTTCTCACTGAGGGTCTGGTTATAGGAGTCTGAGCCCACCGCGTCGGTGTGGCCCTCGACCACCAGACGCACCGCGCCCAGTGCCTTGGCCTTGAGGGCGAGGTCCGTCAGCACGGTCGTCGCCTCGGGCTTCAGGTCATGTTTGTCGAAGTCGAACAGCACCGCACCCTCGAGGATGAGCTTGAGGGCTGAGCCGATGGCGCCTACCGCATCGATGTCGGCGCCGGGCCAGGTGGAGCTGCAGTCGGAACGCAGGTCGGTGAGGCTCACGTAGTGGAACACCGCGCCGGTCTCGACGTGGTCGGCGATGTCCACGTCGGCGCGGCCCCCGGAGATCTCGCCTACCTCCGTCCAGGTGGTGCCGTCTGAGGAGATGGCCAGGCTGGTGGGCTCCACCGCCGGGCCGATCTCGAACACATACAAGTCCGGCCCCTCCAGATCCACCAAGGCGTTGTCCTCGAAGCGCAGCACGATGGTCCCGCCGCAGCCGAGGGTCAGGTAGTTGTCGTCGTCGGTGTAGTCCGGATGGCCGAGGGTCTCGGTGGGAATGCGATCCCCGTCGGTGGTTGCGTGGGGGTCGCCCTCTTCGAAGGAAACCATCGCGTCGGCGAAGCTCAGGTCGCCGAGAGGGAAGAAGACCTCGCCGCCATGCCCGTCCGGGTAGGACCGACCGGGGTCGTCGTTACCTTGGGCGAGAGCAACAGCGGGCAGAAGTAGTAGCAGTGCGATCCACTGCGAGCGGCTGGTCATAGACACCTCCATCACGGGACGGTTTGTCATGCTACTAGATAGGGGGGGCGGTTCACTTATTCTGGTACGATTCGGGAAACTCTGGAGTCGGAAAGAAACGGAGGGGTCATGATCGGTAGCACGATCTCCCACTACAAGATTCTCGACATGCTTGGTGAAGGTGGCATGGGCGAGGTGTATCGGGCGCACGACAGCCAGCTGGGTCGAGAGGTAGCAATCAAGGTTCTGCCGGAAGTCTTTACCCAGGACGAGGAGCGGCTGGCGCGTTTCGAGCGTGAGGCGCGCATGCTGGCGGCTCTGGATCACGTCAATATCGCCTCGATCTATGGCTTGGAGGAGGTCGACGGCAAGCGTTTCCTGGTGATGCAGCTCGCCGAGGGCGAGACCCTGCAAGAACGGATCGCCCGCGGCCCGGTGCCGGCGCAGGAAGCCCTGAAGATCGCACTGCAGATCGCCGAAGCGCTGGAGACCGCCCATGCCAAGGGCATCATCCATCGCGATCTAAAACCCGCCAACGTCATGGTCGACGACCAGGGACAGGTCAAGGTGCTCGATTTCGGGCTGGCAAAAGCCCTCGAGGGCGACCCAACCGCGTCGGGCTCCCACCCTTCGCTGATGGAGTCGCCGACCCTTACCGCGCAGATGACCGGGCACGGAGTCCTGCTGGGCACCGCTGCCTACATGAGCCCCGAGCAGGCCCGCGGTGAGGCGGCCGACAAGCGGGCCGACCTCTGGGCATTTGGCGTGGTGCTTTGGGAGATGCTGACCGGCCACCAACTCTTTGTCGGCAACACCCTGTCCGACACTCTGGCCGGGGTGCTCCGCGACGAGCCGAAGCTCGAGGCTCTGCCGCACGAGACTCCGGCTGCGGCTCGACGACTGGTGCGTCGTTGTCTGGAAAAGGACGTTCATGAGCGCCTTTCCGACGCCGCGACAGCGCGGCTCGAGCTCGAAGATGCCCTGGCCGGCCGCGGTGACCTGGAGGGGGAGGCCTTGGCGGCAACGACGGCGACCACACCCACGTGGCAGCGAATCCTGCCGTGGGCTCTGCTGGCGGCATCGGCATTGGCGCTGGTCGCGGTCTTGGTGACCGGAGGCGCACCCGAGGTCTCGCCGCAGCGCCCGATCCGGTTGAACGCCGAGCTCTCGGTCGATCCACTGTTCGTCCGCCTCGGCTCCAGCGTCGTGCTCTCTCCCGACGGCTCACGGATTGCCTATGTGTCGGAGGGCGAGAACGAGGTCGACACTCTCTACCTGCGATCGCTCGACCAGCTCGACCCGGTGGAGATCGCCAGCGGGCCGACCGGCTCACAGCCCTACCACCCGTTCTTCTCGCCCGACGGCCAGTGGCTCGGGTTCACCACTCCCGGTGAGCTCAAGAAGGTACCGGTCACGGGTGGAACCCCGATGACTCTGTGCGAGGTCGAGCGCAGCCGCGGAGCCACCTGGACGGCGGACGACATCGTGGTCTTCGCCCCATCGGGTTCGAGTCCACTCCACAAGGTGTCAGCCACCGGCGGTGAGTCCCAACCCCTGACCACCTTCGATGAAGAACGTGGGGACAACACCCATCGCTGGCCCCACACCCTCCCCGACGGCAAATGGGTGATCTATTCCCTCGGCTATCAGGGGCTCAGCAGTGCCGACCAGGCGATCGTCGCGGCAGCCAATGTCGAGACCGGTGAGAGCAAGACGCTCATCGAGGGCGGCTACTACGCCCAATACGTCCCCACGGGACACCTGGTCTTCATGCGTGACGCGACTCTTTTTGCGGTCACTTTCGATCCCGAGAAGGTCGAGCTCACCGGGTCCCCGGCGCCGATTGTCCAGGGAATCGTCACCAATACCGGTGGGGGAGGGGCCCAATACAGCTTTTCGAACGATGGGACTCTCGCCTACATCGGGGGCGTCATGGAGATACCCACGTACCCGGTGGCCTGGGTCGACCGGGAGGGTGCCACCTCGACACTGTGGGATACCGCGGCCAGCTACGGAGCGCCTGCACTCTCCCCGGATGGCAAGCGACTGGCGCTTTCGGTTCTGCGCGAGGACAACTGGGATGTCTGGGTCTACGACCTCGAAAGGGAGGTCGCGACCCGGTTGACCTTTTACGACGGCTACGACGCCGACCAGTTCTGGTCCCACGATGGGCAGTACCTCTTCTTCAGCTCGGATCGGGACGGCGATGTCCGTCCCTATCGCAAGCGGGCGGACGGCTCGGGCGAGGCCGAGCGTTTGAGTGAGGGCGAGGTGAGGTTCTATCCGCTCTCGGTGTCGCCCGACGGGCGATGGGCGATCGGCGAGTCGGAGTCGGACAACATCGACATCGTGATCCTCGATCTCGAGACGCAGGGTGACCCCGAGCCCTGGCTGGCTACCGAGTTCATGGATCGGGACCCACAGTTTTCACCCGATGGCCGGTGGGTCGCTTACTCCTCGAACGAATCGGGGATCTACGAGATCTACGTGCGTCCCTTTCCCGCCGCCGGTGGTCGCTGGCAGGTCTCGGATGGTGGCGGGCGTTTTCCACGGTGGTCGGGAGATAGCTCCGAGCTCTTCTATCGCACCAACGAGGGATTGATGGTGGCTGCCCTCGAGACGGTGGGAGATTCCTTCCAGGTCGGCAAGGCGAAGACGCTTTTCGAAGGGTCTTTCAGAGGGGGGATGTTCGGCATCGGTATCGGTGGCTTTATCTTCAGCGATTTCGCCGTCGACCCCGCCGGCCAGCGCTTTGTGATGTTCCCCGACACCGATCCGCGCTCGGCCAATACCCACGCCACCCTCGTCTTCAACTGGTTCGACGAATTGGAGCGGACCCTCCCGACGACAAACTAGGAAGAAAGAAAAGGGGACAGTCCACCCATTTCCATTCGGAAATAGGTGAGCTGTCCCCAGTTTTGCGGTCTTAGAGCTAGAAGGTTACTTGCCCTTGTTCTTGAGGATCTTGTCCCACTTGTTGCCCATCTTGGTCAAGATGTTGTCGATCTGACCGGCCACCTTCTCCGGCTTTTGCTTGAGCGTCACCGTGCCGGTGCCGCGCCACACCATCTTCTTTTCAGACGGCTCGTAGGCATCGAGGATCAGAGTGCCGTCAGTATAGGTCTGGGAGGTAGTTGTCGAGGAGCCACCCATGCCGCCGTAGCCACCGTAGCCGTAACGGCCATAGCCGCCCCATCCTGGTCCCATGCCGCCGTAGCCATAGCTGGTGGTGTTGAAGACGGTGTTGTCCTGGGAGGTGACGTGATAGGTGACGTAGATGTCGCCGCCGTCGGCGACCTGACTCAGACCGCCTTCCCTCAGCTCCGTAAGAATCGCGTTCGTGATCCGGCTGTCGGTCAAGTCGCTGCCGGTGTTGGAATCCTTGGTTTCGACATAGGTAAAGGTCTTGACCTGACTAAAGTCGAAGTCGTGCGCGTAGTCGATAGTGATCTTCTGGGCCAACGCGGGGGTCGCCACCACCGCGAAAACGATCAACAAACCAAACATCTTTCTCATCAGCACTCTCCTTTTGGGAATGGATACTGCGGTACCGATCCAGTGTAGCACCCCTGCTCACCGGTTGCGGCGCTGAATGGGGGTCTATGGGTCGGTGGCGAAGTGGTCCCAGCCCCTGGCCGCCAGGGGCTGGGAGCCCCCGGTGGTGACCAGGCGCACACTCTTCTTTCTGGTCAGCTCTCCGATCCTGGTGCAGCGGTAGCGTGGGGGTGGCTCTTGGCGTGGTGGGAGGGCAAAGAGCAGGACGTAGTCCTCGCCGCCGGCCAGGGTGAGCTCGAGGGGGTCCTGCTTCAGAACCCGACAGAGATCCGAGAACCCGGCGGGATGGGGCAGAGAATCGGCCGTCAGGGAAGCCCCGACACCGCTCTCCCGGCAGAGCCGGTGGAGATCGAGGGCCAGTCCATCGGAGAGATCGATGGCGGCCACCCGGTTGCGGCCCGAGAGCCACTGTCCGAGCTCGATCTGGGGAATGGGGAGTAGATGACGCCGGACCGCCCGTCGTGCGGCGGCGGCGAGGCCGCGCTTGGCGCCAAACGTCCCGGGCAGATCGACCCGGCGGCCGCTCATGCGGGCTCCCCGGGCCAGCAGGAGCCGACCGGCGGCCGACTCCCCTAGAGTGCCGCCGACCCAGAGGACATCGCCTGCCCTGCCGTGCGAGCGGCGTAGCCAACGCCCCTTGGGGTTCTTGCTTCCGACCAGGGTCAGTGAGGCGGTAGCTGTTGGACTCCGCGCCAGATCCCCACCGGCCAGCTCGACATCGAGCCGCGAGCAGGCGCGGAGCAGCGAGGCAAAGAGACGCCGGGTGTCGAAGCCCGGTGGCACGGCGAGGGCCAGAAATGCGAATCGGGGTTGCGCTCCCATGGCAGCCAGATCGGAGCCGTTGACCGCCAGCAGACGACGGGCCAGGATCGCGGGGTCGAGACCCTCGGGGTAGTGAACACCGGCGATCTGGTGATCCACCGTCACCGCCCACTCGCCCCGAGCCGAGATGACCGCCCCGTCGTCTCCCAGCAGCGCCTGGCCGGCCCGGTCGGACCGCTGGCGCAGCCACTCGACGAGGGCGTCTTCGCTGCCGAGCTTCATCGCCGGGCTGGACGTTTCTTCTTGGACGATCGGGTGCTCTTCTTGGCGGCTTTCTTTTTTCCGGTGGAGGAGATCAGGGCGATGTCGAGCACCTCGTCCATGTGCTCGACAAAGTGGAATTTGAGGCCCTTCTTGAGATGCTCGGGGATCTCCCCCAGGTCCCGTTTGTTGAGCTTGGGGAGCACGATGGCCTTGACCCCCGCACCGCGAGCGGCCAGGACCTTCTCCTTCAGGCCACCGATCGGCAGCACATCGCCACGCAGGGTGATCTCGCCGGTCATGGCGATGCGGCGGCTCACCGGTCTGGTCTTGAGCACGGAGACGATGGCGGTGGCGATGGTGATGCCGGCCGACGGACCGTCTTTGGGGACCGAGCCGGCGGGAACATGGATATGGATGTCGTGGGTGGTGAAGTAATCGTTCGGCAGACCGTCTTCGGCGCAGCAGGATCGGGAGAAGCTGAGAGCGGCCTGAGCCGACTCCTTCATGACCTCGCCCAACTGACCGGTCAGACGTAGCTCTCCTTTGCCGGGGAGGGAAACGACCTCGATGAACAGAAGATCGCCGCCGGCCGCCGTCCAGGCGAGCCCGGTGGACACACCGGTGCGGTCGCTGTCAAGAAGCTCTTCGCTGAAATGCTTGGCCGGTCCCAGGAACTGCTCGACGGTCTCGGGTGTGACGACGATCTTCTTCTTGTTCTTGCCTCTCGCCACCCCCACCGCCACCTTGCGGCAGAGAGCCGCGAGCTCGCGCTCGAGGTTGCGGACCCCGGCCTCCTGGGTGTAGTTGGCGATGATCTTCCTGATCCCCGCAGCCGAAAACGTAATCAGCCGCCGGCTCAGCCCATGCAACTCCACCTGCTTGGGGATCAGATGCCGGCGGGCGATGTGCAGCTTCTCGTCACCGGTATAGCCGCTCAACCGGATGACCTCCATGCGGTCGAGAAAGGCGGGCTGAATCGGCTCCAGCAGATTGGCGGTGGTAATAAACATGACCTGTGAGAGGTCGTAGGCCACTCCCAGATAGTGGTCGCGAAAGCTGTGGTTCTGCTCGGGGTCCAGGACCTCGAGCAGGGCCGAGGAGGGATCGCCGCGGAAGTCGGATCCCACCTTGTCGATCTCGTCCAACATGAAGACCGGGTTACTGGTCTTGGCCTGGTTGATGCCCTGGACGATGCGTCCGGGCAGCGCTCCTACATAAGTGCGTCGGTGACCCCGAATCTCTGCTTCGTCGCGGACACCGCCCAGGGAGATGCGTACGAATTCCCGCCCCAGCGCCCGGGCGATCGAGCGCCCGAGCGAGGTCTTGCCGACCCCGGGCGGCCCGACAAAGCAGAGTATCGGGCTCTTGGTGTCGTTTTTGAGCTTGCGGACCGCAAGGTACTCGAGGATGCGCTCCTTGACCTTTTCCAGATCGTAGTGGTCCTGGTCCAGGATCTTGCGGGCGTTGTCGAGGTCCAGCCGATCCTCGCTGTAGGTGACCCAGGGCAGTCCGGTCATCCACTCCAGATAGGTGCGAATGATGGCGGTCTCGGCGCTCTCGGGATGGCTCCGCTCGAGCCTCTTGAGCTGCTTCTCGACCTCCTCGTAGGCCTCCTCGGGCATGCCCTTTTCCCTGGCCAGCTGGCGGAATATGGCCACCTCCTCGTCGAGCTCCAGACCTTCTCCCAGCTCCTGCTGGATGGCCTTGAGCTGCTGGCGCAGGAAATACTCGCGCTGACCCCTGTCCATCTCGCCGCGGGCCTGGAGCGAGATCTCCTGCTGCATCTTGAGCAACTGGATCTCGCGCATGAGGAGATCGTTGATGGTTTTGAGACGCCGGAACGGGGAGGAGGCCTCGAGAATCTTCTGGGCATCCTCGGTCTTGAGCTCGAGGTTGCCCGCGGCCAGGTCGGCGAGCCGTCCCGGCTCGTCCAGATTGGCCGCCAGGATCATGACCTCGGAGGAGATGCTCTTGCCCAGGTTGACGACCGTGTCGAGCCCCTCCTTGACGGCGCGGGTCAAAGCCTCGAGCTCGAGTGAGGGCTCGTCCACCGGGTACTCGTCGATCTGCTCGACCTTGGCCTTGAGAAAGGGCTCGTTCTGACTGAAATGCTCGATCCGTGCACGGCTCAGACCCTGGACCAGAATGCGGATCCTGCCGTCGGGGAGCTTCAACATCCTCATGATCAGGGCCGCGGTTCCCCAGTGGTAAATGTCGTCCTGGCCCGGCTCCTCCACGGTCGGATCCTTCTGCGCGACCAGCATGATGATGCGGTTCTCCGCTAACGCCTGATCGACCGCCTGGATGCTCTTGTCCCGCCCAACGGACAGCGGCAGGATGATGTAGGGGAAGAGCACGACATCCTTCAACGGCAGGACCGGAAGGATGTCGGGGAGCTTCATCGCCTCTTCGGGGCTCTGCTCCTGCGGCTTGTTCATTTCCTTGTTTTCTTCCTGAGCCAGCGCCGAGACATTCAGCCACGGTGCCGCAAAAGATTCTTCAGCTCGCTCATGAACTCGTCGATGTCCTCGAACTTCCGGTAGACCGAAGCGAAGCGAACGTAGGCTACTTGATCGAGTTGACGGAGATGGGTCATGACATAGGTGCCGATTTCCGTGGTCGCCATCTCCCGATCCTCCCGCTCGTGGAGCTGTTGTTCGACAGCGTCCACGATCTCGTCGAGGCTCTTTGCCGCAACCGGGCGCTTCTCGCAGGCCTTGTGTAACCCGACCAGGAGTTTCTTGCGATCGAACTCGACCCGGGTGCCATCCCGCTTGACGACCATGTAGGGGATGTCCTCGATCCGCTCGTAGGATGTGAACCTCCGGCCGCAGGACAGACACTCACGACGTCGACGGACGGTCAGCCCATTCTGGGTCTCGCGCGAGTCGACGACTCGATCGTTCGTCTGGGCGCAGAAGGGGCACTTCATGGCAGCTGGGAATACTACTCGAAAGCTGCTGAGAATGCCTTGTCGGTCAGCTCTCGGAGTTGGGTCGAATCTCCACCACGAACCTCATGCCCTGGGTGTCGCCGGACTGGTCCAGGTCCATGTCGACTTCTTTGAACTCACGGACAATGTGGTGCTCGGCGTCCTCGACCTTGAGCTTCAAGGAGACTCTGCGGGCTCGCTCGAAGGTTGGCCGATCGAGCTTCAGCAGCACGCCCTGCCGTGGCATTTCCTTCTTCGGCGCTGGCGGCGCGGGCTCGGTTTTGGGGGCGGCTGCTGGTGGGGCCGGTGAAGGGGGTCGAGCCCGGCTCGCAGCAGCCACGGTACGCGGTGCCGACCTTGCCTTCTGCCGAGCGGCGACCGACATGGCTTTTGCCGCCGGCGCATCTTCGAGATTGGATGGACGGGTGTCCCCGTTCTCGAGCTGGCTCTTCAGCGACACGAGCGTCCGCTTGGAGATGGCTCTCAGGGTCTCGAACACACCAAGGCCGGTGAGAGCCGAAGCTTCTATCCGGGGCGTACCGTTGACACCCAATGTGTCGTCGAGCTCCTCGACCGATGCGACCCCCTGGAGATCACGCTTGTTGTACTGATAGACCAGCGGCAGGGCCTCCATGGGGATCTCCAGATCGGAGAGATTGGTTTCGAGGTTGAGCAGCGATTCCCGATTCGCCGAGGTCATTGTCCGTTGGGAGTCGGCGACAAAGACCACACCGTCGACCCCTTTGAGCACCAACTTTCTCGTTGTGTTGTAAAAGACCTGTCCCGGCACGGTGTAGAGCTGAATGCGTGTCCTGAGGCCGGCGATGGTTCCCACTTCCAGGGGAAGCAGGTCGAAGAAGAGAGTCCGGTCGGCTTCGGTCTCGAGAGAGACCATCTCGCCGCGCGCGGCCCCCGTCGTGTGATCGTAGATGTACTGGAGATTGGTGGTCTTGCCGCACAGTCCAGGGCCGTAGTAGACGACCTTGACGGTCATCTGTTTCATGCTGAAGTTGAACGAAACCATAGAAATACTCCGGCAAATTCGGCCGCGGGAGACCCGATGTTATCACTCGGCCGGAGAGGAAAGTGTTAGATACTCCGCGCCCGCGGGTGACATCTATTAGCGGCTGCTAGGGGCCTCGGTCGGCTGCCAGGAGGGCATCCAGAAAGCTCTGCAGGGCCTCGTGGGCCGAATCGGACTTTCCTCGTCGGCGCTGATGGCGCAGGGTCTCCTGGGCAAGGGCCGCGACCAGGGCAGCCCGTTCGGGGTCGGCCTCCTGTAGTCGGCCGAGCTGGGTCTCCAGGGTCTCGAGGTCGCCACGGGCCACCGGGCCGGTGATGGCGGCCGCCGGGTCCGCCAACCCCTGGGTCTGATCGAGGGCACCCCTGGCCAACTCGAGATAGCCCCGGCCCACGGCCTCGGGGAGCCCGGCGCCACGGGCGAGGTCGCAGGCGGTGGCCAACAGTGTCACCACCCCACCGGCCGCCAGCGAGGCGGCCAGGTGGTAGAGCGGGCGGCTCTCGGCTGGGATCTCCACCGCCTCGCCGGACCAGGCCGCGACCAGACGCCGAGCCATCTGCTGCGCCTCCGCATCGCCGTCGACGGCAAAGACCGAGCCGACGGCCGCACTCGCTGCGGGCAGGACTTCGGGGAATGCTTTGAGTGGATGGAGGGTGCCGGTGGCCGTCCCCTGTCGGCCGAGCGGCTGGAGGACCGCTGCCGGCAGGTGTCCGGAGGTGTGGAGGGCGACCTTTGCCTGGGGGTACCGGGCGAGGGTGGCGGCGACGTCGGCCAGAGCCGAGTCGGAGACGGCAATCAAGAGAAGGTCCTCATTCTCGCTTTTGAGGTTCTGGACCTTCGCCGTGTCGCCACCCAGCCGGGTCGCCAGGTCTCGCGCCGCTTTGTCGGAGCGCCCGGCGACGTCTACCAGGGATCCTCCCAACTCGGCCAGCCAGCAGGCCAGGCTCGTGCCCACCCGGCCGGGTCCGACCAGCGAAAAGGTCAAGCCGCCAAGGGGAGGTGATGGCAAAGCCATTGCGCTACAATAGCTTCGCGCTGCCGAGGGGGCAAGGCGGCTCAGGAGGGGAGTATGTGCAGGTATCTCCCCGCAAGTGCGGCCTACTCGGCTCGCAGGCTGCGAGAAATTGGATGTCAGAAGATCAAAAGAACCAACACCTGTCGCCCCGGGACTACGAGATTCTCAAGGACGTGGTCCGCACCTATATCTTCACCGGTGAGCCGGTGAGCTCGCGCTCGCTGGCCAAACGACCCCGCCACGAGCTCTCGGCCGCCAGCATCCGCAACATCATGGCCGACCTCGAGGATTGTGGGTATCTGATGCAGCCCCACACCTCCGCCGGCCGAGTTCCCACCCACGCCGGTTATCACCTCTATATCGACACGCTGATGCCCACCCGGGGCGTGCCGGATCGGGAGCGGCGCTACATCGACGAGAATCTTCGTGAGGCGCCATCGGACGGCGATCAGCTGATGGGCGCCGTGACTTCGTTGCTGTCGGAGCTCTCCCACCAGATAGCCATCGTGGTCACGCCGGCGCTTGGCGACACGGTCCTCCGCTCGGTGGACTTTGTCCAGCTGTCGGGTGCCCGTGTGCTCTGTGTTCTGGTCTCCGCCAGCGGCTTTGTGGACAACAAGGTCATCGAGACCCTGCGGCCTCTGCCGCGCGAGGAGCTGGTCACCATCTCCAACTACCTGACCCAGAATTTCGCCGGCCTCAACCTGCGGCAGATTCGTGACCGGCTGCTCGAGATGATGGCCGAAGAGCGGGCCCAAGTCGACCAACTACTGGCCAGCGCCATCGCCCTGGCCCAGGAGGCCCTGGGCAAAGAGGGCGAGCCGGGAGTGCTCGTGCAGGGCACCTCCACCGTGCTGATCCAACCCGAGCTGTCCGATATCGAGCGGGTCCGCAAGCTGATGGGGACCTTTTCCGACAAGGCAAAGCTGGTGCGTATGCTCGGTCAGCTCATGCTGGGCAGCGGGGTGCGCGTCATTATCGGTGAAGAGAGCGACCTGACTTCCGATCTGGATTTCAGTTTGGTAGCCACCACCTACGGCTCCCGGGAGCAACCACTGGGGTCACTGGGGATCTTTGGTCCTTCCCGGATGGAGTATCAGCGCATAGTGCCCCTGGTCAGCTACCTTGGCGAGGCCCTGAGCCAGGCTCTCGAGACCACTTTGGGAGAAGGGAGGGGCTCCTAGGAGCGCGCGATGACGGACGACGAACGGGTCAAAGAAAAGGGGATCATGAGCGTGGGCGATCAGGAGTTCGAGCTCGACCCCCACGAATCGGAGAACCTCGAGGCCGCCATGCGTGAGGCTCTGGAGGCGGTGGAGCACGTCTCTCACAAGGAGGGAGATGAGTCCGGGACCGAGCCGATTGGCGACGGCTCCGTCGACGAGACCGCATCGATGGCCGACTACGAAGTGCGTCGGCTACAAGATGAGATCGCGGATCTCAGGGATCGATCGGTGCGAACGCTTGCCGACTTCGACAACTATCGCAAGCGGATCGAGCGGGAGCGTAATGACGAGAGGCGCTACTCTGCTTTCGAGTCGCTGCGTGACTTCCTGGGTGTGATCGACAATCTGGAGCGTGCATTGGCTGCCGAGGGCTCGGCCGAGGATCTCAAAACGGGCATCGAGCTGATTCATCGGCAGATGTTGGACCTACTTGGCTCCCACGGAGTCGCCCGAGTGGAGGCGGAGGGCGAGCCGTTCAATCCGGCGGTTCACGACGCCGTGTCACGACACGAAGATCCGAATGTGGAGGGTCCGACGGTAAGTGCCGAGCTGCAATCGGGGTACACAATGCACAAACGGCTACTGCGTCCAGCGGTCGTCAGGGTGGCGATGCCCCCGGAGACTGCTGCGGAGAAGGCGCCCAGGGGTGCAGAAGAGGAGCAGTCCACAGACGATTAGAGCACGAGCTGACAAAATATCGCCAGCCTCTAGAACCTCTCTCGAAATCCTTCCGTGAGCAAAGTCCTCGGCATCGATCTCGGCACCACCAACAGCTGCGCAGCAGTTGTGGATGTCGCTGCACCCAGGGTGCTGTCCAACCGCGAGGGAAGTCGTACAACCGCCTCGATCGTGGCTTTCACCGAAGACGGCGACCGGCTCGTCGGTCAGATTGCCAAGAGGCAGGCGATCACCAACCCGCAAAACACGGTGTTTGCCGTCAAACGGCTGATCGGTCGCAAGTTCAGCGATCCCGAGATCCAGAGAGCCCGAGAGGTGCTGCCGTTTCCGCTGGTCGAAGCCGCCAACGGCGACGTCACGATCCAGGTCCGGGACCGCGAGTACAGCCCGGAGGAGATGTCCGCCTTTATTCTGCGAGAGATCAAGGGCTTTGCCGAGGAGGTCCTGGGCGAGGAGGTCCAAGAGGCGATTGTCACCGTACCCGCCTACTTCAACGACTCTCAGCGCCAGGCCACCCGTGACGCGGGGCAGATCGCCGGTCTGGAGGTTCTGCGCATCATCAACGAGCCCACCGCTGCCGCCCTGGCCTATGGCATCGATCGCGAAGGCGAAGCCAAGACGATCGCCATCTACGATCTCGGTGGGGGCACCTTCGACATCTCGATTCTGGAGCTGGCGCAGGGTGTTTTCGAGGTCAAAGCCACCTCTGGCGATACCTATCTCGGTGGTGAGGATTTTGATCAGCGGATCATGGACTGGATGATCGCCGAGTTCCAGGAGGAGACCGGAATCGATCTCCGCAACGATCGGATGGCTCTCCAGCGTTTGAAGGAAGCGGCCGAGCGCGCTAAGTGCGAACTGTCCACAGCCGAGGAGGCACCGATCAATCTGCCGTTTATCTCGGCCGACGAGAGCGGTCCGCGACATTTGTCGCGCGCCCTACCCAGGAAAAAATTCGAAGGCCTCGTCGAGGACCTGGTGGAGCGCACCTCGGGGCCGGTTCTCGAGGCGCTGGAATCCGCCGGTGTGCGGCCCGACGAGATCGATGAAGTCCTGCTGGTGGGCGGCCAGACGCGGACTCCATTGGTGATGCAGGCGGTCGAGAGGATTTTCGGCCGCCCACCCAACCGCGAGATCAACCCCGACGAGGTCGTAGCCATGGGGGCCGCGATCCAGGGTGGGATTCTACGCGGCGACATCAAAGACATCGTGTTGTTGGATGTCACACCCCTGTCTCTGGGTGTGGAGACCCACGGTGGGCTGTTTGCCAAGCTGATCCAGCGCAACGCCACGATCCCCACCAAAGCGACCCAGGTCTTCACCACCGTCGTCGACAACCAGGACACGGTCGAGATCCACGTGCTCCAGGGCGAGCGGGAGATCGCGGCGGAAAACAAATCGCTGGGACGCTTCGAGCTTGTCGGTGTGCCGCCGGCACCCCGCGGTGTACCTCAGATCGAGGTCACATTTGCCATCGACTCCAACGGCATCGTCAACGTGTCGGCGAGGGATCTGGCCACCAACAGGTCACAGAGCGTGCAGATCAACCCGGCCGGAGGCCTGACCAAGGACGAGATCGAGCGGCTGGTCGAAGAGGCCGCGGAGCACTCCCAGGCCGACACCGAGCGCCGGGAAATGCGGCGCTTGAAGAATCGACTGGAGGGGTTGATCTATACCAACGAGCGGGTCTTCGACCAGTTTCAGGACATGCTGGCGACGGACGAGCGGAAGCTGGTTCGAGACACCCTGCTCATGGCGCGCATGGCCCTGGCCAATGACGATCGGGCCGAGCTCGAGGCGGCGCTCTTCGACCTCAACAGCGTCTCGCGCCAGCTGTCCGAGCTGATGCTCGAAGGTATCGACGACATCGGGTAGCGATTCGTCCCCCCTGGATGGCCACCAAACGCGATTACTACGAGGTCCTTGGCGTCAGCCGGGCCGCGAACCGGCAAGAGGTCAAGGCCGCCTACCGCCGACTCGCCGTCCAGTTCCACCCCGACAGAAACCCGGGTGACAAACAGGCGGAGGAGAAATTCAAGGAGGCGGCCGAAGCCTATACCGTCCTCTCCGACCCGAACCAGAAGGCCCGCTACGACCGGTTTGGTCATCAGGGGGTCTCGGGCGGTGGCTTTGGCGGTTTCGATGCCAGTACCTTTGGCGACTTCGCCGACATTCTGGGCGACTTCTTTGGTGTCGGATTCGGAGACATCTTTGGCGGTCAACGCGGCCGCGGCGGCGCCCAGCCAGGGGCCGATCTTCGCTACCGGCTGACCATCGAGCTGGAGGAGTCGGCCTTTGGCACCGAGAAAACCCTAAAGATTCCTCGCCTCGAAACCTGTCCCACCTGCACCGGCAGCGGCAGCCAGGGCGACTCACCACCCGAGACCTGTTCCGCCTGTGGCGGCCACGGCCAGGTGCGGATGAGCCAGGGATTCTTCACCGTGGCCAGAACCTGCCCGCAGTGCAGCGGTGAGGGGACCGTGGTTACCGATCCCTGTGACGAGTGCTCGGGTGGAGGCCGCATCGAGCGTGAGCGCACCATCGAGGTCAAGGTCCCGGCCGGTGTCGAGACCGGGGTACGGCTACGTCTGATGGGGGAGGGCGAGCACGGCCGCCGCGGTGGACCGACCGGTGACCTCTATGTGGAGATCGCGGTCGAGCCCCATCCGGACTTCGCTCGCGAAGGCCCGAACATATTCAGCGAGCTGGAGATCTCCTATTCACAGGCCGTTCTGGGGGCTTCGGTAGAGGTCGACACCCTGCACGGCCCACAGACAGTCGACATACCACCCGGCACTCACCACGGCGAGGCGTTCCGTTTGCGTGGCAAGGGTGTCGAGCGCCTGGGCGGCCGGGGCCACGGCGACCACGTCGTGCATACCAGAGTAGTGGTTCCCAACCCACGAGATCTGACCGAAGAGCAGCAGGACCTGCTGCGGCAGTTGGCCGAGCTCGACGGCAAGGCCGTCCGCGGTGACAAGCGGGTGCTCGACCGCGTCCGCGACCTGTTTGGGTGAGTCTCTCGGCCGTGGCGAGCTATCTGCGTCTCGAGCTCACCCTGCTGGACCAGACCGACGATCTGCTCATGGCCGAGCTCTGGGCGTGGGGGACCCTCGGTGTCGAGCAGACGGTGGAAAAAGACGGGTCCCGGCATGTAGTCGCCTACTTTTCGGATCCGCTTCCCACCCGACTGCCCGATGCCGGCAATCCCCTCTGGAGCCACCTGGGCGCCGAGCTGGTGCGGGTCGAGCTCATAGAGGACCAGGACTGGCTGGCCGACTATCGGCGCCAGGCGAGACCCGTTCCGGTGGGAGAGCGTTTCCTGGTCGACCCGCGAGAGCCGGAGGCGGAGCAGCCACCAACTCCCGGCTCCCGCCGTCTGCTCCGAATCCCGGCACGATCCGCCTTTGGCACCGGTAGCCACGAGTCGACCCGGCTGGCGGTCGAGTTGTTGGAGACCATCCCGGTCGCCGGGCGGAGGGTTCTGGATGTGGGGACCGGGTCGGGCATCCTGGCGTTTGCCGCCCTCTGTTCCGGCGCCGAATATGTAGTCGGGATCGACTCGGATCCGGTCGCCTCTCTGCTGGCGGGGCAAAATGGCCGTCTGAATGGTCTTTCTCCCCATCTGTTGGCGGGGACACTCGATACTCTCCGCTCCGGCCCCGTCTTCGATGTGGCCCTGGTGAACATCCTGCCAAAAAGGATTCGGCCCGATCTGCCGCGGCTGGTGGAGGTGCTGGCGCCCGGGGCCGAGGCCGTCTTCTCGGGTATTCTGGCTGTCGAGAAGGCGAGGGTAGCTGCCGATCTGGCCGCCGTGGGCTTTCGACGGCTGGCGACGGGTCAAGACGGCGAGTGGGTCGCCTTCCACCTGGAGCGGGCTGACACTTGATCACCCTTTTGGTCTCTCCCGACGAGCTCGAGACTTCGCCGATCGAAGTCAGAGGCGACTCCTATCGGCACCTGTTTCGCGCCCGCCGGCTCGAACTCGGGGCCCGGGTAAGGGTCGTGGATGGCGAAGGGCATGCGCGCTGGACCAGAGTCGAACGTGTGGACCGCACCGCCGCCAAGTTGGGTCCAGAGGGGGAGGCAGCCAGCAACGAGCCGGAGATCGAGCTGGTCTTGATGGTGGCCGCACCACGGATCCAACGGGCGTCCTGGTTGGTGGAGAAGGTAACGGAGGTCGGTGCGTCGGCGGTCCGTTTCATCAACTCAGAGCGCGCGCCAAGGAGCTATGGGGAGGCGAGCTTGGGGCGACTGCGGCGGGTGGCAGTGGCCGCCGTGGAGCAGTGTCACCGGGCCAGGGTCCCCGAGATCACCGGGGTTCACCCCTTCTCCGAGCTGGCGGACCTGCTGACAGACTGCCCGGCGCGGTGGTTTCTGGATTTGGAAGGGGCGGCCGGGGTCGACGCCGGCGCCGGCCCGGTCGGTCTGCTGGTGGGGCCCGAAGGGGGTTGGACGGAGGCGGAACGCGAAAGCCTGGATGCCTGCGGCTGTCGTCCGTGGGGTCTTGGCGCCCGAACTCTCCGGGTCGAGACCGCCGCCGTCGCCGGAAGTAGCCTGTTACTGCTGGCCAGAACACCCCTGTGACGCCTTGCGTTGACACCTGTTGGGGCGGTAGCTAGGCTAGCCGACAGAGCTAGGTCTCCAGGAGACAAAAAATGAACATCAACGATCTGCTCAAGCTCGCGATCGAGCGCAAGGCCTCCGATCTCCATTTGAAGGTTGGCAGCCATCCCGTTATCCGCGTCGACGGCAAGCTCCAGCCCCTGGTCGAGATCAACCGGATGATGCAGGAAGAGACGGTGGCGATGGCGTTCTCGATGATGAACGCTCGCCAGAAGCAGCGCTTCAAGGAGGAGTTCGAGATCGACATCGCCTATTCGGTGCCGGGGCTCGGTCGCTTTCGTTGTGCGGTCTTTCAGCAGCGCGGCTCCGTCGGTCTGGTCTTGCGCGTCATTCCGGCCAAGATTCTCACTGTCCGCGAGCTCATGCTTCCCAAGGTGCTCGAGGAGGTTTGTCTCGAGGGGAGCGGTCTGGTGTTGTGCACGGGGACCACCGGTTCCGGTAAGTCGACGACTCTGGCGTCGATGATCGATCACATCAATTCCCATCGCACGGAGCACGTCATCACGGTCGAGGATCCCATCGAGTTCCTGCATCGCGACAAGAAGTCCATCATCAATCAGCGTGAGGTGGATGTCGATACCCGGGGCTTTGCGCCGGCGCTGCGCAGCGCCCTGCGCCAGGACCCGGATGTCATTCTGGTTGGTGAGATGCGCGATTTCGAGACCATCGAGACCGCTCTGCTGGCGGCCGAGACCGGTCATCTGGTGTTCTCCACCCTCCACACCATGGATGCCACCGAAACCGTCAACCGGATCATCGCGGTCTACCCGCCGCACCAGCAAAAGCAGATCCGCATCCAGCTGGCACAGGTGTTACGGGCGGCGATCTCGCTGCGACTGGTCTCGCGGGCCGATGGCACCGGTCGTGTACCGGCGGTGGAAGTCATGAGGGTCACTCCCTATATCCGCGACTGCATCGAGAGCAAGGAGAAGACCAAGTTCATCCGCGAGCAGATCACGCTGGGGACGAGCCAGTACGGGATGCAATCCTTCGATCAGTCGCTCCATATGCTGTACAAGAACGGCCTGATTACCCTCGACGAGGCGTTGCGCCGGGCCTCCAACCCCGACGAGTTCAAGCTCAAGGTCCAGGGTATTCAGTTCACTGCCGATATCTCCCGCGATCAGATGGAGTCCACTCTGCAGATGCATGGCGATGGCCAGTCCGACGATATCCAGACGGAGCATGGCTAGGTGCTGGACTGACTCGATAGCTAGTCGTCGGCCCCGTGACGACCACCACCGACTGCTACACCAAAGCACAAGAGCTGCTGGCTCGCCGGCCCCATTTCCGACGCGAGCTAGCGGTCAAGCTCGCCAGCCGCAAGTTCTCGCCTGAGGAGGTCGAGACCACCCTCGCCCGGCTGGCGGAGCAGGGTTATCTCGACGACCTCGAGCACGCCTTCGATCTGGCCCGCGGCCCGTTGCAGCGCAAGGGCTTCGGCCCGCGGCGGCTGCGGTACGAGCTGGAGCGCCGGGGCGCGTCCGCAGAGGTCGTCGACGAAGTGCTGGCGGCCGTAATGGCCGACGGCGAGCTCGATCCCGCACGCCAGGCCGCGGAGCGATGGCTGAGTCGGGGCAAACGCGACCGGCAAGCTTTGGCACGCCACCTCGACCGCAAGGGGTACTCCACAGGGGTCATTTTGCGGGTTCTCGAGGAGTTGGAGAGCGAGTAATCGTGTTATCTTGAGCGATCCGACCGGCAGTAATCCCTTTCTGGTGACGATGATGAACAGCAACGAGATTCGTCAGAGCTTCATCGACTTCTTTGTCGAACGGGATCATCGTCTGTATCCGAGCTCCCCTCTGGTACCCCACGGCGACGCGACCCTGCTCTTCACCAACGCCGGGATGGTCCAGTTCAAGGACTTCTTTACCGGTCTGGACAAGCCGCCGGCGAAGAGAGCCGTTACTTCCCAGAAGTGCATGCGGGTCTCCGGCAAGCACAACGACCTCGAGAATGTCGGGCCCAGTCCACGCCACCACACCTTCTTCGAGATGCTGGGCAATTTCTCCTTTGGCGATTACTTCAAGGAAGAGGCCATCCTCTTTGGCTGGGACCTGGTGACCCGCGTCTGGGGCCTCCCGCCCGAGCACCTGACGGCGACGGTATTCGAGGAGGACGACGAGGCGGCGGCGCTGTGGAAGAAGCTGTCGGGTCTGCCGGCCGAGAGGATCCTGCGCTGCGGCGCCAAGGACAATTTCTGGGCCATGGGTGAGACCGGTCCCTGTGGCCCCTGTAGCGAGATCTTTGTCGATGTCCACCCCGAGGTGCCCGCGGTGGAGTGGGAGGAGGGGACCGAGAGTGGTCGCTATGTGGAGATCTGGAACCTGGTCTTCATGCAGTACGACCGCGATGAGAGCGGCAAGATGATTCCTCTTCCCAACCCGTCCATCGACACCGGTGCCGGGTTGGAGAGGGTGGCGGCGATGCTCCAGGGGGTCGACTCCAACTACGATACCGATCTTTTCCGACCCATTCTGGGGGCCACGGCCGAGCTCGCGGGAGTCGAGTACGGTCGCAACGCGGATACCGATGTCGACTTTCGGGTGATCGCGGATCATCTGCGGGCGGTGGCCTTCCTACTGGCCGACGGCGTCATTCCGGGCAACGAGGGTCGGGGCTACGTCCTGCGCCGGATCCTCCGACGGGCCTTGCGACACGGCTCGAGGCTGGGGTTCGAAGACCCCTTTCTCTACCGTCTCTTGCCGGTCGTCACCCAGGTGATGGGTCAGCAGTATGCGGAGCTCGGCGGTGCCGAGAAGGCCTCGGAGAAGACGGTCCTGGCCGAGGAGGAGAAGTTTCTCTCTACTGTCGCCATCGCCTCGTCACAGGTCCAGGAGGCCATCGACAAGAGACGCCGGTCGGGTGAGCACATCCTCGATGGCGAGGCGGTCTTCCGCTTCTACGACACCTTTGGTCTGCCGTTGGAGATAATTCGCGAGATCGCCGAAGAGGAGCGCTTTGCGATCGATGAGCCGGGGTTCGAGACGGCGCTGGAGAAGCAGCGGACCCGCTCGCGGGAGGCCACCAGCGAGGCGACAGAGAGGCTGGGAGCGGTGCGCGAGGCGCTGCGTCAGGATGGTCTGGAGCTGTCGAAGACCGAATTCGCGGGCTACGAATCACTCGCCCTCGAGCCCGTCCGACTGCTGGCTCTGGCGCGACTCGAAGAAGGTGGTTTCGAGTCGACGGAGACCCTCGCCGCCGGCGAGGAAGGTGTCGCCGTTCTGGACTGCACGACTTTTTACGCCGACGCGGGTGGCCAATTGGGCGACCGCGGACGGCTGGTCTGGGACGGGGGCAGCGCCGAGGTGATCGACACCCGCAAGGACACCGCCCAGACCACCTTCCACTTCGTGCGCGGCGACCACGGTGATCTGGTCCGCGGCAGCGAAGTCCGTACCGAGGTGGAGGAGAGCTGGCGACGACCGACCCAACGCCATCACACCGCGACCCACCTGCTGCATCTGGCTCTGCGTCACGTGCTGGGCGAGGGCGTCCGCCAGGCCGGCTCGCTGGTGGCTCCCGACCGCCTGCGCTTCGATTTCACCTACGGTCACCCGCTCACCCCGGACGAGATCCGGCAGGTCGAAGATCTGGTCAACCGTTGGGTCCTGCTGGCCCGAGCGACCGCCATCACACCGGATCGGCCCTTTCAGGAGGCGGTGGACGCCGGGGCCATGGCCCTGTTTGGCGAAAAGTACGGTGATCGTGTGAGGACCGTAGAGGTCCCCGATTTGACGCTCCCCGAGGATGAGAAAGGGAGCCGGGACCTGCGGAGCCTCGAGTTGTGTGGCGGGTGCCATGTCGGCAACACCGGTGAGATAGGTCTGTTTCTCATCACCATGGAACGGGGTGTGGCCTCGGGTGTGCGACGAATCGAAGCCCTGACGGGTGAGGCCGCCCAGGATCATGTCCGCCGTCGGGGTGCGCTGCTCGACGACATCGCCTCCGAGCTCGGCGTCACTCCAGAGCGAGCTGCCGCCGAAATCGATGGCTGGCGGGGCAAGACTCGCGAGCTGGAGCAGCAGCTGGAGAAATTGCGTCTGCAGGTGGTCTCGGGAACCACGGCCGGCGAAGAGGTCGAGGTGGCGGGTGTCAAGGTGATGGCCCGCGAAGTGCCGCCGGCGCCGCCGCGGGAGCTTCGCAACATGGCCGACGTGCTGCGCCACAAGTTGGGATCCGGGGTCGTGGTTTTGGGCAGCCGGCAGGGAGATAAGGTCAATCTGGTAGCGGCAATCACCTCGGATCTCGAGGATCGTCTGCACGCTGGGAGACTGGCGCAGAAGGTAGCCGTCCTGGTGGATGGCAGTGGTGGTGGGCGGTCCGACTTTGCGCAGGCGGGAGGCAAGGCGCCGGAAAAGCTGGCCGCTGCCCTGGCCGCCGTACCGGGTCTGGTGGAAGAGGAAGTCACATCTGCCCTGGGAGCGAAATAGCATCTGAGATGAGGTCGGGACGCCTCTGGATCGCGATCATCCTGTGCGCCACGGCGAGCGGTGCCCAGGTCAAGATGAAGATCCTCGAGGACGGTTCCAAGATGTTCTACAACGATCCGCCCCGTCGTCCGGTCGCGGCCAACACCCGTACTGCTCCTCGCCCGTCGGTGGAGATCGACGAGCTCATCGAGATCCACTCCGAGCGCGCCCGTCTCGACCCGAAGTTGGTGCGAGCGGTTATCCAGGTAGAGTCGGGATTCAGCCCCGTTGCCCTCTCAGACAAGGGGGCGATGGGGTTGATGCAGCTGATGCCGGATACGGCGGATAGATATGCGGTGGTCGATCCCTACAATCCCGACGAGAACATCGGTGCGGGGACCACATACCTGCGTTGGCTGCTGGACGAGCTTGGCGACGAGCTCGAGCTGGCGCTGGCCGGATACAATGCAGGTCCGACGGCGGTCAGACAGTTTGGGGGCATACCGCCATATCCGGAGACGATGGCCTACGTAGAGAGGGTGTTGAGAATCTACTGGAACGAGCCCGACTATTCGCTCAACGGCTCGCAGCAGGTGCGGCTGGGTCGAAAGACCTATCTGGTGCGAGACGCGAGCGGTCAGTTGGTGATGACCACGACACCCCCGGCAACCGACTGAAATCGACCGATTGGAACACGGTCTCAGGGGAGGTATCTAGATTTCCATCCACCGCGCCAATCTGAATCTGCCCAACTTTCTTTCGTTCTTCCGCATCCTGATGGTGCCGCTGCTGGTCGTGGTGTTGCTGACCAAGTTCGAGGGCAAGGAGTGGGTCGGCCTCGGGGTATTTCTGCTGGCTTCGCTGACCGACTTTCTGGACGGCTTTATCGCCCGACGCAAGAAACAGGTAACCCAGCTGGGCAAGCTTCTCGACCCCGCCGCTGACAAGCTACTGACCTCTGCCGCCTTCATCTCTCTGGTGGAGCTGGGCCTGGCCCCTGCCTGGATGGTGGTGGTGATCATCGCCCGGGAATTCGGTGTTTCGTCGCTGCGCAGCATGGCCGCCGCCGAGAATGTCGTTCTGGCGGCGATCCCATCGGCCAAGCTCAAGACGGGATTGCAGATCGTCGCCATCTCGCTGCTGATCCTCAACAAGCAACTGGGGGAGTTCGAGCACCTCGCCCCGGTCTTCCTGTGGCTGGCTCTACTGGCCAGCGTCTATTCAGGGGTGGAGTATCTCGTCCGCTACACTCCGCTGATCTTGAGAGGCAACCCCGAGAACGGCGAGTCGTCTCCGCCTGAATGAAACCCGTCTCCACACGTCCCATCCTCCAGTCGCTGGCTCTCTGGGCCCGACATCGATATCGATCGATCTTTCTGGTCACGGCGGCGCTGTTCCTCGTATCGCTCTGGCTGGCAGCGCAGCTCCGCTTCGACACTGACGTCCTGGATCTGCTGCCGCAGAAAGAGCCGGCAGTCGTGAACTTCCGGCAGGCGCTGGAGGAATTTGGCAGTGCCGACGTGCTCCTGGTGGTGATCAGGGTACCCCCGGATGCCGCGCTCGCTCCCTATGAGGTCCTTGTCGACCGTCTGGGCGAGCGGCTCGAAGAGACGGATTTATTTTCTCAAGTCGACTACAAGATCGGCGGGATGAGCGAGCTGTTGGAGGGCTTTTTTCCCTCGGCCCTGCTGTTCCTCGATGAAGAGGGGAGACGGGAGCTGACCGCAAAGCTCGAGGATCCAGCGCTGCGCGACCGGGTCCGTGAGTTGCGACGCCTGGTGTCCACCCCGCAGGCGATCGCCATCAAGAAGTTGATGATGCTCGATCCGCTCGGCGTATCAGAGGTCTTTCTCGGCCGCCTGAGCAGCACCCGAGCGGGACTGTCGCTGGATTGGGCAAGCGGTTATTTCCTGTCTCGCGATCGGCAGATGCTGCTGATCCTGGCCAAGCCCACCAAGTCGGCGCAGAACGTCGACTTTGCCAAGATGCTCGTTGCCGTCGTCGACGGAGAGATCGATGCTGTGCGCGAGGAGTGGGGTGATTTCACAGGGCCGGCCGCCGGCGCTCCGCCCGAAGTCGTCCTCGGGGGACGATACGTGGTCGCTCTCGGCGACGACACCATCATTCGGCGGGACGCGATTACCAACATTCTCACTTCCATGATCGGTGTCCTCACGCTGTTTCTGTTCGCCTTTCGTCGCTTTGGTCTGCTGATCTACGCTTTTGTGCCGCTCTGCTTCGGTCTGGCCATGACCTTTGGTCTCTCGGCCCTGCTCTATGGAGGGTTGAGTGCCGCCACCAGTGGGGTGGCCGCTCTGCTCATCGGTCTGGGCATCGACTTCGTCATCGTCTCCTACGGGCGTTACGTGGAGGAGCGGCAGGCCGGTGTCGGGCTGTCGGAGGCCTTGGCTCGAATGAGCGGCTCCTCGGGAAGAGCGGTAGTGGTCGGAGGAGTGACCAGCGCCGCTACCTTCTTCTCATTTGGCGTCACCGATTTCACCGGTCTCTATCAGATGGGGTATCTCACCGGGGTGGGGATTCTCTGCTGCATGGCGGCGGTATTGGTGCTGTTGCCGGCGATGCTGGCCTGGAGTGAGGACCATCACGAGCAGCGCCGCGAGCAGGGCCCGAACCTCTTTCTGCACGGGCTGGGGAGCGCCCGCTTGATCCGGGCCTCCCTCAGGCGGCCGTGGATCGTAATGGCTCTGGCTCTGCTGATCACTCTGGTAGCCGGCCGGCTGGCGGTCGAGATCCGGTTCGACGACAGTGTCCAGGCCATGCGACCCTCGGGCAACCCAGGTGTGACTATCCGGGACGAAGTCGCCGAGCGGTTTGGCCGCGGGTTCGACCAGATGATGCTGGTGATTACCGGCAGCTCGGAAAGCGAAGTCCTGGAGTCATCGGGTCGTGCGGCGGCAGGTGCGCGGCAGTTGGTCGAAGACGGCGTGCTGACCGGCTACGATTCCGTGGATTCGATGATTCCGCCGCCCGAGCAGCAACGCGAGGCGCTCGCCTGGCTCGTGGAGGGACGTGACTCCGAGCTCGCGGTCGCCCGCATCAGGAAGACCTTTGCCGAGGTCGCGGCAGAGGAGGGCTTGCGGATGGAGCCCTTCGAGGCGGGCCTGGATCTGTTTGCGCAGGCGGTCTCGCGTTCTCGCCCACTCGGCACCGACGACTTCGAGGATTTCCCACAGGCTCAGAAGCTCCTCCGGCGCTATCTACTAGCAGACGAGAACGGCTGGAAGAGTGTGGTCTATCTCTACCCCCCCGCAAAGGTCTGGCGCCGTGAGCCCCCACCAGCAGCCGAACGGCTGGCTGACGACCTCGGCCCCCGGGCTGTTCTCACCGGTGCCAACGTGATGAGTCGCATCCTGCGTCAGCGAGTCCTCAACGACGCCGTGGTGGCCGCCATTCTGGGATTCGTCTTGGTGGCGGTTCTACTGTGGCTCGACTACCGGAGGATCGGTGACACGGTTATCTCGCTGGCACCGTTGTTGGTCGGGATCCTGTGGATGCTGGGTGGGATGGTGGCTCTCGGCGAGTCGATGAACTTCATGAACATCTTTGTCACCACCATGATCATCGGCATCGGGGTCGATTACGGCGTGCACATGATCCACCGCTTCCGCGAGCTCTCATCGGCGAGCGACGAGGAGCTCAACGCCGGTCTGGTAGAGACGGGAAAAGCCATCGTACTCGCCGCGCTGTCCACCACCATCGGCTTTGGCTCGCTCTCCTTTTCCCACTATCCCGGGCTGCGATCGATGGGTAAGGTGGCGATTCTGGGTGCCATCGCTTCGGCGTTGGTGGCCGTCACCGTGCTGCCGGCTTATCTGGCACTGGTCCGCAAGCGATCCGCAAGGTTGGCGGCTAGCCAACCACCTCGTGGACCCGCATGAGATTGGTGCGGGGACGATCCTGGAGGGGCTCGCCCATGAGGATGACGACGCGGTCCCCGGTCTCGACCAGACCCTGCGCCAGCAGGTGCCGCTCGAGCACCTGCACCAGCTGACTGTGGTGCTCCAACTCCTCGCTGACGAGCAGCGGCCGTGTCCCCCAGATGAGCTGCACGCGGCGAGCCGTCTCGATGTTGTTGGTGCAAACGGCGATCGGATTGGCAGGGCGAAACCGGGCCACCAGGCGGGCGGTGAAGCCGGTCTGGCTAAAGGCGACGATACAGCGAACGCCGAGGCGTCGAGCAGTGATCACCGCGGCTTCGGCAACAGCATCGGGAATCTCGGTGGGTATCCTGTCGCTGGCTTGCGAGGCGACATCGATGGCTGCCCGGAAGAGCTCCAGCGCCGCCCGGTCGACGCCCCCGGCCACATTTCTCAACGCCTGGTGGCGGCTGGCCTCGTAGCCTTCGGCCTGCTGGATGATCCGCGCCATGGTCTCGACGGCCTGGACCGGATAGTGGCCGGCCGCGGTCTCACCGGAGAGCATGAGCGCGTCGGCACCCTCGAAGACCGCGTTGGCGATGTCCGAGGACTCGGCGCGGCTGGGTCGCGGGTGCTCCATCATCGACTCCAACATCTGGGTGGCGACAATGATCGGCTTGGAGAGCCGCCGCCCGGCATCGACGATCCTCTTCTGGAGCACGGGAACGGTATCCAACGGAACTTCTACTCCTAGATCGCCCCGCGCCACCATGGAGGCGTCGGCCGCGGCGACAATCTCATCCAGATGCTCCACCGCCAAGGCCCGCTCCAGCTTGGCCACCAGCAGCTGGTCGCCCCCGGCGCGGTGGACCTCTTGTCTCACCGCCTCGACGTCGGCGGCGCTGCCCACATAGCTGGCGGCGAAGTAGTCGACCCCCTCCGCGACCGCCAAACGGATGTCATCGCGGTCCTTGGTGGAGACGGTGAAGGGTAGATCGGTGTCCGGGAGGTTGATCCCCTTGCGAGTGGCGATCAGACCGCCGCTCGTGACCCGGGCGCGAAGCGTCTCCCCATCTCGCTCCTCGATCTCCAGTTCCACCAGGCCGTTGTCGATCAGTACCCTTTCGCCGGGTTGCAGATAGGTGAGCAGCCGGCTGTCGTCGATCGGCACCTCGGCGCCCGTCGTCGGCGCACCCAGTGTCACTTGTTGGCCATCGCTCAGAGTGCGACCCTCGTCGGGGAGAGAGCCGAGACGAAATCGCGGACCCATGAGATCCGCGATGATGGGCACCAGCCGGTCTTCCTCGCCGGCCACCTGGCGGACGAGCTGTATCAGGCGGTGGTGATCCTCGCGACTGCCGTGGGAGAGATTGAGGCGGACGACATCGACTCCCGCCCGCAGCAGCCGCCGCAGCGTCTCGGCGCTACCCGAGGCCGGACCCAGTGTCGCCACGATTTTCGCCCGTCGTGCCATGGGCAGTGAGTATAGCCAGACGGGCTGCCAGTGTTACCATCGCGCTGCTCGATCAGGAGATTGAAGAGTGTTCGACGGACTTCAAACCAAGCTGCAGGACGTCTTCCGCCGCCTCAAGGGTGAGGGGCGGGTGTCGGAGGAGATCCTCCAGGGGGCGATGCGGGAGATCCGCTTGGCCCTGTTGGAGGCGGATGTCCACTTCAAAGTCGTCAAGACCTTCGTCGCGCGGGTTCGCGAGAGAGCACTCGGCCAGGATGTCCTCGACAGCCTGACACCGGCGCAACAGGTCATCAAGATCGTTCGCGACGAGTTGGTCGTCCTGCTGGGTGAAGCGGGGCGTGAGCTGGAGCTGACCGGGCGTCCGGCGGTGGTGTTGCTCTGTGGACTCCAGGGTTCCGGCAAGACGACGACCGCCGGCAAGCTGGCCAAGCGGCTGACCGAGCGGGGGCGGCATCCGCTGTTGGTGGCCGCCGACCTGCAGCGGGCGGCGGCGGTGGAGCAGCTCGTCCAGGTGGGCAGTGGTGTCGGTGTTCAGGTGCTGGAGCCGGCGGGGGAGGAGGACGTCATCCAAGTCGCCCGCCGCGCCGTCAAGGTGGCCGGCGAGCGGGGCCACGATGTAGTGATCGTGGACACCGCCGGCCG
The DNA here is from genome assembly GCA_049678185.1 of Thermoanaerobaculia bacterium. GTDB lineage: Bacteria > Acidobacteriota > Thermoanaerobaculia > Multivoradales > JAHEKO01 > M0029. The sequence continues at coordinate 66,734 of JBAUDS010000025.1, forward strand.
GCTACATATCGATGAGGCGCTGATGGCGGAGATCCGGCAGCTCGCAGAAGTGCTGGAGCCGAGTGAGACTTTGTTCGTTGCCGATGCTATGACCGGCCAGGATGCGGTCAGGAGTGCCCAGGAGTTTGCCAGCTCACTTCAAATCACCGGTGTCGTTCTCACCAAGCTGGATGGCGATACGCGGGGTGGGGCCGCACTGTCGATCCGCAGCGTCGCCAATGTCCCGATTCGTCTCCTGGGGGTGGGGGAGAAGGCGGAGGATCTAGAGCTCTTTCATCCCGAGCGGATGGCTTCCCGGATCCTGGGTATGGGCGATGTCCTGTCGCTCATCGAGAAGGCCGAAGAGGGGCTGGATACCGACGAAACCCAGCGGCTGGCGGAGCGAATCGCGCGGCAGGAGTTCACCTTGGAGGACCTCCGCGACCAGCTGCGCCAGATGCGCCGGTTGGGTCCTCTCGCCCAGATAATGGAGATGCTCCCCCGGGCCGGACCGCTCAAGGGCCTCGATGCGAGCATGATCGATGAGAGCCAGCTGACCCGCGTGGAGGCGATCATCAGCTCCATGACTCCTCTGGAGCGTCGCCGACCGACCGTTCTCAACGCCAGCCGCAAGCGCCGGATTGCCCGCGGCTCGGGAGTGCGGGTACAGGATGTAAATCAGCTGGTCAAGCAATATCGCGGCATGCAGCGGATGCTCAAGGGGGTTCAGGGCAAGTGGCTGAAAAAGGCTCTCGGCGGCCGCGCCGGGCGCTAGCCAAGCGAATACTGGCGTTGCTGCGCCGATAACTGGTAGAATCTGTCGTTTCGAGCACCCAATGGGCCGGCCGCTGGCCGCCTCGGGGGTGTGTGCATTCAGGTTACAAGGATATTGGAGGTTGTATGTTGAAGATACGCCTGAGCCGGAGGGGAGCGCGCAACAAGCCGTTCTACCGGATCGTGGTCTCGGACTCGCGCCGGGTGCCGACCGCCTCGGCCCTCGACGAGGTCGGCTACTACAATCCGCGCTCCAACCCGGCCGAGATCAAGATCGACGGCGCACGGGTGGAGCACTGGGTACAACGTGGTGCCCGGCTCACCCCGACCGTCAAAAAGCTCCTCCGTCAGCAAACAGAGGCTCCAGCGCAGCAGTGACATCAGCGCGCGAATCACTCGTCCGCCTTGTCGGTCTGATGGTCGATGAGCCAGACCAGGTCGCTGTCGAGGAGATCTCCGGACGCGAGTCCATTCTGTTCGAGCTGGAGGTCGCCGAAGAGGACTTGGGCAAAGTCATCGGACGGCAGGGAAGGACTGTACGGGCCATCCGCTCGCTTCTAGCTGCTCGCGGTTCTCGGGACGGCGAGCACTATGAGTTCGAAATCATCGAAGACTGATCCATCCAGATCGCTTCCGGAAACCGTTGTGGTGGCCACGGTACGACGGCCACATGGCCTGCGGGGAGAGGTACTGGTGGACCTGCAGAGCGATGTGCCGGGGCGGCTGGCCCCCGGCGACCGCATCGAGGTGGTCTCGAGCAACGGCGACAGGAGCGTCGCGAAGGTCAGGGAGCGCCGCCAGCACACACGCGGAACCCTGATACGGCTGGAAGGGGTCGATGATCGGAGCCAGGCCGATTTGCTCAGAGGTGCACTATTCGAGGTGCAGCGCCATGAGACACCACCGGCGCCTGATGGTAGCTACTACTACTTCGAGCTCGTCGGGTGTCGGTGTGTCGACAGTCGAAAGGGTGAGCTCGGGCAGGTTACCGGAGTCGTCGAAGATGGTGGCGGGCTCATCCTGGAGGTCAGCGACGGTCGGCAGCAGGTTTTGATCCCCTTTGTCCGGGACTACGTTCGCACCCTCGATGTCGTCGACGGTCGAATAGAGCTCGAGCTGCCCGAAGGGCTTTTAGAAGCATGCGCATCGACGTCATAACGATTTTCCCCGAGCTGTTTGCCGGTTTCCTGGCCACGAGTCTGGTGGGCAGGGCGGTCGATGGTGGCCTGCTCGAGGCGACAGTGCACGATCTCCGGGATTTCACCTCCGACCGGCACAGATCGGTGGATGACGAGCCCTATGGTGGGGGAAGTGGCATGGTGATGATGGCGCCGCCATGGGTTCGAGCCGTGCAGGAGGTCGCCGGGGACGAACAGGTGTGGCGTGTCTTGTTGTCCCCGCAAGGGACCAGGCTCTCCGAAGCCAAGGTTTGCGAGCTGGCCGGTCGGGGTCGGCTGGTGTTGTTGTGCGGTCGATACGAGGGAATCGACGAACGGGTGACGGAGTCGGTGGTGGATGAGGAGATCTCGATCGGGGATTATGTTCTGGCGGGCGGAGAGCTGCCCGCTATGGTGTTGATCGAGGCCCTCTCCCGGCAGATACCCGGGGTCGTCGGCAGCGAGGACTCGGTGATCGAGGACAGCTTCCGCCACGGCCTGCTGGATCATCCCCACTACACCAGGCCCCGGGAGGTGGAGGGACAGTTGGTTCCGGAGGTTCTCCTGTCGGGGGATCACGAGGCCATCAGGGTGTGGCGGGAGCGTATGGCGCTGCGCTCCACTTTGCGTAGGAGGCCGGATTTGCTGTCGAAGACCCGATTGACCGAGGCGCAGCGCCGGCAGCTCGAGGGCCTGATCGCCGAGGAGGGTCTACCCGTAGAGGAAACCCTGGCCCGTCTTGCCAGAGGCCAGTCAACGACCGATAATAGTGAGCTATCCCATTGACAGTAGCTCAGAAGTCATTGAAGGTGAACGAGATATGAACAAGCTCCAAGAAGTCGAAAAAGAGTACCTGCGGCAGGATATTCCGGAATTTCGAGCTGGTGACACCTTGCGAGTCCATGTCAAGGTCTCAGAAGGGGACAAGCAGCGGATTCAGGTCTTCCAGGGGGTGGCCATCGCCCGTCGAGGGCGAGGCACCGGCGAGTCCTTTTCGGTGCGCAAGATCTCGGGGGGTGTCGGCGTGGAAAGGGTTTTTCCCCTGCATTCTCCTGTGATCGACAGGGTCGAGGTCGTCCGGCGTGGTCGGGTGCGACGAGCGAAGTTGTACTATTTGAGAAGCTTGCGAGGCAAAGCGGCTCGCATCGAAGAGCGCCGGGAGGACCGCCCGAAGGCTGTCGCCAGCGACAGCTGAGGCTCGAGCACCGGGATCTCACACAGATCGGAAGGAAATCTGGTTGGCGACTCTGGGACAGCTGATGGTAGAGAGCTATCGGCTCCGCCTGCTCGGAGGGCTCGAGGGCTACCTACAAGCTTCGGGTTTTTCCAGGATAGCCGGTGTCGACGAGGCCGGGCGTGGCTGTCTCGCCGGTCCGGTCGTGGCGGCGGCCGTGATCGTGGATCCCTCGCTGCCCATCCCAGGAGTCGATGACAGCAAGGTGGTCAGCCCCGAGCGCCGGGAACGGCTGGCCGACCTCATCCGCACGACTGCGGTGGCGTGGTCGGTTGTCGAGGTGGCACCAGCGATCATCGATCGGATCAACATTCTCGAAGCCACGAAGCGGGCCATGGTCGAGGCTCTGGACGACCTCGATCCCGCCCCGGACTGTGTCCTGGTGGATGCGGTATCGCTACCGACGCGCCAGGCTCCCTGTCTGCCATTGATCCGCGGCGACAGCTTCAGCTATGCAATAGCCTGCGCCTCCATTCTGGCCAAAGTGGAGCGGGATCGCGGCATGCGCGAGCTCGACCGCGATTATCCTCAGTATGGCTTTGCCGACAACAAGGGTTACGGCGCCGAAGAACATCGGCGTGCGCTGGCCGAGTTCGGGCCCTCCCCGGCTCATCGTCTGACCTTCCGCTCGGTCCTGCCGAGAATCTCGGAGGCCAGTCGGTGAAGGCCGAAAAGCGCCAGGAGCTGATCATTCAGGCCGAGAAGCTCTTCAGCCGCGGCAAGCTGGAGGGTGCGCTCTCGCGCTACCGGAAGATCCTCAAGGCGCATCCCAACGACACCAGCACTCTCAAACGAGTGGGCGACGTGTTCGAGCGCCTGAACCGGGTAGACGAGGCCATCACCCTTTACAAGAAGACCGCCCAGCACTTCACCAATGAAGGTTTCTACGCCAAGGCCATCGCGATCTACAAGAAGATCATCCGCCTCGACCCAACTCTGATCGAGGCCATCGAGAACCTGGCGGACCTCCAGCACCGGCAGGGCCTGACCAGGGAGGCCGTCAGCCAGTACGAGGTGGTCGCGGAATATTACCTCAAGCTCAGAGATCTCAACTCGGTCATCGAGATCCACAAGAAGATGGTCGAGTTGGAGCCGGGCGATCCCTCGCGTCGCCTGAAGCTCGCTGAGCTTCATCAGAAGCGTGGGCGATTGAAGGATGCCCTCGAGCAGTATCGGGCCATCTCCAAGATGATGCTCTCGAGCGGCCGGATCGGAGAGGCCAGCCGAGTCTGCTTGCGCGCTCTCGAGATCGACCCCAGCGATCTCAATTTTGTCGCCGGCGCCGTAGAGGATTTGAAATCCGCCGGCCATCCCGAGGAGGCCGATCGTCTCATCTCGGCCGCCATCGATTTGAACCCCGAGGCCAGAAACCTCCAAGCACGGATTGAAGAGGCCGCCGAAGAGGAGGACTTCGACCTGGAGTCCTTCATGGAGGGCGAAGAGCCGGCGGCGGCGGTGGCTGACACTGGCCCGCTGCCCGGATCGGAGTCGGCCGATGCGATCGAGGTTGCCATCGCGGCCGCAGCCGCCGAGGTTGACGAAGCCTCGACGGCGCCGCCGGACACCGAGTCGGTCGAGGCAGGTATTGAGGATGCCTTGGATGTCCTATCCGCCGACGAAGTAGAGGAGTTGGCCGACGCCGCGGTCGCGGTCACCGAGTCGCCCGTCGAAGAGGTCGAGATCGAGATTGATCTCGGGGACTTCGAGCAGGAGCCGATCAAGACACCTCCACCGGTGGCTCCGGCCGCCGCTCCCGAGACAGCGATGGCGATGGCCAGTGCCGAGCCGGCGACTCAGGTAGCCAATTCCCTTCCCATGAAGAGGGCGGTCCCCATTGTCGAGGCCGACCCCGAGCCCGGAGAGCGCCTTCGAGAGCTCCTCACCGAGGCCGACGTTCTCTCCCGCTACGGCCTGGACGACAAGGCGGTCGAGAAACTCGAGGAGCTGCTGGCCGAGGAGCCGGACAATCTCGAGGCCATGAGTCGGCTCATCACTCTCAAGCTCGAAGCCAAAGATCTTTCCGGGGTAACCGAGCTGGCCAACCAGCTGGTGACAGTGGCACAGGAGAAAGACGAGTCCGAGGCATGGCAAAGGGTGAGGGATCAGATTCTCGGCGAGGGATTCACCGTCGAGGATGGGCGGGTGGTGGCACCCACAGAAGAGCTCGCCATCGAGGCCGAGGAGGAGTCACTCGTCCTTGCCGAGGATTTGGATCTTGGCGATGCCGATCTCAGCTGGTTGGAGGAGGAGCCGCCGGCCGGAGAGGATCAGGCGCCGCCGGCCGAAGCCCTGTTCGAAGCCGAGGACGAGTTCTTCGACCTGGCATCCGAGCTGGAAGCGGAGCTTCGCCGGGAGGAGATCATCAACGGCGAGGAGCTTCTGCTGCCGGGGGAAGAGGAGTCGATCGAGGATATTGTCGAAGGATTCAAGAAGGGCATGGCCGAGACCCTCTCCGACGAGGACTTCGATACCCACTACAACCTAGGGATCGCCTACCGCGAGATGGGATTGATAGACGAGGCTATCGGCGAGTTTCAGTTGGCGGCCAAGGACCAGCGCTATCTGGTCGAGTGCTGCTCGCTCCTGGCTCTCTGTTTCAAGGAGAAGGGTTTCCCCGAGCTGGCCATAAAGTGGTACCAGCGGGGCCTTGACTCACCCTCGATCTCGGAAGACGAGACGCTGGGCCTCGTTTACGAGTTGGGTGATTTGTATCTGGAAATTGGCAACAAGGAAGCGGCCCGCGAGCGTTTTGTCGAAATCTACGGGGTCAATTCCACCTATCGCGATGTGGTGGCCAAGCTGCAAGAGCTTGGCGGCAGCTAGACCCGCGATACCAACCATCCGAATCCCTTTCTCAAGCCTGCCAGTGCCCGCGATCAAACGCGGCTAGAATCAGGCCATGACGCCCGAGCGCAAGGTCCGATGGATCGTTGTCGGTGCCGTCGTGGCCGTTATGGCATTTCTGCTGCTCTCGGAGCGGGTCGAGAAGACGCTGGCTCCCGAGCCGCAGCGGGCCTGGATCGCCATCGAGGTCGCGGGCACCGGAATGGCGAAGACCGGACATCTGCATATCGAGAGCGGCACCCCCTTCACTCTCCACGCCGTTCTCGAAGCTCGGACGCTCGGCGGCGGCACCATCTATTTCACCGAGGCTTCGCGGCTCGAGATCCGCGGCGAGGAGGTGCCCACGGAGGCCCTGCGCCGCTGGACCAGCAGCGAAGAGGTGCGCATCCTCTGGTTCACCGTCGAGGGTTTCAGCCCCTACTTCGAGGTCAGCGATGCTTCGGATCTCGAGAGCTTCGAATTCCGGGAGTTCTATCGACCCGAGTGGCCTCGCACCTGGTCGGTCCCCGGCGAGCTCCAGCCCTTTGCCGAGAAGTACGATCCCCAAGCCCCGAAGGCCAAGCTGCCGGGATTTGGCACCCAGCGCTATCACCTCCGACTCGAGTTCTTCGAGCCGGCAAGCGAGATTACTCCCCGCCTGCGTTTGCAGTCACCGGGGGCAGCATCACTCCCCGATGACGATGCGGATCTGCCGACGGTGGTGGTCTCCCTTGCCGATACCCTGGCGGCTCCTTCGCGGGTCTTCGGGCTGACACAGATCAAGATTCTTGCTCCCGACCTCACCTCGGTAGCCGACTGGTTGACGAGCTGGTCGGCGAGGCAACTGGCCTTCTCGCGGCTGACGGTGATCAAGGAGATGCTGTCCGCTGCCGGCATCACCTACGAAGCCCTCGACTGGCAAGAGGTTGATCTCGAAAGCGGGCCCGGTTGGGGAGGGGAGGGTGTGGCCGCGGGTGACTTCCTGCGGGTCGGCGATCGTCTGGTGGTGCTGGCAAAGGATCTGGGGACTCCGTCGGTACTCGACTATCAGGATCTCTGTTTCGACTACCTCAAGGGAGCCAAAGTGCAGCCGCTGCGAGAGGTGTTTGCCGGCGAGGGGTTGGTCGAATGGGCGGCTCTGCCTCGCGGTTGAATCGGTCATGTCACCTACCCTCTTCGATGATCAGGAGAGCTCGACACCGCCAGCCGGTGGTCGGGCGCCGCTGGCCGATCGCATTCGACCCTCCACGCTCGAGGAGATAGTCGGACAGGACGACCTGGTCGGCAGCAGTGGGTTTCTACGGCGGGCGATCGAGGAGGGGCGGGTACCATCCCTGATTTTCTGGGGGCCGCCCGGCTCGGGAAAGACGACGCTGGCACGGATCATCGCCGATCGGATCTCCTGTAGGTTTGTGCCGTTTAGTGCCGTGACCTCGGGCATCAAGGAGGTCAAGCAGGTGATGGCGGAAGCCTCCATCCTGTTTCGTGACCCGGAGCGCCGCACCCTCCTGTTTGTCGACGAGATCCATCGCTTCAACCGCGCCCAGCAGGATGCCTTCCTCCCCTATGTGGAGCGCGGGGACATCGTGCTCATCGGGGCGACGACCGAGAACCCCTCTTTCGCACTCAATGCCGCCTTGTTGTCCCGCTGTCGGGTAGTCGTTCTGCAGCCGCTCGATCTCGCGGCCTTGGAGAGCATCGTGGAGCGGGCGCTTACCGACTCCGAGCGGGGTTTGGGGGCCAGCGGAGTGAAGCTGTCGGTAGAGGCGCGGCAGCAGCTGGTACAGCTGGCTTCCGGGGACGCTCGCAAGGCGCTCAATCTGCTCGAACTGGCGGTCGAGGATGCGGCCGCCGATGGAACGGTCGAGCTGTCGGCGGAGCGAGTGACCCGCTTGGCCCAGAAGAAGGTGCTGCTCTACGACAAGTCGGGTGAGGAGCACTTCAATCTGATCTCCGCCCTCCACAAATCGCTCCGCGAGAGCGACCCCGATGCGGCGCTCTACTGGCTGGCGCGGATGCTGGAAGCGGGCGAGGATCCGCTCTACGTGGCTCGTCGTATGGCTCGCTTTGCCAGCGAGGATGTGGGGCTGGCCGATCCCCAGGCACTGCCGCAGACGCTGGCGGCCTGGGATACCTATCACCGGCTGGGCTCACCCGAAGGCGAGCTGGCGTTGGCGCAGGCGGTGCTCTACCTGGCGCTGGCGCCCAAGAGCAACGCCGTCTACCGGGCCTACTCGCGGGTGCGGCGCACCCTGGCCGAGCAGCCGGCCGACCCCGTACCGCTCGCCCTGCGCAATGCCCCCACCCGGCTGATGGAAGAGGTGGGGTACGGCGACGGCTACGTCTACGCCCACGACACCAAAGAGGGAGTAGGAGGTCTCGACTGCCTACCCGAGAGTCTCCAGGGCACCCGTTTCTACGAACCTCGGGGAGAGGGATTCGAAGAAGAGCTGGCGGAGCGGCTGGCGAGGTTCAGAGCTTTACGCGAGAAGGCACGAAAAAGGAAATAAGGGCTTGGGGGCGGGAGGGGGAACCCCAAGCCCTCAAGCCCCCAAGCCCTTCCTCTTACATAAATAGGCTGGCCGCATAAACACCATACCCAACAAGCAAGACCACCCCCTCCCACCGCACCAACCGCTTGCCGGTAGTAAGGAACAGCCACACCACCAGCGTCAACGCCAGCATGACGGCAAGGTCGAGCTGCACCGACTGCGTCTCCAGGCTCAAGGGACGGACAAGGGCGGTGGTCCCGAGAATAAGGAGAATGTTGAAGAGATTGGAGCCGATGAGATTGCCCAGGACGATGTCACCCTCCCGCTTCATCGCCGCCACGACGCAAGCGGCGAGCTCGGGGAGGCTGGTGCCAAAAGCCACGACGGTGAGTCCGATGACCCGCTCGCTCACCCCCAGGTCGCGCGCGATCCCCACGGCTCCGTGAACCAGACTGTTGGCCCCCAGTACCAGCAGACCGATTCCCCCAAGCACCAGGACCAGGCTCCAGGCGACGGAGCGACTGCCACCACCATACTCCCGTTCGAACTCCTCGGTGACCGCCTCCGGCTCGGCCGGTTGGCGGAGCAGAAATCGAAGGTAGATGGCGAGAGCCACGACCAGACCCAGTCCTTCGAGGCGGTCGATCGAGCCGTCACGGACCAGCCAGAACATCAAAGCGCTGACGACCGTCAGCAGGGGCATCTCCCGGTTGAGGAAGCGGGCGGCGACGGCCAGCGGCCAGATGGCCGCCGTGGCACCCAGCACCAGTCCCAGATTGGCGATGTTGGAGCCCACGATGTTGCCGTAGGAGACCGCGGGGGATCCCTGCAAGACGGCGGTCAGTGACGCCGCGAGCTCCGGGCTGGAGGTCCCAAAGGAGACCACGGTGAGCCCGATCACCATGGGTGTCAGCCCGAATCTCCGGCCCAGGGCCGCCGCCCCACGCACCAGACCCTCGCCCCCGGCGTAGAGCAGAGCCACACCCAGAAGGATCTGCAGGAGGTCCATGAGGGGGTAAGACTAACGCGAATCCTGGGGCGCGTCCGCCACCCGCGCAGCCTCTTCGACGGTCTCGATCAGTCCCTCTTTCGTCAGCAGCTCGCCGAATAGATGCGGCTCCGCGCCGGGACGGAAGAGCAGATAGAAGGGGATGCCGTAGCGGTCGAAGTCGGCCATAAAGCTGGCGATGTCATCGTTGCGGTTGGTCCAGTCGGCTTTCATGGGGATGACGCCCAAGCGCTCGAAGGTCGCGGCTACTTCGGGGGTCTCGAGCACCAGACGCTCGTTGACCTTGCAGGTGAAGCACCAATCGGCGGTAACGTCGACAAAGACCAGCTCACCCTCCGCGGTCAGGCGCTCGGCCTCCTGGCGGTCGAAGGGCAACCAGGAGATCAAATGGTTGGCGGACTCGACGCTCGCGCCCCCGGCCTCGCCCCGCGCCCCCGCCGCCAAGCCGAGCGACGTGGCAATGCTGAGAACGGTCCCCAGGACAGCGACGGTGCGGAGGCCTCGCCTGCCGGTCGCCTGATGACTCATCCAGACAAACAGCGCCAGCCCGAGGATGGACAGCTCGATAAAGGCGAGCCGCTCGGGGCTGACCTGGGCCGCGAGCACGTAGAACAGCCACACCGCGGCGCCGGACAGCAGAAAGCCCATGAATATCCGCAGGTTCTCCATCCACGGCCCCGGCTTGGGGAGCATCTGGGCGAATCCCGGTACCGCCGCGAGCAGCAGATAGGGAAGCGCCATGCCGACTGCTATGGCGGTGAAGACAGCCAGGACGGTCGACGCCGGCTGGCTCAAGGCAAAGCCCACCGCGGTGCCCAAAAAGGGTGCCGAGCAGGGTGTGGCCATCAACGTTGCAAACAGACCGGAGACCAGGTGGCCCGGGATACCTTGCTTCGGGCCGGAGTCGGCCAGCCGTGCCAGCCCAGCCGGCAGCCGTATCTCGAACAGACCCCACAGGTTGAGGCAGAAGAGGATGACCACGACCGCCAGGAAGGTAACGAACAACGGCTCCTGGAACTGGACGCCCCAGCCGACTGCCGAGCCGGCCGAGCGAGCGGCGATCGCCGCCAGCGCCAGCGCCCAGAAGGAGAGCAGGATGCCAACTGCCGTCGCCAACGAGCCCACGACCACCTGTGAGCGGCCGAGACTGGCGCTTTTGACCAGACCAAAGATCTTGAGCGACAGCACCGGTAACACGCAAGGCATGGCGTTGAGGATCAACCCACCGAGGACGCCGAGCAGGAGCACGAGGGCCAGGTTGGCAGGTTTTCTTCCGGCCGGCGGTCCGCCGACGGCAGCGGCGAAGAGCTCCGGCAGCGTGGACTGCCCTCCGGCTCCAACCGTCAGCTGAAAGGTCTTCGTGGTGGTCACCGGTGCCAGACAGGAACGGTCATCGCAGGCCTGATAAGTGAGGCTGACATCCACCGGCCAGTTGCCGTCGGTGGCATCGGCGGGCACGGTAAAGCTGCCGATTATCACCACCTCGTCTTCATAGACCGACAGGGGATCCTCGGCAAAGCCGAACTTCTTCATCTCGCCACCGGGGTAGGCGATTTCGGCCGCCGGCCAACCCTCGGGCAGCTCGATACGGACGTCGGTGCCGATCAGATAGTCGTAGGTCGGCTCATGGCTGTTGGTGTGCCAATCCGACTCGATGGCCATCACCGCGGCCAGCCGGGCGTCCGCACCGGCTTCGTAGGCGGTCCTGTCGGCGACCACCTCGAGTGATCCTTTTTCCACCCGCCGCATCTGGCCTAGCGAGGGAGCGACTGCTGCCGACAACACGAGTGCCGCCAGGAACCAGCGTTTGCCCACGGCGAGAAGTCTGCTGCTGTTGAGTGTCATATCGGATAGCTCACGTAAAGTGTCCAAAACGGTACTAGGAGCAAGCGCCTTCATTGGTCCTGAGCGCATAGAGAGTACGCCGGGCCTGCGGGCGCAGACTGCTCTGAGGGTAGCGTTCGAGAAAGGTCTGGAGGTAGGTCAAGGCCGAGCGGCAGTCACCACGCTCACGGGCCAGATCGGCGGCCAGCAGATCGAGATGCTCCAGAAGTCGGTTGTTCTGCTGCGCTGTGGCGAGGATCCGAGCCTGCTCGAGCTCCTCTTGCGCCTCGTCGAACCGCTGACTGAGGCGCAATGAGTTGACAAGCCGAAAGCGAGCGGAGAGCTCCTGCTCCGGAGTGACTCCCGGGCCTTCGAGCAGACGTCGATAGAGCTCGGTGGCCCGCTCGCCGTCGTTGCGCGCCTGGAGCTCTTTGCCCAGGGTGTAGAGGATCGCCGGATCGTCACCCTCCCCGAACTCTGCCAGCGCTTGTTCGAGCGCGCGGTAGGCCGCAAGCTGACTTTCCAGGGCCTCGATCATCTTCTCGGTGGGGAGGTAGCCCTCGACCTCGGCGACCTTGACCATGCGGGGATTCAGAATCAGGGTTGTGGGCAGGCTGGGGGTGCCGAGGCGCTCGACAAAACGGGTGCCCTGACCGCCGTCTTCGGTGTCGACACGAAGCAGAACGAATTGACTGGCGAATTCCTTGAAACGATGGGTGGAAAAGACCTCGCGCTCCAGGAGCTTGCACCAATGACACCAATCGGCGTACAGATCCACCAGCAGGTATTCATCCCGGTGGTCGGCCAGGGCCAGCGCCTGCTTGATGTCGGCAATCCACAGCTCCTCGGCCGACACGACCCGCGGCGCGATGCACACCGCGAGGAGTACCAGCAGGCTGAGGCACATCTGTTTCATCAAGGGAATCTTCCCATCGTGGCGGGCAAATCGGCGGTCCGCCGACCGCCGCAGGTCGGGCGATCATAGCACCCGGACCTCGTCCACGCCGTGGTTTTCGGCACCTCCTTCTGGGGATACGAGCGGGCGGATGGGACGGTCGGACACAGAGGCGGTGGCTCTCTCTGACCTTGAGATATCCTGAGCCAGGAGGTCGAGAGGAGCCGTTGGCAAAGACTCCTCGGAGTCGAAAATATGCCCGGGCATCCGAGTACTCTGACGTTGGCCCTCCTGGGACTTGTCTGGGCCGGGGCCGGCGCAGGGTTGGCGCAGGATTGGCGGCAGGAGCGGGACGCGACCATCCGCGAGCGTGGTCTCGACCCTGCGAAACTCCAGATGCCGGATCGCCTGACCGAAGAGATGCGAGTCTGGGCCGCCTCCCAGATCGATCCCGGCTCACCCTCCGTGATGCAGTTACAGCAGCTGCTGGAGGCCATGGGCGATCCGGAGAAACTTGGCCTCGTCTACGCGGAGGGACGTACGGGGACGGCCAAGGAGACCTTCGACACCGGCAAGGCGAACTGCCTGGCGTTTACCCAGCTCTTTGTGGCGCTGACGCGGGATCTCGGTCTTTCCACCTACTACATGAACATCCCCGAGGTCCAGGGATTCCGTAAGAAGGGTGACCTGGTGGTGGTCTCGGGACACGTGACGGCCGGCTACGGCGGTTTGGGGGAGCGCCACATCCTCGAGTTCGGTGTGGTGTCGCCGGAAAACTACGGCCGGGCTCGACCGATCAGTGATATCGAGGCCCTGGCACGCTACTACGCCAATCGCGGTGCCGAGCTGCTGCAGGAGGGCGACACCAGCGCGGAGCTCGCCATGTCCCGGCTCGCCCTCGAGCTGGAACCCGAGCTGGCCGACGGCTGGGCCAATCTGGGAGTGGCCCTCCGTCGGTCCGGCGATGCCGCCGGCGCCGAGGAGGCCTACAAAGCGGCGATCGATGTCGACAGTGATCACTTCGTGGCTTACCACAACCTGAGTTTGCTCTACCGGCTCCGAGGTGAGAAGGATGCAGCGGGCAAGCTGCTCGAGCTGCTGGATCGGCGTGACAATCGTAATCCGTTCATCTATCTGGATCTGGGCGATGCCGCGCTGCGGGACGGGCGGCTGGATGAGGCCAAGCGCTTTTATCGCCGGGCCACGCGGCTGGGTGACGATCTGGCCGAGCCCCGTGCCGCCCTTGGTCTTTGGGCGTTCAGGCAGGGAGATGTCGACGAGGCCCGGCGCTGGCTTCGTCGGGCGCGGAAGCTGGACCCGGAGGAGCCGCGCACTCGAGAGCTCGAAGAGCTCCTGCGCCAGTTCAAAGAGAGCTCGAAAGGCGATACCGGCTAGAATTGGGAGATTCAGGAGGGGTTATGACTGGAAAACGACTGCTAAATGCCACGTTGTTGATTCTGCTGTTTGCCGCCGCGAACACACTTTGGGCTGCGGCCCAGGGTCGGATCTTTGGCACGGTGATCGACCAGGAGGAACAGCTGCTGGAAGGGGTCACGGTGACCATTGTCAATCTGGACACCAACGACGAGACCGTCCGCGAAACCAACAAGAAGGGGAAGTTCACGGTGGTGCTCCTGGATGCCACCAAGCGTTTTGTCATTCGCCTCGAAAAGGAGGGCTATCAGGCGTTCGAGGAGCCCCTAAATCCGGTTGTCGGTGACGTGCTGCGGGCAACATGGATGCTGGTCGCGGGGACCGGGAGTCCGATGGCGGCACCGGCCGCACCGACCGGCCCCCAGGTGACCTCCGCCCAGGCGGCCCGGCTCTACGAGGCTGGTGCCGAAGCCTTCGACGCCGGAGATCTCGATTTGGCAATCGAGAAGTTCGAGCAGTTCGCCGCTGACCATCCGGAGGTTCCCGAAGTTCACCGGGCGCTGGCCATGACCTTTCTGAGAAAAGAGAGCTATCCGCAGGCTGCCGCCGCCGCCGAGCGCCTGTTGGAGCTCACCCCCGATGACAGTTTCGGCGTGCGTATCCAGATCGAGGCCTACCGGGAGATGGGCGACGAGGAGGGCGCGGCCAAAGCTCTGGCGCGTTTGGAGGAGCTCGAGCCGAGCGCCGACACGGCCGTTCTCGTCTTCAACTCCGCCGTGGCCCTGGTCCAGGCCGGTGACTTCGAGGGCGCCGCGGCGAGATTCGAGCGTGCTCTCGAGATGGATCCCGAGCTGGGACCCGCCTATGGAGCGCTGGCAGGTATCTACCTGAATCTGGGGCAGTTCGAGAAGTCGATCGCCAGCGCCCAGCGTCATCTGGAGCTCGAGCCCAACTCTGCGAGCAGCTACGGCATTCTCTATCTGGACTACCGGGTGCTCGGCGAGACCGCCAAGGCCGAAGAGGCCTTTGCGGCCATGAAGGCGGCGAACCCCGGCTTTCTGGGCGCGGGCTTTCTGGAGTTCGGCATCAAGCACTTCAACGCCGGCAATGTCGAGGAAGCGCGGGAGATTTTCGAGCGGGTGCTCGACGCGGTTCCCGATCAGCCCCAGGCCCACTACTTCCTGGCGCTCTGCATGCTGAATGCCGGTGACACGGTGCGGGCGAAGGAGCTTCTCCAGCGCTATGTCGAGCTGGCCCCTGACGACCCGGAGGCCGCCACCGCGCGCGACATGCTGGCCACACTGTAGGAGCCTGCTTGCGGGTTCATTCCCCAAATGGCGCGGAGTTGGACAGTCGGCCGCCTCAAGAGCGCCAAGGCCAAGACACGGCAGAGATCGACCCCCGTGGCCGGCGCCTGCTGGGTGGGGTGGTGGCGCTGGGGGTTTTGGTCCGTCTGATCTTTCTGGCTCTGAGCGGCGAGCTGGAGTTGTGGGCGGACGAGGCTCACTATGTTCAGCTGGCCGCCATGTGGAGTCGCTTCGGCTTTTATATGGGATCTCCCGGGCATCTATGGCCGCCGATCTACCCGGCTTTCTTGAGCCTGTTTCTCAGTTGGTTTGGTGAGCACGGCATCACCGCGGCAAAGGTCTGTCAGGTACTGCTCTGCGGGATTGTCGGCGCGAGCATCGTTCTGTTGGCTCATAGGCTCTTCTCGTATCGGGCCGCCCTGGTGGCAGGGCTCCTGTGGGCGGGGTATTTGCCTCTCATCGCCTACAGTCACCTGCTCTGGCCAGAGACCCTCTTTCTCTGCTTTCTGCTGCCGGCCGTCTACCTGTTCACCACCCTCCTGGGGTCGGAGCTCTCTCCGAGACAGATCCGTGTGCGCCTGGTGGCGGTGGGTGCGCTGCTCGGCTTGGCGATCCTGACCAAGGAAGCGGCGCTGCCGCTACCTGTGCTCTTCGGCCTGCTCTTGATTGGATCTAGATCTCGGGACTCTCTCGGCTTGCGGACGATCCGGGCCGCCCTGCTCGTTCTCTCGACGGTGGTAGTCGTGTTGCCGTGGACTTTTCGCAACGCCGAGGTATACGGCCGCTGGGTGGTCGGTGGCTCCACTCTGGGAAAGAACATGCACTGGGGTGTCAATGCGAAGTACATAAACTTCGATTACACGGGTTCCGGGATGGAGAGGATCGAGGCCTCCGAGGGGCCTTTCCGCCGATGGCTGCTCGAGCCGCCTCCGGATTCGGTCTGGCCGCAATCGCGGGCGGCAAACCTCATCGACCGGTCGAACGAAAATGTGCACCGGGGCCTCGGTTTTGCCCGCGCCTATCCAGAGTTCTACCTACGGACGCGGGTCAAGCGGCTGGCGGACTGGGTGACGCCTTTGTCCTTCTTTGACCGCCATTATCGGCGGCGGCTGTACCAGGGTCGACTCGATCTGATCGGGGTGCGACGTACCTTGATCGGGCTCAGCGTCCTGAGCACCATGCTGGTCATGGCCGCCGCCCTGCCGGGTCTGTTCTGGGTGCTGCCGGGAGGGACCCATAGGATTCTGTTGGCGATTGTCTTCCTGGCGTTCTTGGTACCCGTGGCGATTATTGCCATGTCCAGATACCGGGTTCCAGTCGAGCCTCTCATGCTCGTGTTGGCCGCGGGATTTTTCGCCAGCGCCGGCAAGTGGCGCGGTCCCCGGCGGTGGGAATGGGCGGCCGTGATCAGCGGCTGGGTGGCTCTGGTAGGACTTTGGCTGGTCAACGCCAAGGAGGTTTGGATAGAGCTGGCGCCATTCTTCTGACGAGAGCGGAAGCGATGAGTCTCGAAGACATTCGACGACGGTTGGGAGCGGATCTAATGCTCCTGGTCTGTCTTTGTGCGCTGGTGGGGCTCGAGGTCTTTGCCTGGCGGGTCGCGCACCGCGACGAGTCGGAGCTGGATCGAGCCGCTGTCTCGGGCTCCGCCGAGGAGAGGGTCTGGGCCCTCCACATTCTTCTCAATCGGGGCGAGCCGCCGCAACGGGACCAGTCGTTTGTCGAGGGGCTGGTGGCCGCCGAAGAGGCGCTCGTCCGCGAGCTGGCTATGACCAGCATTGTCCGCCGACACGTGGGCCGAAGTGTCCAACGGCAAGTTCAGGCGGAGATCTCAGGTCCCGGAGAGCTTCTCAGAGGGCGCTACTACATGAAGAGACACGGCCGACCCATCAAGCGCAGCTTTCTCCGCGACTACTTTCGCAGCCTCGAGGACTGATTCCCACCCAGACCCTGAGGCCGAACCCGAAGGCCCGCCGGCTCCCGATGGAGGCCCCGTTTAATCAGAGGAAAGGGCTACCTCACCGAGGCTCTCGTAGACGGGTCCGTTGGGGGTCAAGCTGCTCTTGACCAGATGAACCGAGACCAGCCGGTCGGTCCGGGTCTGCTCCGGGTCCTTTTGCCGCGCCAGCGCCTCTTCTACTCTTCGCGCCGTCTGCCGGTTGGCTCTTCTGTCAAAGCGCGCCAGGGTGACGTGCGGGGGCTTGGGTCGAACGACGAGGGAGGGTAGTTGCTGCAAGAGCTCGACCCGCAGAACCTCCTGGAGTGCGGCGACGTGCTCTCCTCCCTCGACCAGGTCGGCGCAGATCAGCCGCGGCTGTCCACGACCGTAGAGGATTTTCGGCCTACCCAGCGAGAAGCTGGAAGCGGCTGTGCCTGTTGCCGAATCGAGTACCTCCAGACACTTGTCGACATCGCCGTCGGTGATCTCGCCCAGAAAGGCGAGGGTCAGGTGGTGAGTCCTGGCGGGAATCGGGCGTAGGGCCCGGGGCACCTCGGCCTGCAGGCGAGCCACCAGCGACTCGTAGGCGCTCATGTTCTCGGGGTCGAGAAACGAGGCGTAAAAGAGCCGCACTGTGCAATCCTCGGTTGATCACTCCACCAGCGGCTCGATACACCGCGGCGTGTCGTTGCCCGGGCTGTTGACAAAGGTGCTCACCGGGTAGGCCTCCATCCCCGCGGCCGGGAACGGACCGAGGAGCGGTTGGAGCTGCTCGGCCTCCTCGATCGCCGGGTCTAGCCAGACGGCCATTCCTTCGCGGTCCAGGATCACCGGCATTCGCTGGTGCACCGGGGCCACCACTTCGTTGGGCTCGGTGGTGAGGATGGTAAACGTCTCGACCGGCTCGTCCTCCCCCTTCTCCCAGCGGTCCCAGAGACCGGCCAGGGCGAAAGGGCCGCCGCCTTCGAAGCGAAAGTAGAAGGGTTGCTTTGGGCCGCCGGTGGCCTGCCACTCGTAGAAACCGTCGGCGGGGACCAGACAGCGCTTGCGTTTGAAGCTGGTCCGGTAAGAGGGCTTCTCGGCCACGGTCTCGGCCCGGGCGTTGATCATCCGGCTGCCGATGCCGGGATCCTTGGCCCAGAAGGGGATCAGGCCCCAGCGCAGCAGATCGAGAGCTCTGGCGCCGGTCTCACCGCCGACCCGGACGACGGCGGCCTCCTGGGTGGGGGCGATGTTGTAGCGAGGCGCCAGCTCGGGGACCGAGTCCAGCTCGAGCAGATCGGCCAGCAGGTCGGTGGGACTCGAGAGGGTGTAGCGTCCACACATCGGTCTAGAGCTTTCCGGCCACGATTTCCAGGATCTCCTTCTCCAGGGTCTCGGCTTGGCTCACCGCTGCCTCGGAGCGCCGCAGGTACTCGTCGACCGCAGACTTGTCGTTCAGCCCGGAGGAGTTGGTCCTGACGTTGAGGGCGGCACCGCGGACGGCGGCGCGGGCACAGAGCGCTCCGACACCGGCATCGGAGACCGACGCCGGGTTGCCGCTCTCGGCCATGGCCTTGATCATCTCCATCGAAGCGAGGGCCTTCTCGGCGATCTCGAGCGGCACCTCCATCGCTCTCTTTGTCGCCTCCTGGATGGCGCGAGCTCGCTCCGCCTTTTTTGCCTCGGTCCCCTGCGGCAGCCTGAATGCCGCCATGATGCCGTTGAAGGCCCGGGTGTCTTCATCCACCAGGGCAATGAGCTCGTCGATCGAGCTCCGCCCGCGCACCGCCTGGTCGGAGAACTCCTCCCAACGCTCGTCCCACCCCCGTTTGTGTGCCGACAGATTGGCCACCATGGTGCCGAGCGCGGCTCCCAGCGCGCCGACCGCCGCCGAGACCGAGCCGCCACCCGGTGCCGGCGACTCGGACGAGGTCTCGTCCACGAAGTCGACCAGCGGCCGATTCACCAATAGATCGAGACTCTTGTCGGCCAGAACGTATTCGATGATCTTCTTTTCGGGGTCGAAGGGCTGGAGGTCGTCCAGCCCCAGCGATTTGACCGCGATCTTGATGATCTCGCTGTCGGGCAGCCCGAGCGAGCGCTGCTGCTTGCGCAGAAAATACCGACCGGCCTGCAACATCGCCTCGAGCGGCACCAGACCCACCAGCTCGGAGCCGGTGACCCTGAGACCCCGGGCCTCGGCCTGCCGGCAGACCTCGTCGAAGGCCACATGTACCGGGGTGACCGAGATGTTGGTCAGATTCATCGAGATCTGGGCAACGCCGTACTCCTCGATGTACCAGCCGATGGCCTTGACCGCCTCGAGGCCCCCCGGGATGTAGACCGGGTCGCCGTTGTCGTCGCGGACGATCTCGCCGGTGAGCGGGTCGCCCTGGCGCTTGATCCGCCCCTTCTCCCGCACATCGAAGGCCACGGCGTTGGCACGCCGGGTGGAGGTGGTGTTGAGGTTGATGTTGTAGGCCACCAGAAAGTCGCGGGCGCCGACGGCGGTGGCGCCCGAACGGGGGTTGAAGACCGCCGGTCCGAAGTCCGGTTGCCAGTCGGGTTGCGACAGTCTGTCTTTGAGCCCTTCGTACTCGCCGGCACGCACAGTGGCGAGGTTGCGTCGCTCCTCGCTGGTGGCGGCATTTTCGTAGCAGTAGACCGTCAGCCCTACCTCGTCGCCCAGCCGCCGCGCCAACTCGCGGGCGTGCTCGACGGTCTCCTCCATCGAGATCCCCGCCACCGGGACCAGCGGGCAGACGTCGAGGGCGCCAAATCGGGGGTGCTCACCCTGGTGCCGGCTCATGTCGATGAGCTCGGCGGCCACCCGCGCCGCCTCGACCGCCGCGTCGACTACGGCCTCGGGTGTCCCGGCAAAGGTGACCACCGTGCGGTGGGTGGCCTGCCCCGGATCGACATCCAGCAGCTCGACACCCTCCGCCGCCTCGATCCGGTCGGTGATCTGCCGGATGACCGACAGGTCGCGCCCTTCGCTGAAATTGGGCACGCACTCGATGATCTGCACCATGGGTCTCCTCCTCGCGGCTAAGCAGTCCGTGGTAGAAGTCGCGTGGGTCGCGCGCCAGGGATCTGCGTTCGCAGGCAAGGCGGGCCGAGGACAGCGATGCGGGGACATCGGTGACGAGGCCCAACGCCGCATGCGGGCGCAAACCCCTGGCGCCGGACCAACGGCCTTCGGCCGTCGGTGCCCGGTTACGGCGGCTTGGGC